>JBMCUO010000021.1:0-22965 GCA_048622455.1 Candidatus Saliniplasma sp. | reverse complement strand
GTCAGCAAAAACTTATTTATGAGTCAAAACGTATCAATGTATGAAGTGATATGGGTAAGGCTGTCAAAAAGATTCTAGAAGAACACAAAGACGAGATAAAGGAAAGGTTTGGAGTTGAGAGTATAGGCCTTTTCGGTTCCTGTGCCAAAGGTATGGATGATGAACAAAGTGATGTAGACATAATTGTAGAGTTTAAGGAACCGAATTTTGATGATTTTATGGAACTGACATTCTATCTTGAAGAACTCTTAGATAGACGTGTAGATATCTTGACGCTAGAGGGTTTGAGGCATATACGTATTCCAAAAGTAAGTAAAGATATCTCAAGGAGCGTAGTTTATGTCTGAAAGAGGGGATGAAGAATCTCTAACGGATATATTAGAGGCTATCAACAGGATAGAAATGTTCACAAATGGTATGAATCAAGAGGATCTACTTGATGATCTAAAAACCCAAGATGCAGTCCTTAGAAATTTGGAGATAATAGGTGATTAGCTGGAATCAAATTCCAGCAATCGAAGGAATTTTTTAAAATTCCTGTAGAGGCTGTTAAAAATATATCTTTAGATGTTAAAGAGGATCATCCTGACATTGAATGGAGAAAGATCGGTGGGATGAGAGATAAGATAATACACATCTATTTCGGTGTCAACTGAGACATCGTTTGGGACGTCGTAGATAACAAACTCCCAGAACTCGAAAAAAATGCTCAGGTTTGTTTAAGAGATATCAAAAAAGAATAGATAAATAGGATGTTTCTACAATCGATATATTATTTTTTAAAAAAATGATAATTTGGGAAAGGTGTCGTCGGAGATGTATCTCTCTCTTATGCCAGATTCCTGTACTATAGAAAACCTGTTCTCTTCTCTTGTCATGCAACAAGCTAGAAATGGAATCGACGGGTATTTAATGATTTTATTTCAAAATTGTAGTAGCAATTCCAAATATCGAAGGAATTCCCCTGTAAATACTTGTAGACTCAAGTCATAAAAAAGGAATTCTACAGCCAATATATATGAAAAGGCTAAGGAATATTGAATCAAAGTTTATTCTCAGTCGAGATATTATCAAAATACTTTGAGTAGGTTGAAAACAAAAGAAAAAACAAGAAAGACTTTGAATAATTTAACACTTGATATAGAGAACTATTACCTTTTCTCCTTACTGTTTCGCAAAAATATGACCTTATCATTTCAAATAAAATTCTTAAGGAATTGGTCGGGGTTATCCAGCGAGATAAATTCAACCACTTAGATCCAAAAAAGGTATTCCGTTTTATAGAACTTTTGACAAGAGTTTCTAGTCCTCATCTTCCGGAAGATAGAGGTCACACTTCTCGTACTGGAACCTACTCCCGTGTCCTAGAACATGAACTCTTATCCCGCTTACCGACATGTTGTCACCGACTTCTAGCTCCGGGATGTTTGTTTTTGTAAGATGTCTGCCCTCGATGGCAACGACGTTTCCACTCCCTATGACCTCAAATTCTATCTTATCGAAGTCCCAAACAGCACCAGTTTTTTCCCCTAAACCGATCCCCAATATACCAGGATTTTCACTAACAACTTGTATCAACCGTGGAAAACGTCCTCTTTCCGCAAAATGGGTGTCTATGACTACTTCATCTATGAATCCCAAACCTTGGGTCAGATCGACTTCGCCTTTGTAAAAATGACGTTTTATAGACCCCTCGAATATCATTATATTGGTAAGACATACCGCACCTGCACTCGTCCCTCCTACCAGTGCACCCTGCTGGAACTTTTTTTTGATCCTTCTAACTGTATCTGTCCCCGCTAAAAGACCCGTTATCCTGAGCTGGTTCCCACCGGTTATGAAAAAGGAATGTGCCTTCTCTACATCATCCAGTATCCCTTCGGAATTAGCCTCCTGTCTATCCTCAGGATTCAAAACTATTGTGTTAGCTCCGATATCATTGAATAGACGAGAATAAATTTTACCACTTTCAAATGGTTCTGCACTCGAAGTTGGTATTATCCCTATCGTGGGCTGTCCATCTGATATCAATTGGGATATGTTAAAAAATTTTTTGAAAAGAGGCTCAGTCGGAGATATCTCTACGTTCCCTCCCATAGTGATTATTTTTCCGGTCATCGCTATGTTCACTCAATAATTACATAGGATGTGTTCTAATTAAAATTATGGTATTTCCCTTTTTATAATCGTCACGTCTTCTAAATAATCCCTCTTGACTTTCTCTCCATCCGTCCTTATAAATCTCTGTCCTTCAACCTCTACGGCCTCCACTTTCTTCCCAACCCTATAATCGAATTCGTCATCTTCTGGGGAGACCAAAGTAGCATAAAATTTTCCTTCCTCAAGTCTTTCCAGTACCGCTTCTCTTTCTTCTGGGTATGGGTATCCTACAGCATAATCTTCCATATGCTCATGGGTTCTGACCTTTTCAAAGAGCTGGTCCATTCTATCATATTTGACAGCAGTGATCAGATAATCTATTTCGTCTATGTCCATCTATGTCACCTTCTTTTCTTCTACGAAATTTTCTTTCTTACCTTTGCTCCAACTTTTGATCTCGGCTTCTCTTTTCAGTGCTTCACTTCTGTTGGTACATCTTTCTGAGTAAACTAATTTCACTGGGGTCCTACCACGAACGTATTTACTGCCTCGTCCTTCCTCATGTTCTTTTATCCTTCTATCGATGTCTTTCGTTATACCTGTGTAAAGTGAATCGTCATCCAATCGAAGCATGTATACGAACCACATCGACTATCACTCAAGATTCTCGACTGTAGTTTCGATAACGATCTCCGCGGCTTTAACGGTCAGGTCTAAACACATGCTGGGTTTATCCTTGTTCAGTGTCTGTTGCGGCATCATGGGTACATGAATGAATCCTGCTTTTGTATCCAAACCCATCTTACTGATATGATTCAACACTCCATACATCAGATGATTACAAACGAAAGTACCTGCTGTATTCGATATCTTAGCTGGTACTCCTTCCTCTATCAGTCGATCGTAAATCTCTCTAACCGGTAGCGTTGAAAAGTATGCTGCAGGTCCATCTTCATCGATGAGCTCATCCTCCGGCTGCTGTCCATCATTGTCTGGTATCCTTGCATCATTTACGTTGATACCAACTCTCTCAACCGATATCTTCTTCCTCTGGGCCATACCCAGACTGATCACAGCATCTGGTTCTATCTCTTCAATTTTCTTTACAGTTTTATCTATCGACCTGTAATAAACCGTAGGTACTTTTAGAGTTTCAACATTATAATCGTCAAATTCTTTATCATCAATGGCATCTAGAACTCTACTAGCAGGGTTATCTTCATTCTTACCAAATGGGTCGAACCCAGTTATCAAGATATTCTTCATTATAAGCACCTTATATAGAACGATATAGTCGGAGTCTTTAATTAGTCTTTCCTGAAATTTATCACATATCCCAATCTGGATGAGGATCGGGTAAGCAGATGGTCTTGTCAAGCTTCTCTAGAAGATCTTTGGGTCCCGATAATTTATCTGTCACTGAGAGCCCGGTAGCAGGTCTCACACCTAACCACATCCTTGAGAATGCTCCGACGTCAGCTTCCAGTGTTGGTAAGGACATATCTTCGCCTTCTTCTGCCCAGGATTTTTTACCCATATGTACAACATATCTTCCAGATATCCCTTTCCATGATGGATCATTTTCCAATAGTTCTTCGACCGGATCATGCAGTTTCAGATTAAAATCTACTTCATCACCATCGAAGCTGGTCTTTTCTAAACATCTCTGCAGGTCATTAATCCTGATCTGCCAGTAAGCGGACGCGCTGAGTCTGTTCTCGAACTTGGATTTCTCTGTGACCCTCCTGCGTCTGAAGGGCTCTTTTAACAGATCCTGGAGTTGTATCCCAGATGGTTCATTCATGCTGATCAATTTAACCTGATCTCCCAAATTCTTGATCAATCCCATCAGTTCGAGGAATTGGTCATAATTTTGGAAAGCCATCCATCTCACCCAGTAAGGTCCTTGATGTGTATCTTTAACTACGAACCAGATATGATGGCTCAATTCACCATCGTCATCATAATAACCAAGACCAAAACTCTTCTCGTCCCATTTTAACATCCCTTTAGTTCCCTTCTTTTCAGTGAATGTGACATAACCATGTTTTTTCATACGGTTTTTTAAATTCTTATAAACGTCTTCCCAGTCCTCAGCTGTGATCCTCTTTGGCACTCTTGGTTCAACACCAACATCTACTGTTGACGGATCGAAGGAATACCAGTGTTCATAACTCCCGGTCCCGAAGCCCAATCTGTTGTAGAATCCCTGTTCGAACATACCCAGACCAGATACGATAAAGCCCTTTGAAGCATCTTTTGCTACAGCTTTAGCTGCGAGGTTACTGGCAAAACCCTGTTTCCTTGCGATCCTACTAGTCGTGACTGCTGTGATGCATGAAAGTGGGAGTTCGTTCTCCTGGTACTGGATAACAGCTGGTACAGTCGTTACTAAACATTCCGGTTCTCCATCTATATCTGCTACTAAAACTTCTTTACTCCCCTCTAAGAAGAGATCCATAGCCTCTTTCTGTTCTTTTTTCAGCCAACCTGTTTCATGCCAGATACGATAAACAGCATCTCTATCTTTGTTTTTATTATACTCTCTGAAAGTTTCCAACTAGTTCACCTATTACTCAAAATAACTAAGTTGAGAATATAAATATTTCTCATAGATCAATTATTTCTATAGCGCTCTTTTGATATCTTCTAGTTCTTCTTCTACCCTTTCCAAAACCATTTCTTCGTTTCTGATATCGATATCCGGACGTTCATTGCAAAATTTCTCTACGAGATCCTTGGGTTCGTGTTCATCGATGGCATTTAGTATCTTTCTCTTAAAAAGAAGAGCAGTGAGTTTGTGCTTTTCGATAAGATCACAGATAGAACTCCGACCTTCAACCCATCTATCGTAATCTTCCTGATCAAACCTTTCTAAAAACTTTGAGATATCCATTTGTCGGAAGTTTATTCTTTTAAATACTTAAATCTTGTTGAAGATTTTGAGTTCGATTATAGGTTCAACTGAATCAGTATTCTAGATCCTTTTCAGTGTGGTAGACTCCTTCACCCTCTTGTACTTCACCAACAACTTTCCCACCGAGCATATCAGCGACTTCTTCAGATATCTTGGAGCTTACGATCAAGCAGAATCCCATGCCCATGTTGAAAGTTTGATACATCTCTTTATCACTTACACCACCTTCTTCTTGTAAAAAGTCAAATATCGGTTGAGGTTCAAGCGGATCATCGATGAAATATCTGAATTCTTCGTTCATCCTTTTCACGTTCCTTAAACCCCCTCCAGTGATGTTAGCCATGGCTTTTATATCGTACTTATTCAGTGATTCAATGATCGGTTTAACGTATATCTCAGTGGGTTTTAACAGTTCATAACCGATAACACCGAATTCTATCTCATCGTGATAATCATGTTCACTTTCATCCACGATCTTCCTAGCTAATGTGAATCCGTTGGAATGAACTCCTGAGCTGGGAAGACCTATTATGTGGTCACCGGCCTCGACATCTTTCCCATCGACGATGTCCCCCTTTTTAACAAAACCCAAAGTCGTACCGGCTATATCGAATCCCTTGATAATATCTCCCAAAGTTGCGGTCTCACCACCTATTATCGTCATGTTGGATAGTTCAGCTCCCTTTTCCAAACCCTTCCCGATCTCTTCAGTCAGTTCTGGATCAGCTTCTTCCACTGCCAAATAATCTACGAAGGCTATAGGTTCAGCACCCTGGCAGATAGTATCGTTAACGTTCATGGCGATGCAGTCGATACCAACAGTATCCCACTTCTCCATGATATCCGCTACGAGAAGTTTAGTCCCTACCCCATCTGTGCAGAGTGAAAGTGCATACTCTCCAAAATCTATTAAACCTGTGAAGTCGCTTTTCAACGGTGCTCCGAAACCTTTTCTAGCGAATAAAACACTTTTCTTCAAAGCCGAGATAGCTTCTTCTTCCTTGTCGATATCCACTCCCGCTTCCTTATAAGATAAACCTTTCATGGTCCCCTATTGTCGAACTTTATTAATTATTTTTGTTGTAACTTTGATAAGAGTAAATTTAATAGTTATGAGTGCTGTAGAAGTGTTAGAATGTCGAAGATAATAAGGAGTGAGAACATTGTCCTTCAGTAGCTTTGTCAATAAATTCGAGAAAAGGATCGTTGAAGAAAAAGTATCTTGTGAAATGGATGCCACAAAAGAAGCTTTGAAATATCTAGAGGAACCGGTTTATTTTCCCAATTTCCCCGGTGGTCCTCTAATGATAAACCTTTGGGGTACCCGTGAAAGAGTTGGGAAGGCTTTGGATGTGGATAAATCACAGATCGTTGATCTGTTGGCCCAAGCAGTGGAGAACCCCGAACCTGTTGAGATCGTAGATGATGCACCGATATTGGATAACATGGTAGCGGATTTCGATCTTAGAGACTTCCCTATCCCAAAGTACTACCCCAAAGATGGTGGTAGGTATATCACATCGGGAGTAGTTTTCTCAGAGTACGATGGAGATAGGAACTTATCCTTCCATAGGATGATGCTTACAGGCAAAGATACTTTCACGATAAGACTAGTTCCAAGACATCTGAACGAGATGTATGAAAAAGCAAGGGAGAACGGTGAAGAGTTGAAGATATCCATCGCTATCGGTCTCTGCCCTTCGATACTTTTGGCCGGTGCTACATCAGTGGAATACCGTGTAGATGAGTTCGAGATAGCCTCTGCTCTACGTAAAAGGGGAAGAGGTGAAAGAGTTCAGGCTGTGAAGTTGAAGGATGGGTCACTAGTTCCTGCTTACACGGAGTACGTCTTCCAAGGTCGGATCACGCACGAGTTAGCTGATGAAGGTCCCTTCGTAGATATCACTGGCACTTACGATAAAGTCAGACAGCAGCCTGTGGTTAAAATAGATAGGATATATCATAAAAACGATCCGATCTTCCACGCACTTCTACCCGGTGGTTACGAACATTTCTTATTGATGGGACTGCCAAGGGAGTCCGTTATGAAAAGTGAAGTCGGAAAGACCACTAACGTTAAAGATGTAAGGTTGACTGAGGGGGGATGCAGCTGGCTGCATGGAGTGATATCTGTAAACAAGGATAGTGACGATGAAGTCAAAGAGGCTATAAAAAAGGCCTTCGAGGCACATACTTCCATGAAAAAGGTGATAATAGTCGATGATGACATCGATATATTTGATGACCGGCAGGTAGAGTGGGCGGTAGCTACTCGGTTCCAGCCGCACAAGGATTTAGTCATCTTAGAAGATCAAAAAGGAAGTTCTTTAGACCCGAGTGCACCGGGGTTGACTTCTAAATGGGGTCTAGATGCAACAAAACCATGGGATGGCGAGGAATTCTCGAAAGCTAAAGTCGAGTGAAAATATATGAGTGAAGTCAAGTACCCCTATAAATTCGATAGACTGAAACGGAAAAAGGCAAGGCTTTACTCGAAACAAAAGTTCTATACTGGGTTCATCCAGGGGACAATACTTACTTTGTCTACCCTGATCATACTATATTTCAGTGGTTTAAGCGAGTTGATGGAGATCTTGGCTTTCGACTTACTTTCATACCTACTTTTGAACAATTATTGGTTAGGCGGTGTGATCTTTGTCCTTTTATTCACAACTGTCATATATCTGATCGGTTTACCTGTATCTTATTACTCAGGTTTTATCCTAGAACATAGGTATGGACTTAGTAATCAATCTAAAGGCGACTGGATAAAAGAGCAGGTCAAGGCATTTTTGATAATGCAGTTAATTGGCATACCATTGATTTTGGGCATCTTTTACTTAGGTCAGAATTACACAGATCTCTGGTGGCTTTATGCAGGTATAGTTTACTTTTCGATACTCGGTGTGCTCTCGAATACATCTCATCTTATATTTCTACCATTATTTTACGATTTAAACGAAGTCCAAGATGAAGAACTCTCCCGTCGATTAACAGAGATAGCTGAGTCCAATGGTGTGGACGAGGTTGAAAAAATTATGGAAGTCAAAGCAGGTAAGAAAACAAAGAAAGCGAACGCTGGATTTGCTGGGATGGGTAAGACCAAAAGGATCTTTCTTTTTGATACGTTACTGGAAAACTTCCATGAGAAGGAGATTGAAACCGTAGTTGCTCACGAGATGGGGCACTACGTGAACAAAGATATCCTTCGTTTTATCTTGATACAGGGTTTACTGATATTCCCGATGTTTTATTTGACTGGCGTTATCTTTAACTTGTATGCATCCTTCGAAAATTTTTACTCTTTACCTTTGTTTATTTTGATAATCTACGGACTTTATAGTTTTGTAGATCCTTTTATCTTGGCTTACAGCAGATCGAGAGAGAGGAAGGCCGACGACTTTGCATTATCAGTAATAGATGATCCAAAAGCTGCAGTGTCCGCTTTCAAAAGGTTATCGGATATAGATCTAGCCGAATTGGATCCGAATAGAGTTATAGAATTACTTTTTTACTCTCATCCACCACCTATTCAGAGAATACAAAAAGCTGAGAAATATGAGGGTGAATAGGTTTTCACATTTTCTCTAATAGCTTTATATGTTCTTTTCTTTGATGGAATGCACCATATCCCGCTAAAATCATACCGATGTACCAGAATAGTCTGATAGGTGATCCAGGATACATCAACCCGTGAACAGATGCAAGGGGGTGGAATATATCACCCATGCTAATGAATAATAAACCCAAAGCAACGAAGTACCATCCACGTGTCTTTATAGTCTGTATCAGCAAAACAGCGAGTAGAAGGGCAAATATCTCCGCAAAAGCGAAGATGGGGTATGGGTTAGCAAGGTAGTCGAATCCACCTTCTAAGGAAGGGATGACCGATGAGATAGCTGTTAGTAAGCCCCAACCTATGAAAAGTATAGCTGCTGTTGTCTTCTGACTCAAATCTAGGTTTAACCCAGTATACCAAACTTTCAACAGCAGTCCAAAAGTTAAAATCGGTATTGACATGAATCTCAAAACGAAGTAAGTCCTAAAGTATCCAAAACTGCTCGTTAAATTAGATACAAGTACTATTAACATGGCAAAAAAGAGGATCGCCCATACTTTACCTTCGATACTTTTCCAACCGTACAGTTTATAGGCGTACAGGAAGGACGTCAATGCAACTAAAATAGAGATTGCTCCCGCTATATTATTTATGAAATCTCCATGTCCGAAGAAAGGTACCATACCGAATGAAAACAAAAATAACGCTATCAACAAAAAGTACATGGCTTCTATGGAACTCGGAGTTTGAAACTTTTCGATATCTATACCATCAATACTGGTTCCCATCATCTCCCTCCATATTATCTAACTTTTTGAAGGTCTTTTTACGCCATT
The DNA here is from genome assembly GCA_048622455.1 of Candidatus Saliniplasma sp. GTDB lineage: Archaea > Thermoplasmatota > Thermoplasmata > Halarchaeoplasmatales > Halarchaeoplasmataceae > Saliniplasma. The sequence goes on along the minus strand of JBMCUO010000021.1, from coordinate 13,553 downwards.
CGCCCGCCTTTTTTTGACTGATAAAATCATGTAATGCCGGTTCGATGTGATTCCTGATAGCGTTTTTCATCTCTTCTCTTGAGACGGTGTCAGGAATTGCACCTTCATTTCTGATCGCCTTTTTTGTCATTCCGATGGATAGAATATCCCCGACGAAATCAAGTTCCTCAACGACCTTTTCAAAAATTTCATTCCCCATCTTTATCACGGTTTTAGAACCAAATATATATGTACGAATGAACAACGATATATAAATAAATTACTTTCTAGAAAAACTAATGCGATCTATTTAGTATGGTCAGTTTCAACGGAGGAGATGCGAAAATGATATATAATGAATACAAATAGGATTGTATAACCCATTCCCGACTTAGCTCAGTTTGGCTAGAGCGGGTGACTGTAGTTATATTTTATACCTGGGTCGAATTAAGACCCACTCACCCGTAATAGCAGAAATCACCAGGTCCCCGGTTCAAATCCGGGAGTCGGGACTTTTTATTCCTTTAAGGATTTGATTAAATTGGTCTATAGCTGATAAATTAGTAAAATATTTGACATATGTTTCTTTTACAATAGGACATAATCTCTAATTTTATAGAACTATGCTAAAACTTATTTAGAGATCATTTAATTTTATTGGAGTTGAGCGATTAATGAGGAAAAATTATTTTATAATAAGCCTTTAATACCTGTTAGGAGTTTGATTAACGATGGTAAAAGCCGCAATTTATAATTCGATAAAGAAACTCAGTAATCATGAGAGCGTTGAGTTTTCATTGTTTATGAAAAAAAAGGGTAAATTAATTGTAAAAAGTGGGATGTTGAGAAATATCGATATCCGGGAATTAATAACGTATACAGCTACTCTGTACGCGGCTACCATCCAAACGAACAAAACATTGAAAAAGAAATATCCAAAGACCATAACTATCGAAGACCCTGATGGGTACATGATACTGATGACCGTAGATAAGAATCATGTTATCGTAGTTAGAACTACCTCTCTCGAAGATATAGACGAACTGATGAAGATGATGGAAAGTTCGAGATGGACCATATTGACAGAACTATGAATCTTTCTTTATTTTATGTACAAAAACAGAGATTATTAAAGCCGGTATAGCTAAAATAAATGTGAATCCCGGTATATCATCAGAGTCTTCTAACACAACTTGTCCCTCAGTTTCCATTCCTGTATTCTCAAATTCCTCAGACACGGTGACTTGGCCTGAATGTGAAAAGAAATAATAATAATCGCTTAAGTGATCTTCTATACCATCATCGACCCAAAAAGTGATCCTAGTAGCACCCCTAGCAAAAAACTGGTTATTGACCGGGTCTATATTAATCCAACCTACCTCCCCGTTATCGTTAACAACTATCTGTCTTATCCATCCGTGACCACCCCATTGATTTACCATCCTATCATAAAGGACTCCTAATTCCATATAGGCTGGTATCCCTACAGCCCTTGCCATGGAGGCATATAAGAACGACTGTTCATCACAATCGCCTGTCCCACTATCAAGTACCCAATATGCGTGCTTTGGTAAACCTTCTCTACCTATCTCATATTCAATATTATTGTTAATCCAGTTATATATAGCTCTAGATTTTGTATATAAGTTCTCCTCTCCTTCGACGATCTGTTCAGCTAGATTTTTGATCTGGGGATGGTCCGGTTGTATCATCCAATCATTTTGACCATCATCGTTCCTATCTTCGTCAAGCGGCCATTGGTTTTTATCATATTGTTCTTTCACCTCGTCAGGTAAATCATCGATAGTGCCTATATTATCTGAACTGTAACCCCAATTTAAGGTTCTAGTTTCAACTTCATAAATTATCTGGATCGATATAGAATCTCCTCTAGATAAGTTACCTTCCCATAACTTCCAATCCCTTTCATATTTCTCAAAAGTTTCAGGATCACCGCCCCATTCAATATCTCTAATATACTGTAGATCATTACCTGAAATATCTTCTGGGACTATAAGAGACATATTGTAATCACTATGACGATTCGCGTTAATATCAAATGTTCTATGTATAGAAAAATTGGCTTTCTCAGGATAAACTGGACCCCCCCAGAGATTTTGAACATCGGTGTAAAGAGGTGTAAAAAATACAGAGATCAACAAACCTGCTAGTATCAATACCATAAGACCCTTTTTCCAATTACTTTTTTTCCTTTTAGTCGATATCTTTTTAGTAGACTTTTGGTTGTTAGGGTTCTTTTCGTTATTTGAGCGGGGAGAATCATTAGAAATCCTTCTATCGTTGGAAGAATAATTACTTTTGCTATTTTGATCTCTATCCATATCAACCCCCGATGTATCGTCGTTATTTAGCTCGGTATCGTAATTCCTTTTATAATCCATCTTAGAATTAAAAATTATCAATTTTGTATTTATAGTTTGTTCAAAGATTATCAATAATCTATCTGCTTCTTCGCTTTTTTCATCTCCTCTGGTATCGTCTTTTTTAAGATCCTATTCTTAACGAAGACCATTAGTACTATGTTATAAACAACTCCAATAACTAGAACAGAGTAAATACCGGTTAAAGAGGACCCAGCGTAAACAAAGGTCATTAGTAGACCTAAGACACCTTGTGCAATAAATGCCCTGAACAGATATCTCCAAAAATTCCCCTTGGAACTACCGTAACCTATTATAGCACCAGTTGAAGCATTTATTGATGTATAGTTGATAGATAAAAGCAGGATAAAAATTATAGTTCTAGGAGCTAACTCTATCAGACCTGTATAATATACATTCACGAAAACAAAAGTAGCTCCAATCCCACTGCCTAGACCGAAACCGTAAAACGGGGTATCGAAGTTAAGTCTGAAAGGCTTCTGAAGCATTATCAACATCTTTGTTAATTCTATCAAAAAGATAACACCTAGGATTAAAAGCAAATTCAAGATCATGATCAGGGACGATAAAATCCCCATGACCAAGCCTACACCCATGCCTAGAATAATCATAAAAAAAGCCTTGTTATCTTTAAAATATCCTTCGAAATGGCCTAATATAAAATAAAGTATGAATGCAGCAGGGGCCAAACTGACTAGACTGATAATCGTAAAGGTATTCATGATATATATCTATTATAAATTAACTATAAATAATATTCCTCTAATGTTTCGTATATAGGTCCTTTCTTAGTAAGTGTACTCTTCATAAGTTTCAACTTAGTTACTTTCTCAGTTTTGAAGTGAAAACCTTCATAATTTTTTATAGTATCACTGAGCCGTTCCTTGTTTTTTCCACCTTTTACTCTCGCCACCGTAATATGTGGTGAAAAACCTTTATCGTCTCTTGGGAATCCTACTGGTACAAGTTCTTCCTCGATTCTATGTGCAGTGTTTTTAAGTTTTGGTTCCTCCTCAGTTCCTATCCAAACGACTTTCATATATCCTAGATGAGGAAATGCACCTGCACCTTTAAGCTCGATAGTAAAGGGTTCCCTCTCCGCTAGAACCCTTCTCACGACTTCAGATATCTCTCGGACCTTATCCTCTTCCGTATCCCCTAAAAATTTCATAGTTATGTGAATATTGTTAGGATTGACCATCTTTAGGGGTGCTCCCGTTTTTTCGAGCCCCTCCATGAACTTGCGTATTCCATCGTTCGGTTCGATGTCTAAAGCTATAAATCCGCGAAATGTCATAGTTTTTCCTAATAGAATGTTATTCTTAATTCTTTCGGGAGATTATTTTCAGATTCATAAGGTTAGAACTTCAATCGATAGTTACCTATCCAAAAAAAGCTTATAGTTATCATTATTCTATCAACAAAAACATTCATTCGCAAAAGCTCATTCACGGGCCCATAGATAGTATCAGAGCAAAGCTCTAAATATCGATGGACCTGCTCTCATTCGTTCACATGCCCATAGATCTACAGGAATTTTCAATGAAAATTCCTTCCATCTATGCACCCTTCACTTGTAAACAAACTCGTTCAGGGCCCATAGATCAGTTCGGAAGATCGATACCTTCGCAAGGTATAGGCCGCGGGTTCAAATCCCGCTGGGTCCATCATCATTACGGTTCAATACACCTTTCGAGAGGAGATTCTAACTCTAATTTACCCGTAACACTATATGGTTTTAATTCTTACCATAATCGGAATAGGATTCCAGTAGGAACCAGTATTAAATTAGATTAAAGCTCCGTATAACTAAAAAACCATTGGATTTACCGAATTTATTGATAGATATTTTAGTTTCTAAATTAGGAAAAAACCTTATTCGCCGACAAAGGAATTAATATTTTACTAATCCCCTACATTATAGGATCTATTCGTCCTCCAGCTTCCCCATTAATGTATACAAAGAATCAATGTTTCCACAATTAGTCGTCGAAATACTGATTGGTTGCCATCCATTCTTAATACCTTCATTAATTGTTTTAGTTGGTTTTTCAATTTTTCACTCGTCCTCACAAAAATCAACAGTAATATTTGTTTGTCTAATCCTTATTAAATGGTGGTATTTGATTTTTGAAAGTGTATTGTCAATCAATTTCTTTGAAATCGTGTTTTTTCCTTTGCTCTAAACATCACATAGCATGATTTAGGGATATTAAAATTTATTACTATCTTTCGATGAGCTATACCTTTGACCCGCTCTCTTCTCCGCTTCTAGTTCTGTAAATGGTGCTATGGTGGGTGTTTGAGAGATGTTTGATGTAAAGAATATGATGTGAAATCTTGGCAAGGAAAAAGAAAGTATGAAAAGGTTTTTTTATCTTTCGTCGCGACAGTTGTATCTAACCTTCTCACAGCTTTTAACTTTTCTTCTGGTATAACTACATCAATGATCGTGACTATTACAGTTTCATCTTGGTTCCCTATCTCAACTTCACCATCTACAGTCTCGTAATTATCGTGAGTGACCTCATGTTCAGAGGTATCAGACTCTAGGTCTTCAAACACCTCTGAACCTATTCTTTGTGGTTCAAAAAGATCTGTGATTTTTTCATCTTCTTCGTGTAATTCGTTGAAAGTAGGAAAATAAAACCTAGATTCTCTAATCATCAAATATTCTTTTTATCTCTTGGAGTGCTATTTCATTTTTGACAGTACTAGAGACTTCATATTCTCCTTGATTCACTATTTCCTTTAAAGTTTTTCTCAAAATCTTTCCAGAGCGGGTTTTAGGTAGACTTCCGATGATTATTACCTTTTTGAAAGATGCGATGGGTCCTACTTCTTTTCGAATCAATTTTTTCACCTCTTCGATTATCTCGCCTTTATCCTGATCTGTTTCGGATATGAGAACAATGAATGCCATTGGAACTTCCCCCTTCAATTCGTCCTTTACTCCAACGACAGCGCATTCTGAAACAACCGAGTACTTCATTATCGCATCTTCCATACTGCATGTCGATAACCTATGGCCGGCAACGTTGATGATATCATCCACCCTGCCCGTGATAAACACATAACCGTCTTCATCGATGTAACCGGAATCTCCAGTGTTGTAATATTGGGAATTGGGATTGAAGTATATCTCTTTGAGAACCTCTTCTTCGTTCCAAATATCCACCAAAGAACCAGGTGGAAGAGGTCTTCTGATAGCCAAAAGGCCCTCTTCTGCAGTTGGTAACTCCACCCCATCATCTAGGTCAAGTATCTTTATATCATACCCCGGCATCGGTTTTGTCACTGATTTGGGTTTGATGGGCATCGAGTCCATACCTCTCAAGTTACTAATAGCTGGCCAACCGGTCTCAGTCTGCCACCAGTGATCGATTATAGGAATACCAAGTAGATTATCTAACCATCGATATGTGTTCATATCAGTCCTTTCCCCCGCAAGGAATACAGAGTCAAGTGAAGAAACTAGTCCTTTCCGAAAGAATTCACCTTTGGGATCGCCTCTCTTTATTGCCCTAATTACAGTAGGGGCTGTAGATAAGACATTCACCTCGTTCCGTGAAATAATCCTCCAGAATATTCCTGGATCCGGAGTACCAACGGGTTTACCTTCATATAGAACCGTCGTAGCTCCTCTAATAAGAGGACCATAAACAATATATGAGTGTCCTGCTACCCAACCGATATCCGTGGCGGTCCAAAATACATCTCCTGGCTTTATCCCGTAAATATATTTCATACTCCAATGAAGGGCAACTGCATGACCTCCATTATCTCTCACAATACCACTAGGTTTTCCAGTAGTGCCTGAAGTATACAAAATGTAAAGTGGATCATCTGAACTGACTGGAGCGCAGGAAACGGGCTCCGAGCGCTTTTCCAGTTTTCGCCAGGGGAGGTCCCGACCCTCTAATATAGAGGCTCTAGATTCCTCTCGCTGATATATCACGCATCTTTCCGGAGAACGATCGGCCAATTCTATCGCTCTATCCAACATTGGTTTGTATTGTACAAGTTTATCGGGTTCGATACCGCAGGAAGCCGACAGTATCACTTCAGGATCTATTTCGTTGATACGTTTAGACAATTCTATAGCGGAAAAACCGCCAAATACTACTGAATGAATAGCGCCTATTCTTGCACATGCGAGCATAGCCATTAGAGCCTCTGGTATCATAGGCATGTAAATAATAACTGTATCACCCTTTCTCACGCCTAAGTATTTGAGAAAACCAGCTATCTTTGAAACCCTCTTTTTGAGTTCTAAATAGGAAAATTTTTCGATCGTGTTAGTAACAGGGCTTTCATAGATAAGGGCGGTCTGATTGCCCCTGCCAATTTCGACGTGACGATCAACCGCGTTGTAACAGGTGTTCAACTCTCCTCCCTTAAACCATTTAGCTAAACCTCCATCTGACCGCTCTAAAACTTCATCCCATTTTTTATACCAAGAGATGTTTTCGGCATGTTCACGCCAGAAATTCTCCGGGTTCTCGAGAGATTTTTGAAAAACTGCCTCATATTCATCTTGGTCGATCATCTGTCCTTCTAAACAATAGACTTCAATTTAAATATCTTTTATGGTAGCCTCTTAAACCAAAGAACTTGCCTCCTTTAATCTGTATATATGTAGGTTCCTGTTCCCTCCTCAAGAGCTTCAGATAGGTTCACAGGGTCTGTTATAAGCACTTTCTTGCCGCCATCTTCTAAAAAGTAAATAGATGCTTCGATTTTTGGCCCCATACTACCAGGTGGGAACTGACCATCATCAAGATATTCTTTAGCTTCGGAAACTGTCATGGAGTCTATCTCTTCTTCGTCCTCTTCGCCAAAGTTCAAATAAACTTTTTCGACATTCGTTAACATGATTAAGAACTCTTCGTTTATGTCATCAGCGAGTACTGCACTAGCTCTGTCTTTGTCTATTACTCCTTCTACGCCTTTTAATCCACTTTCTTTATTGATTACCGGTACTCCACCGCCACCTGCAGATATGACGATATAGCTCTCTTCGCCACTAAAAACGAGATCTTTAATTATCTCAGATTCGACTATTCTCTTTGGCTCAGGGGAGGGAACGACTCGTCTGTAACTTCCGGAAGAAGTCTCTTTGATGATCCAACCCTTTTCTTCTTTCAGCTTTTCAGCTTCTTCTTCCTTATAAGTACATCCTACAAATTTAGTGGGCTCTTCAAAAGCGGGATCGTCTTCATCCACTTCAACCTGTGTGATAAAACTAGCTATGTCACAATCGATGTTTCTTTCTTTCAGCTTGTTTTTCAAAGTCTGTTGGAACATATATCCGATCTGCCCCTGCGATTGAGCACCACATACATTTAAAGGCATAGGCGGGACTTTCGAAGATGCGAGTTCATTTTGAAGCAGTATGTTCCCTACTTGTGGTCCATTACCATGAGTTAAAACAAGGTTGTATCCTTGCTCGATCATATCCGCCAACTCTTCACAAGTCTTACCCATCATTTCGAATTGTTCCTCAGCAGTACCTTCATCTTCAGGACGTATCAAAGAATTTCCACCTAGAGCAACTAAAGCTGTTTTCATACATATCACGTTTATTTTTTATAGACATCGATTATAGTAAATGAAAGATTTAAGAAAGAGGTTATACCTCATAAGAGGAGATATGACTGCTTTCTGTGCGTGAAGCCTGTTTCCAGCTCCATCGAATGCAACCGATTGTGGACCATCTATAACTTTGTCTGTAACTTCTTGATTCATAGAAGAGGAGAATGAATTCATAGTCCTAAACGATGAGTTGTAAAACATCATATACCTCCTTTTCCTGTCCAATGTCCTAGTTATCTCTTCCTGGGAAACCCTCTGTTTCAAGTCCTTTACCACATCTAAAATATAACCTATCTCTTCACGATCGAAATCCTTGATATTTATCAAGTCCTTTCCTCTTAGGGGATTTGATTGGTTGGTATTTACATACATTTATTGACACTTTCAAACAGAGAATAACTTTATCAGTCATTATAACTATTGGTTGGTTATGATATGTCATCCCTTTAAATAAAATTCGACATCTTTCCACAAAAATTGGTGCTATAATAACACAATGTCTGAAATTGGTTAAACATTATGAACCGTTCAAGGAAACAAAAATATATAAAAAAGATTTTTCAAGGTCCCCGGATAACGCATGACCCGTTCAGTCTGTTCTAATCTTCCATTGGACGATGATGTAATGGTCTATTAATTGTTTTGACAGCCAGTCAGTAAACGAACAGGCCAAACCCAAATATAAAGGTCAGGACGATGATTCCAACTAGACTGATAAGACTGCCGTATTTAATCATGTCTTTTATGTCTATAATTTCGGTTCCATATGCGATAGCATTTGGTGGAGTACTAACTGGTAGCGCCATTGCCATGGAACATGCGAGTGCTACTGATACCATAACCGATATCTCTGAGCCAAGATCCATTCCTATACCGATCATTATCGGGGCCATCATCGCCGCGGTAGCGGTATTGCTCATGAATGTAGATAAAAGTATGGCAATTCCTGAAAACACTAAGATTACGAGTATGATGCCTAATGCTCCATGTGGGACCTGATTAACTAGCTCTTGATCTAAACCGGTTGAAGAAATAGCATTTCCAAGGGACAAACCTCCACCCATCAAGAGTAAAATATTCCAGTTCAGATTTGCAAGATCATCTTTACCCATCAAACCTGTGGAAAAAAAGGCTACTGCCGGGATTAAAGCTATTATTCCTGTATGCTGAAATATATTCCCTATTACCTCAATTGATGATGTTAACCATAAAAATACCGTCAAGATGAAGACTAGTAGTACGAATTTTTGTTTATAGGAAAGCCCTTTCGAGATCTTTTCGTCATCGAAATCAACATTCAACGTATCTAAGGAAGGTCTAAATGCGAAGTACAACAACACAAATACGAACAATACCATAAGTAATGTAATTGGTATAGCTATGATCATCCAATCAAGGAAGGTAAGATTGAAACCGGCAGATCCAAGTTGATCCATTATTATCGCATTCGGTGGTGTTCCTACCGGAGTGCCCATACCACCAATGTTAGCCGCAAAGGGTATACTCAAAATAATAGCCTTTTTAAACTTCTCTTCTTTGGGTATTTGAGTGTATATAGGTACCGCTAGAGCTACCATTAGTGCAGTAGTTGCAGTGTTCGACATCCACATTGAGAGGAAGGCTGTGACTCCCATCAGGGCTAGCATGAAATTTTTTGGTGTTTTGCCAACTCTCCTGAGCATCTCTTTTGCTATCTTAACATCAATATTGTATTTATGAAGAGCTGCAGCAAGTACAAAACCGCCCAAGAACAAAGCGATGATGGGGCTGAAAAAAGGTGCTAGCGCATCGCCTGCAGAAACAGTCTCTTCTTGAATAAAGAAAATCTGGGACAAAACTATTATCAGGGAGGTTGCATACATGGGAACTGCTTCGGTAAGCCAAAGAGTCCCCGCCAACAATAATAAACCTAAAGCGGCTCTCATATCTGGATTTAGACTCTCTAGTACACCGAAGACATCAAAATAAGCTATTAAGAGCAATAAAATACCTATCGAAATAATCCCTATCTGTCGTTTACTTATCAAATCTACATCGTTTGCTTTAGAAGATTTTTGGTTCATATTGCATTTCCACCTAGCTGAGGCATACCAGTCTCGAACGAATTTCTTGTTCTTAACGAGGTATTGTAAAACATCATGTACGGCGTTTTCCTATCTAATGTCCTAGGCATAACTCCCTGAGCCATCCTCTGCTTCAAATCTTTCGCAACATCTAAAATATAATCTATCTCCTCGCGATCGAAATCCCTGAGAGTTATCAGTCCCCTACCTCTCAAAGAATCCGAACCGTTGGTATTTAGATACATTTATTGACACCTCATTATACCCACTCGGTTAATCTTTGAGTGCCCCTATTTCTTCTGCTATTTCCGGTAAGTTCAAGCTCTCTAGTTTACTTTTGGTAGGTATGCCTTCCAGATTCCAACCTCTTGCGTCGTAGTACCTGTCTAACGCCTTTTCAAGTTCTCTTCTCGGTATCCTTTTACCCTCACTCGGCCCATTAGGTATCTCCTCAGTCATCACCCTTTCCGGAAGGACATCATCACTCCTGTCAAACCCCTCTCTTACGTTGAAGACTTTAGCCACGTTATGACCTCTCTCTCCAGCTATCAAGAGTTCTGTTATGTTCATATCCCATCCTGTTACAGCCTCTATGAGTTCAAGAAAGCCCTTGTATCTATAGATATCTCTAGAAAATTTACAAGCTCCAGTCATGTCGTAAACCATCATCAAGTCTTCCATCATCTTCACGGGAAGACCTTTAGATTCTATGTCGTATCGATCGTAGCCCTCGAAATTCCAAAAACTACCTCCAAATTCAAGAACGTATTCACTAGAAGTGAGATGGTCTGCTCCTCTTGGTGCTACAGAAAAGGCTAGACCCATACCGAACATGCCTCGAACTTCGTATCCAGCAGGTTCCATACCTTTAACATGAATTGCAAACTCTTCAGAACCCTTTCCGAGCTTCCTAGCAGCCTCTTTAACTCCATCGGTCAGTAACTCTCCAAGTTCACTTTCTCTTTTGCCCATCCTTCTGACAGCTTCTATCATCGCTTCCGGATTACCAAACTTTAGATCGATGTCGGTCTCCAGTAAGCCTTTCTCGTAGGCTTCCATAGCCCATGAAATAGTCGCTCCAGCAGAGATGGTATCAATACCTAATTTATCACATATCTCATTTGCCTTTGTGACTGCTTCAACGTCGTCAATCTCAGTACATCCCCCAAGAGAGTACTGTGTCTCGTACTCAGGACCGTCTATCGCTATGTCCCCATAAGGTGTGTCTTCAGCAACGAAATACTGACTGCATGGCGCAGGACAATAAGGACAGGGTCTTTTACCATCCTGATATTTTTTGACCCACTTTCTAGGATCAATATCTATCCTTCCAGCTTCTGGATCATCCAATTTATCATAGGCTTTTTTGAAATAATTGGTTTGCCAATTTCTGACTGGAAAGGCTCCTAATTCTACGTTCATGGCGTGAAGATGTCCTCCTGTACCCCACTTGACGTAGGACTCTCCTTTCTCTACCGTCTCTTTTCTCCACTTGCTCTTGAGTTCATTCAACTTCTCTTCGTCATGTAAAGGATAATTTTTGTTACCAGCAATGGCTATACCTTTCAGGTTCTTAGAACCCATCACAGCTCCAGGTCCGCCTCGAGCGGCCTGTCTATCGTCGCATTCAATTATAGATATCTTTGAAAGTTTCTCTCCAGCGGGACCGATCACCGCGGTCTTTACACCTTCGTATCTGTCTTTGAGTATGTCTCCGGTCTCATGAGTGTCTTTACCCCAGAGATCTGATGCATTTTCAATAGAAATTTCACCGTCTTTGATCACCAAAATAGATGGTTCTTCAGCTTTACCCTCTATTACGAGAGCGTCATATCCAGCTTTTTTCAACCTATCTCCAATCCACCCACCGACTATCGCTTTTCCGTATCCTCCGGTAAGAGGAGATTTAAAAGTAAAAGTGGTTTTGGAGGCCCTAGGTAATGCTGGACCCAATAGAAGTCCGGGGACCATTATGAGCTTATTATCCGGTCCTAGTGGATTGGTGCCTTTCTCTACTTCGTCGTACAACAACCTAGAAGCTATCCCAGCCCCACCGACGTACTTTCTCCTGAAATCCTCGGAGAGTTCTTCAGTACTCTTCTCGCGGTTCGATAGATTGATCCTTAACAGTTCTCTCCAGAATCCTGACATTTTATCTCACCTTTCACTCGACACACGCTTCAAGCGCGTCCTCGAATAGATCTAGTCCCTTATTTATAACGTCAAGAGATGAAGTAACTGGGCCGCAAATCCTTATGACGTGACCGTAGGGCCCGGATTTGAGTAAGATCAGACCGTTCTCTCTGGCCTCTTTCAACAGGTCCTTGACGATCTTAGCATTCGGTTCACCGGCTTCGTTCACGAACTCGATACCTATCATCGGTCCTATACCTCTCACATCGTCTATCACATCGTATTCCTCCTTCAACTCGTTCAATCTTTCGTACATCTTTTCACCGACCTCGACCACATTATCCAAGTTGTCTTTTATTTCGTCTATCGTAGCTAGTGCGGCGGAACACGCGACCGGATTACCTCCAAAGGTACCACCGATACCTCCAGGATTTACCGAGTCGAGGATGTCTTTCTTACCGACGACACCGCTCAATGGAAGACCGTTCGCTATTGCTTTACCGAAAGTGACCAGATCCGGTTTTATGTCGTATTGTTCAAAGGCCCAAAACGCTCCTGTTCTTCCCACACCACTCTGGATCTCATCAATTATCAGAGCAATGTCGTTTTTTTCTAATAGCTCTCTCATCTCCTTCATAAATCTCTCAGGCACGGGTATATAGCCACCTTCACCCTGAACCGGTTCTATAATAACTGCTGCGGTTTCTTCCGGTGAACATTCTATCTCAATTAGATATTTGAGCTTATCTAGACAGTAATCTATACATTCATCTTTAGTTCCTGGAAAATTGCGGTAATCTGGAAATGGTGCTCTGTATAGGAAAGAGTCGTTTGCAAAAGACCCTTTTTTGTATAGGTTGTTGGCTGTCAATCCCATGGTCAAGGAAGTTCTACCATGGAAAGAATTTTCAAATCTTATCACCTTTGGAGCGCCTTTATAGTTCCTAGCAACCCTTACAGCATTCTCCACTGCTTCTGCTCCGGAATTGGCGAAATAACACTTGGCTTCTTTACCTTTTATTGGAGTTATCTTAATCATCTTTTCTGCGAGTTCTATGTAATTTTCATAAGGTACCTTGTATGCCTGTGTGTGGGTGAACTTTTCAGCTTGTTTCTTTATCGCTCTAACTATAGTAGGGTTCGAATGGCCGGCATTTATCACCGCTATTCCACCTCCGAAATCGATGAAGGTGTTGCCATCTACGTCCCTGATATAGGACCCTTTCGCTTCTTCTGTTACTATCTCGTGGGATAGTGCGATACCGTCAGGTACACACTTCTTTTTCCTCTCGATTATCTCCTTCGATTTAGGGCCTGGCACTTCGTCCGTAACTATTTCTACCTTCCAATCTTCTTCCAAAACAAAACCTCCTACTTTATT
>JBMCUO010000020.1:0-22967 GCA_048622455.1 Candidatus Saliniplasma sp. | reverse complement strand
ATGCATAACAAATCTCTGCATCCGCACTGAGTTCGGTACCACAGTTCGGACATACGATTTCTTCTTCGGCTTTTTCTTCGGTTTCTTCTAGTTCGGTACCACATGCATAACAAATCTCTGCATCCGCACTGAGTTCGGTACCACAGTTCGGACATACGATTTCTTCTTCGGCTTTTTCTTCGGTTTCTTCTAGTTCGGTACCACATGCATAACAAATCTCTGCATCCGCACTGAGTTCGGTACCACAGTTCGGACATACAACTTCTTCCTTTTCGACTTCTTCATCAGGAGCTTCTTCGACTTCTTCATCAGGAGCTTCTTCGACTTCTTCTTCAGGAGCTTCTTCGACTTCCTCTACCTCAGGAACTTCCTCTGCTTCACCTGTTTCAACTTCTGTTTTTTCTGGCATAGATGGTATATCTATTTTAGGCATTTCTCCGCCCTCAGATATAACTTCCTTCTCCCTTTCAAGCATCTTTTTGTGAGCTTCAAGAAGTCTGTTTCTTTTATTAGCTAACTCTTTGTCCTCGTCGAGTAGTTGTCTTTCTTTCTTGAGTATGTCTCTGTTTTTATCGAGACTTTCTCTGAATGTAGCCTGGAGCTCTGATAAACTTTTTAGACTATCCCTTCGCTTCTCTAAAATATCTTCTTCTTTCTTTACAACAGCTTTTTCTCTCTCGTCAAGATCTTCTTCCCGTTTAACCATGGCTTCTTCCCGTTCTACTAGACCCTTCTTCTTGTCAAGTATTTCCTCTTTTAACTCGTCGATTTTATCTAGTTTATCAAGGAGACTATTTCTTACAGACTTGACTTCTTCACGTTCTTGGTCTAACTCCTTCCTAGCTTCTTTTAGTTTTTCCTGCTGATTTTCAAACTTGGATTTGAGTTCTTTAAGCTCATCAGATTTCTTAGCGATCTCTTGTTTTTTAACGTTCAGATTGTTCTGCTTTTTCTTTAATTCCTCTTCTCTTTCTTGTAAGGATTCTTCTCTCTCGTCAAGTTTTGAAGCTCTTTCATCTAGCTCTGCTTTTTGCTTTTTTAGTTTACCAACGTATCCTTCCATTTCTGATAAAAATTCATCTTCTTCTGGCAATGTAATTCCCCCGAGGGTTGATTTATTCAAATTTTAATTGCGAATAGTAACTCTATCTTAAATAACTTACGAAAGATTTTCGTTTTATTCAAAGATAGGACCTAATATTTTAAGACCGTTATCTCCGATATCGATAGCGTGTTTTTCCATACTATGTTTACATGCACGCATCTTTTCGATCTGTAGATACCTTGTGAGTTTTCCTCTATTCCTGTCGATTCCCAACATTATGACCCCGTCTACTAAGAATCCTTCATTTCCCAATAGGTTAGCTTCTCCACCTAGTGATCTTTCCATAACCACGAAACTATAAAGGTCAAGGTCCCTTAGAAGTTTGAAGAAATAAAACATCTTTTTACGCATATTTTCTTCATTTTCCATCAGTGAATAAAGTGCGCCTAAGGAATCTAAAGCGAAGACTTTGAAATCATCACCTTTTTCTTTTTTGAAATGCCTAAGCATGGTTTCTAAAAAATCGATATAGTCAGTTTCCTCGTCATCTTCTACGATCTGGTCGATCTCCCTTAGATCAGTGATATCTGATATCTGCATATTCAGACTTAAATCTATGCCCAAGCTTTCCATGTTGGTAAGGTGACTGTCTACACTCTCTTCTAAAGTTGTATATAGACCAAACTTTCCTGTTTTTTCGACATATCTAGTCATCAGGCTGTAGCAGAAGCTTGTTTTCATCGAACCAGGTGGACCAGTTACCAAGGTCACCTGTGGTGGCTCGACATCAGTGTGAAAAACTCTTTCTAGACCGGGGATCGTATCTCGAAACATCGTGTGCACCTACGACCGTAATGCCTATGGCATCATTTAATATTATCGTTTTAAACCGCTTTACAAAAACAAAAATCTTAATTCCTATTAGCCAAATTAGAGTTTATGGTCGAGATCGAAACATGTATTTCAGATATACATTTAGAGAACCCTCTTCTTCTAGCATCTGGCATATTAGGACAAACTGCAGAATCGATGGAAAAAGTTTTAGAATCTGGAATGGGAGGTGTAGTTACAAAGTCTATAGGTTCAGAACCTAGAGAAGGTCACCCCAATCCTACCATGGTTGAAACTGAACACGGATTACTGAACGCCATGGGATTACCGAACCCAGGGATAGACAATTTCTTGAAAGAACTAAAAGATATGTCTCATGTATCAAAACCCATCGTAGGTAGTGTATTCGCCGGTGATAAAGACGAATTTGTTGGTTTATCTCTTAAAATGGAAAAGGGTGGTGTGGACGCTGTTGAGTTGAATTTAAGTTGTCCCCATGCAGAAGGATATGGGGCTGCTATAGGCACCGACCCAGACCTAGTTAGCGGCATAGTACAAGCTGTAAAAAAAGAGACAAATTTCCCGGTATTTGCTAAATTACCTCCTTTTTCTGATATAGTGCAGGTTGCAGTAGCCGCGGAAGAATCCGGATGTGATGCTATAGTGGCCATAAATACTGTGCAAGCTATGTCTATCAATTTTGAAACCAGGAAACCTATACTTGGGAATAAGGTAGGTGGATACAGTGGACCCGCTATCAAACCCATAGGAATTAAATGCGTTTATGATATATATTCTCATGTGAATGTTCCCGTTATAGGATGCGGTGGTATCACTTATGGTAGAGATGCACTTGAATATATTATAGCAGGTGCTTCGGCCCTGGAGATTGGGTCAGCAATATATTATAGAGGCAGAGACGCAGGAGCTCTCATCGCCGATGAGATGAAAAACATCATGCAAACAGAAGATATCGATAGTATAAATGGATTGATAGGTTCAGCACAACAATTTTAATAAAGACAGATGTTACTATGTAATGAAGAACGGTGTGGTGTAAGATGAAAGAACCGGATCCAGAAGATTTCGTGGGAGGGGAGGTTCAAAGAGCTAACATTTGGAGGCAGCGTCTGGACAAAACCACTAATTGGGCGATATTGATCCTTTCAGCTCTGATCACATGGACGTATACAGATCCTTCACGTCCTCATGAACTACTTCTTTTTGGTATGATGTTCATATCGATATTATGGTTTATAGAAGGACGGAGATCCTTATTATTCAATGCTTATGACAGTAGGGTTAGAGTACTTGAAAAGAATTTTATCGGTAAAACATTGTATCCTGGAAAGGATGTAACGAGTAAGCAGTGGATGAAAACTTTAGCTAACGATCTGGGAAAACCACATTACAAAATACCATACTGGAAAGCTCTGTCCCATAGGTTAAGGAGGATCTATATATGGATTTTCTCCGTATCATTGCTCTTGTGGCTGGGTAAGTTATTGATGCACCCTTATCCAACTAACGATTTTACTACTATGATATTGAGGTCTTATATAGGCGGTATTCCAGGACCTTTTATATTTTCGATGGTCGTTTCGTTTTACATTATGCTGGTGGTCATCGCGATAACAACACTTCAGTTCGAAAGCAAAAAATATTCGGTGCGTAAAGGGAAAGAAAAAATAGAGGGATGGGAAGAAAAGATGTGAAATCATCTTGTTATGATTTTTGCTCCTTTAGATGTCACTATAACCGTATGTTCCCTTTGTGAGACTAATCCTCCTCTAGCCTCGACTAAAATCGGGTAAGCCATGGCAGAGTTGAATCTTATCAGTCTTTTTAAACGATGTTCATAATCATCTCCGTAACTTCTGCACCACCTACTCGTGAATGGCAGGTGATAAAATCTCTCTTCAACCCAATCGTAGAATTTTTTGTCATCATCTTTTAGATTCCTAGGTTTTTGTAATCTCACTATTTTGCTAGTTTCTGCATTTTTAACCTTCCCCTTCCCGTCAGTAGCGAAAGGTTCGATGGCTAACACCATACCTTCTTTGATCTTATCTCTCCCCCTTCCTACGTTGGGTATGGATACTCCACTGTGGAGCGAATACTTTTCGATAGAGTGTCCACTTAGATTCGATATCGGTTTGAAACCTCTGCTATTTATAACCGATTCTATATTTCTTCCGATCTCCTTGGTCTTCATGCCTGGTCGGATTGATTTTATAGCGAAATCTAAACCCTCTTCAGCAGCTTTAATCAGGTCCTCATGTCTTTTAGTACCCACCTCTACTGTCAGCGCATTATCTGCTATATAACCATCTAGGTGCACGCCCACATCTATCTTAACGATATCTCCTTTTTTGAAGATTTTTCCATCGCCTAGGAAGGGGGTGTAGTGTGCCCCAACTTCATTAACAGAGATATTAACGGGGAAGGCAGGTCTAGCGCCGTATCTATCTATAACCTTCTCTACCGTGTCCACTACCGATAAGTAACTTTTTCCGACTCCAACCGACTTTTTACCTGTTTCCAATGCCTTTCTCGCTATAAGTCCTGCTCTCCGATATTTTTTTCTAGATTTTCTGTCCAAGTTTATCACCTATTACCTCAATAGAAATAGCACCTTCTCGTAAAACCTCAATGTCTCCATCTTTATGGAGCAATAAAACAGTCGTTCCTTCCTTGTATTTACATCCTCCACAGTTGATGTAGAGTTTCACCTTTGATCCGAGCTGGGTTTTGGCAGTTTCCATATCAACTGGATCTTGCATACCATGAATGTTAGCACTAGTTGCAGTTATTGGCCCAAATTTTTCTATTATCATTTTTGAGACAGGATGATCAGGTATTCTTATACCGTGAGTTTTATTCTCTTCTTTTACAACTATCGTAAGTGGGCCAGGCAGAAAATATTCCCCAAGTTCCCAGGCTAGTTCTGGAATGTCTATGTAGTTCGAAGCCTCTTCAAGGCTTCTGTATGCAGTAGATATCTTTTTGTCCGCTGGGGCTTCTTTAACATTTCTTATTTCATCTAAAACGAAGACATCAAATGCATCTCCTCCCAGTCCATAAAGTGTTTCAGTAGGATAAACTATGAGTTCCCCATTGGAAAGTACTTCCTCGGCTAGATACCCAATGGAATCGGGGCAGTCACCATCGCATTTCTTTTTATCACATTCGACTTCCATCTATTCACCTTTAAAGATACGATATATTCTGAAGGGATAATCGTATATGTTGATTACCCTCTTTTTCAACGACTGGTCCGTGACCAGGGTAAAGTGAATGAACGTCATACTTAGTAAGAGTTTCTATCGAGTCTTTGAGTTCTTCAAAATTTCCGGTGGGCATATCAGTTCTACCTACACCACCACCTGAGAATACGGTATCTCCGGAGAATAGGATATTTTCTCCTCCATGATACAAACATATGCTGCCGTTTGTATGACCTGGTGTATGAATTTTTAAAAAGCCCGCATAAGTTTCTTCTTCGAAGGTTTTTACGTCAAGACAAGGCATTTTTTTCCCGAAACTTTTTGATATGATCGTTTCGTCATCCCCCTCCCGAAGTGCCCTAGCCGCTAGCTCATGGGCATAAAGTGGTACTTTCAGCGTCTCTGACAACCTCTCTGCACCCCCTACGTGATCGAAATGTCTATGGGTTAATATGATCCGATCGATTTTTAATTCCTCACCGTCAACATAATCACATATCCTTTTTACAGGTCCGGCACCAGCGTCTACTATGAAGTTTTTCTGAGCTTGAACTACGTACACGTTCGAAGAAAAAGCCTTTCCAGGAATCCTTTTGATTTTAACCGTAGATTTCCGCGAATTTCTCGAAAGATCTGTCATATGTTTCCTCCACATCATCAGGGAACGCACAAGCTGGTAATTCATTCATAGAAAGATGGTATTGTAAACACTCGCAGCAAACGCCCTTTCTAGGGCATCCAGGATACGAACAATTACAATGGTCCATATTCTCTGTTTTTGGGCATTCCATTTTATCACTACCGAGAGTCCAGTTCGTCGGGAGATTATATATTTTTTGTCAACATCTGTTTTTCGAATCGAAAAGAATAATTACATCGACCAATTCAGAGATTTTGATGGGAAAGTTTTGTAATAATTGTGGAACACTTCTCAAGCCTGGAAAGGATAGCGCATACTGCCCTAGATGTAAGAGGTCTGTGGATGTAAATTCTAGTATCAAAACAATATCAAATAGAAAGGGGTCCGGAGAGGGATTATTCCCTTTCCAAAAGGTCAGAGAGGGGCAAAAACAGTTCATGAAAGATTCTGAAGAAGCTTTTTCAGAAGGTGATGTTCTCCTCGCCCACGCACCGACTGGAATCGGAAAAACTGCAGCTGTTCTGACATCTGCTATAAAATCAAGGAATGAAGATCAAAAGATATTTTTCCTCACAAGTAAGCAATCTCAGCACCGGATAGCTATAGATACGATCAAAAGCATATCCTCTTCGATATACGCACTAGATATAATCGCTAAACAGCATATGTGTCCAAGAGAAGAATCGAAATTACCGTACCCTGTTTTTGAAAGATTTTGCAGGGAGAAAGGCAAGCAGTACTGTAACCTGTATAATAAGGATATGAAAAATGTTGTTGAACAGTTAAGGAAAGGGACAAAACACGTAGATAGTATAGTTAGTAAATGCAGTTCAAGAAGTGTATGTCCACATAAAGCTGCTCTTGAGGCTGGTAAAACTGCAGATATAATCGTTTGTGATTATAATTACATTTTTTCAGATATTCGGGAGCAGATAATGGAACAGCTAGGTCTCGCACTTGAGAACTGTATCATCATAGTAGATGAAGCACATAATCTTCCAGACAGGGTCAGGTCCCATCTAGAAGAGTCGTTATCCCTGAACGTTCTGCAGGAGGCTTACCAATTGATGAGCAGTACAAATCCTTCTTTAGCTAGCTGTTTCAAACGTCTAGCTTTTGAATTCAATAAATTAGATATTCAAGAACAGCCCATCGAGAAAAGATTCCTTGACAAGATGATCGATAATGCTTTAAAAAGTGGTCTTGGTCAATATCAGCACTTCGAAGATTTTCTTAAAGAACTCGAATCTGCTGCTGGTGCCCTCATAGAAAAGGATTCAGCGGCTACAGCACCATGGACTATCTTTTCGTTTTTGAGTAAATGGGATAATGAAGGGCCTGAGATATATCGAGCATATTATCCCTCACCTCCCACTTTCAAGGTCGGTTTGCTCGATCCTTCTATGTTGACGAAAGATATATTCAGAGAGATACCTTCAGCGGTCCTTATGAGCGGTACTCTATATCCCGGAGAGATGTATGCGGACCTTTTAGGCATAAATGATCCCATTATCAAAGAATACCGTTCCCCTTTTCCGGAAGAAAATAGAAAGATCGTTAGCGTAGAAAATCTCACTACTTCATATAAAGAACGTGATCTACAGATGTATCAGGCCTATGCAAATTCTATATCTGATGTAGTAAACACCGTAGATGGCAACATAGCCACATTTTTCCCTTCTTATCATCTAATGGAGAAGGTATATAATAGACTTGAAATGGTTCATTTAGATAAGAACATCCTGATAGAAGATAAAAGGTTCTCGAAAAGACAGAAAGAAAATTTAGTTGATCGATTGAAACGTTCAGACAATAACGTCCTTTTAGGTGTTCAGGGAGGTAGTTTATCCGAGGGAGTGGATTATAACGATAATATACTTTCAGTCGTAATAATAGCTGGTATACCCTTTCCACCTCCATCTATCGAATTGAACTCTCTACAAAAGTATTATTCAAGGAAGTTTGGTGCACAAAAAGGTTACGATTATACAAGGATATATCCTGCTTTAAATCGAGTACTTCAGGCCGCTGGAAGATGCATTCGGAGTAAGAATGATAAGGGACTGATCGTTCTCATGGATAAACGTTTCAACTATGATACGTATAAAAGTAAGATGCCTGATGAATTTGATTATAGGTCATCTATCGATCTGAAAAATGAATGTGAAAAGTTTTTTGATTAATCTAGTCTTTTTCTTCCTTCAAGAATCTCATCTCATTCCACACTATCTCGTGGTCAAATCCTTCTTTTTCAAGGAATTTACTGATCTCGTTTGTAATCATGTCTATCTCCGATTCATCTTCATCTATCCTAGGGTAAATGAAAAATTCTACCCCGTCTCGGTCCAATGGGAAGATCAACCTGTATCTAGCTTCCCTATTGTGCCCCATGGGTTTTCTGTTCTGCTGCAGATCTTTAAGGTTCAATCGAATCAGCATCTCGATATATTCTTCCCCACTATCTTCAGGGTACTGATCTGCTAGTTCCATGAAGAGGTCGAACATCTCCGGAAAAATGGGAGCTAGATCCTTGAATTCAACCTCATCAGAAAACTTGAATGTGCTGTGTCTTTTTTTGATCTCAAATTCTTTTTCTTTCATCGGTTCCGACTCTCCATTCCTTTCCCATTATTTAGTGGTTTTCGTTAATATCTTCGATAGGTTGAACCCAGATGGTTATATCTTTCCCATCAAAGGACCATTCTTTTTCCAATCCATCACCTTCCCCTTCCTCAAGAGTAACTGAAAGGGTTTCGTTCTTGATATAATCTTTCATATCTTCGATTGCACTGCTCAACCGCTGGTCACCACTATATTTTGTGTGTATCTTCTGTGTATAACCGAGTTTCAGTTCTTTCCTCATGGTCTGTACCCTTCTAACGATGTCTCTAGCTAGTCCTTCTGTTTCTAAGTCATCATCTATCTCTACCTTAACGAAAACTTTGACCCCTTCTCTTTCGCTGGCAGAGTATCCCTCTTTAACTTCTTCATAGATTTCAACATCGCTTTCGTCGATCTCGAACTCATTCAATTTTAAACACCCATCATCAGACAACTCATCCCGTAACCGCTCTGGGTCTGAATCCTCTATCAGTTTTACGACCTTTTCAGCGTCACCTTTAAATTTTGGACCTAAAGATGAATAATTTGGCTCGATTTTCGTTTTGGAGAACTTGTTTTCATCAATCTCGAATCCTAAATATTTGACGTTCAGTTCATCCATCACTATATCTCTGAAACGATCAATAACGCCATTATAAAACTCATCTTCAGAAACTACCACTGCTTCCTTTAAAGGCTGTCTCAGCTTGATGTTTTCCTGCTGCCTGGCATTTCTTCCTAATTCAGCTATCCTTATAACAGCTTTCATATCCTTTTCCAATTCCCGATTGATTTTTCCATCATCTACTTCTGGATAGTCCAACAAATGTACGGAGATAGGATCTTCTTCTACGTCCCTAAAGAGGCACTGGTAGATCCTTTCGCTTAAGAATGGTGTGAACGGGGCCATCAACTGGGTCAATGTATTCAAGGTTTCATACAAGGTATTATAAGCGCTTTTTTTCTCTTCTTCAGTCCCTTCCCAGAATCTCCTTCTGCTCCTTCGGAGGTACCAGTTACTGAGATCATCTATGAATTTTTCTATGGATCGGGTTGACCTGTGGACTTCCAACTTTTCCAGTCCGTCTTTAACTTCCTTTATCAGAGTGTTCTTTTTTGAGATCAACCAACTATCTATTTCGTCATTTACTTCGTAATCGCTGGGTTCAAAATCATCAATGTTTGCGTTACTGGTAAAGAATGAAACAACGTTCGTCAAGGTGTTGATGGTTTTACTTATTTTCTCTAAAACCAGTTCTTCACTAAACTTTGTGGATTTCCAAACCGGTGAATTCAAGAAATATATTCGAGTGGCATCGGCACCGAGGTTATCTAAAGTATCCATAGGCTCTACGGCGTTCCCTTTACTTTTACTCATCTTTTCTCCATCTTCGTCAAGCACCAATCCTAAGGTTAAACAGTTCTTGTAAGCAGGTTTATCAAAGAGCAGAGAACTTATCGATAAGAGACTGTAAAACCATCCCCTGGTCTGATCAAGTGCCTCTGTTATAAAATCTATGGGAAAAGCCTCATCAAATTTATCTTGATTTTCGAATGGATAGTGAAATTGAGCAAAAGGCGCACTTCCGCTGTCGTACCAGCAGTCGATTACGTAATCAGCGCGCTCCATCTCCCCTCCACATTCAATACATTTTAATTTTACCCGATCTACCCACGGTTTATGGAATTCAAAATCATCCTCAAGAGGTTCAGTTGCCATCTCCTCTAACTCTTCTTTACTTCCCACGCAGTGTTCATGTCCTTCATCACATATCCATATGGGTAGTGGTGTGCCCCAAAAACGGTTTCTACTCAAGGACCAATCCTTTAATTCGTCCAGGAAATTTCCGAATCTTCCGTGTTTTAAATGCTCAGGTTTCCATCTAACTTCCTCATTATTATCTATGAGTTTTTGCCGTTCCTGTGAAGTTCTGATAAACCAACTCTCAAGTGCATAATAAAGTAAAGGTGATTCGCATCTCCAACAGAACGGGTAAGTGTGGGTTACGGTACTCCTCTTAACAAGGTCACCCCTATCTTCGAGGTCTTCCATTATATACCCATCCGCATCTTTTACGAACTGATTAGCGTAATCGGAAACCGTTTCCATGAACTTTCCATTTTCATCCACAGGGTTAACAAGAGAAACTCCTTCTTCTTTACATAGTTCAAAATCATCTTCACCGAAAGCAGGTGCTATGTGAACTATACCTGTTCCCTCTTCCAAACTCACGAAATCTGCGTGACTTACATAGTGGGTTCTACTCTCTGAATCCACGTAATCAAATAAAGGTTGATATTCTTTACCAAGAAGTTCTTTCCCTTTCAAAGTTTTTATGATTTTCGCTTCATCGAAGACCTCATGGACTAATTTTTCTGCCATGTAGTACCGCTCGTCCTCGTGTTCAACGAGAGCGTAATCCAGGTCCTTTCCGACCACTAGTAAAAGGTTAGATATTAGCGTCCACGGTGTAGTAGTCCATGCCAGCAGATAAGCGTCCTCATCTTTCAACCTGAATCTGATATAGATCGAGGGGTCTTCTGTTTTTTCATAACCCTGAGCCACTTCATGACTGGAAAGGGGTGTCCCACATCTTGGACAGTATGGAACTACCATATACCCTCTTTCTAATAAACCGTTTTCCCAGTGCTGTTTAAGACTCCACCAGACACTCTCGATATAATCGTCTCTCATGGTCACATAGGCATCTTTATAGTTTATCCAGAAACCGATCCTTTCGCTCATATCCTCCCATTCTTTTTGATATTTGAATACACTTTCCTTACAACGTTCGTTGAATTTCTCCAACCCATATTCAAGGATATCTTCTTTAGTTTCTATCCCCAGCTCTTTCTCGACTTCGATCTCCACTGGGAGTCCATGTGTGTCCCATCCTGCTATATTGGGCACTATCTGGTATCCGTCCATGGTTTTGTAACGTAGATAAACATCTTTAGCAACTCTCGTCAAAACGTGCCCCATATGCGGCATACCGTTTGCTGTTGGGGGCCCCTCGGTGAACCCGAACTTTTTATCTCTCTCCCTTTTTCGGGTTCTTTCAGCGATTTTGTGTTCTTTCCAAAAATCAAGTATCTCTTTTTCCTTCTCGGGTATCGGTGCGTCCTTATCTAGTGATTTGAATTTTCCGTTATTTTCACTCATCAAAAATCCTCCAAAAAACAAAATTAAACTTACAACTGGGCGGATGAGATATTTACTCGCTAATTATTATTTTAAAGTCATAGACTGCCCAGTTCATGTGTTAATCACATATGTAATCGATATTTAAATATTACTTATTTTTCAAAGGACATATTCATATCAGCTTTATTCTTCTCCTATATGTTTCGGTGCATCTGCAAAAGCCAAAAGCGAATCGACCTCCATGAAGTGCAAGTCTCCGAAAACCACCATGCACTGCAACCCGCTCCCGAAATCGTAATCTATGATATCTTTCGGATTCCCGGCTTTTAACTCGGGATTTGCCGACCCTACTCTAGCCAATCCAGCTATCACCGTATCATCTGTTATAACTCCTTTTGAGTGTTTTTCCTCAAGATATAACAAGGCTTCCATCCCTTCATTAACGGTCATAAATTTTTTCTCTTCCCCATTTATATCCAGTAGAATAAGAGTATGCAGTCCGATATCTATGTTGTTTTTTATACCCCAGTAAGGACTTTCAGGGTAATTTTCTTTATCAAAATAAAAGGGCAAGGTCACCGTTTTCCCGAATTTGTAATGCTGCACTCCAAGTATAGATGGCGCAGCTGAAAAAATAGATGAAGAATGGACAATTCTAGTAGAGATCCCTTTATCGATGGCCCTTAATCTCAAATCCACATGAGTTGTGGCAGCCATAGGATCCCCAGCCGTAAGGAAAACAATCTTTTTTTCCAAGGCTGATTTTAAAGGCACCGCTCCAGATTCGATCTGATTCCTGTTTAACACTTTGATATCTAAATCTAACTCTTTCTGGACTTTATCAAAATCCGTTCCGGCTAGATGGCTTGTATAGAATTCAGAATACACCTCGTCAGCTTCTTCCATGACTTCTTTACCTTTAACGCTGATATCCTTCTCGTCATACAGTCCTAAACCGATGAATATTAATTCTCCCATACTTATAACCTCTTTAACATGCTTTGTTTGAAAGTTCCTAAGAGTGAAGGAGAAAAGGTTAGACATAAGCTTTTGGAAAGAGGCCTGTTAGAAAAACAGGGTAAGATCACTTCCAATAATAATTATATATATATCCCAATTAAAAAACATCCTAAAGACACGCTAGGATACGAGATTTTGGAAAGGAATGTAGAATATAGAGTAAGCAGACCGAATGATTATAGAGACGTCATAGAATTACCTGAAAAAATCAAAAAGAACCTTCCTAAAAGTTTTGATATTATAGGGGATATTGCATTAATAAAGATACCTGAAGAATTAAAAAACTACAAAAACGAGATAGGTGAAGCTATATTGAAAGTTCAACCTAACGTAGAGACCGTTATGGAGGATCAAGGTGTTGTGGGTGAATTCAGAGTTAGACAGGTTAAAACCATAGCAGGGATTGATAAGAGAAAAACTATACACAAAGAGTATGGCTCTGAATTCGAAGTCGATGTGGCAAATGCGTACTTTTCTCCTAGGCTGGCGACCGAGCGATGGAGGGTAGTCGGAGAAACCCGTCCTCATGAGAAGGTTCTCGACATGTTCGCTGGGGTTGGTCCTTACAGTATTCTGATAGCTAAAAATGTTGAGGTGGAACAGGTGTACAGTATAGACATTAATCCACGAGCTATTTCCCTATTGAAAAAGAACGTGAAACGTAACAATGTTGAAGACCTCGTAAAAATACACGAAGGTGACGCCAGGAAGTTAGCACCACGGTTCAACGTTGATAGGATAATAATGAACCTGCCTCATTCATCTTTTGAATTCTTAGATGCAGCCTTGGAAGCATCAGAAGAAAAATGTATCATTCATTATTATGAAATAGTCGAAGAGAGCGAATACGAGTATTGGATCAAAAAGATAAGAGATAAGATACTTGAATGCGGATTAAAACCTGAAATCAAGCAGGTCAGGAATGTTAGAAGCTACTCAGCTTATATGGAACACAAAGTTCTAGATATAGAAGTTAGGAGCAAATAGTCCCAAAAATTACAATATTCACATAATTATACAGTTAGCTCTTCCTCAGCAGCAAGTAATACTGTTCTCCCTCTTGTTTCGATAACTTTACCACTGGTTTTTTCCTCTAAAATATCCACTATTTCATCGGTATCTTGGATCGGATTATTCCTTAAAATTTTGATTTTGATCAAATCTTTATCTTCTAGATGTCTTTCTATCTCAAGTACCATGTTTTCATCGATTCCCTTTTTTCCAACCCTCACTATCGGTTCCAAATCCTGTCCTCTAATCCTTGCTTTTTTTCGCTCCATAATTCTCCACTTCTTTTTTATCAATGATATATCGATTTATAGTTTTGCAATTAAAACATTTCGTAACGAGTTTTCCTTCATTTATTCTCACCCTACAGGTTTTTCCGGGGAATAGATACGAATAACAGTTCTTACATGTCCTTCGTCTAAATTGAGAGGGGATACTAACGTTGTATTTCATACCTATCTTCAAGGCAAATTTTACATATCTGTTTGAAAGGTCGACATCATCGTTTAGGCATGCTCTTTTTGCCTCCTCGAACAGTTTATCGATCCTTTCTTTTGCTATCTTTTTATGTTTCCATCTTGGCATTGATAGTCAGTGGATTATACCTCTGATATAAAATGTTACCCAAACAATTTTGAAAGACCGTAATTATTATATAATTTATTTGTATGTTTATACACCAATATGAAATTATATATAGAGTTGTATTTTTCTAGTGAAGGAAAGCCCGCAGAAACGGTTATCAAAAAGATGAAGAACATGGAATTCGAACCCGTGGTAGGCCAGTATGATTTTGCAAAGGAGTACAACAATTCTGAACAATACGCAAATATAGTTAAGACACTAAGTAGAGAACTAAATGGCACCAAAACTAGATACCGTTTAATCACGAGAAAGAAGTAGATAGTCCTTGATTATTTTATCATGGTCGAAAGCTAGTCTAGGAATTTCATCTTTGCTAAAATAATCTGCACTTTGAGCGTCGCTGCCGCTAGAGAGTGAACCACCGATAACTCTAAGAGAGAATACCACAGAAACCGTATGTCCTCGTGGGTCTCTATTTGGATCAGAATACACACCAACCAACTGCTTTATTTCTGTTTTTAAACCTGTCTCTTCCTTTATCTCTCTTACTACTGCATTTTCTACAGTTTCGTTATATTCCACAAACCCCCCTGGAAACGCATATTTGCCCTTAAATGGAGGATTTCCTCTTTTTATAAGAAGTAATTCGCCTTCACTTTCGATAATACCATCTACCGTCAAAGATGGATTTTGATAGACATCACCACGGTGTGTACTCCTCATATCTTCATAAGTTTTAAGTAGATCCTGGCCAAACTTCGATAAACTCGTTCCACCGCCTTTTTGCCCTCCCCTTCTAGAGATAACAATTTCTTCACCAACATTCTCTTCAATCTTCTTGATAATACCCCACGCATGCCGATAAGACATACCCATATTTTTTGCAGCTTCTTTTATGGACCCTGTTTCAGAAACCAACTCTAAAAGTTTTTTTCTACCTTGTCCGAGTATAAATTTATCATCTTTTTTAAGCATACATTTACATTCTAAATGGAACATATATTTCTTAAAGGGATTCTCGTTATTATACTTCTTGGTTGTTATTGTTGTCTCATTGAGTGATTATTATAGGTAAACATAAAAAATAATAGCAAACACGCATAGTACTATTTCGACTCCCCATATGATAGAAACCAACTGCCATTCTTTTAATTTAAAATGTTTGACCAATAGGTGTGTTAAACTCTCGATCTTGTGATTCCTGCTTTTGAGGTACCCCTCTTTGTTTGGTTGCGCGAAGTTTTCTGCTTTGAAACCACCTTTAAATTTCAGAAAGAATTCGAGGATCATGGGTATAAACATGATTATTCCAGGAGCGATGAGACCACTGATGATAGCTGCTATACCTATCGCTGCCCCACTGAACAGTGTAAAGGTGTCACCAGGAAATATCAGGGAGGGATAAAGATTGAAGACTCCGAATCCCATCACAGCACCTAGAAGAGGAAATAAGATATAAAATCCTTGATCTGGTCCCCCTTGCAGATATATCATAAATATCATAGAAGTAGATATGATAATTGATAATCCCGCACCCAATCCATTGAATCCTTCGAGCATATTAGAAGCATTAGCAGCACAGGTTACACCAAAGGGAACTACCAATAAAATAAGGTATGGATTATTTATTGTAAAACCAAAAACCTCTAAAGAAGTCCCCATCATGTTGATACCAAAGGGAATGGTGAACAGGTAAGGGAGAAAAGCCTTAAGCCTTTGACGAATCTTGACCATATCATCTACCATACCGATGAGGCCAGCACCGATTATACCTATCAAAGCAGTTAAGAACATAGGTTCATTCAAACCTTTATGTTCGCTTAATAATATAGACAAACCTATCACAAAGCCCATTATTGCGGATAATCCCCCCATTTCCGGAACACGAGGTTTATGGGTTTTATGCATATCTGTCCCATCGATCCCAGCGTGCCCAAAGCTCTTTATCTGCCATTTAGTAATTAACAGGGACACAAAAAAGGCGGCTAGTATCGAAAGTGAAACTATTATCATTTTTATCCTCTTTTTTCGGGTTAAAAATAAACTATTTTCTATTTGTTGTTTCACACAATTCATCTTATATAAGGCTTACTTGTGTATTCATGCAATGGATACTAAAATATTATCCATGCTGCAAGGGAAGATAGAAAAACTAAGGTATACATTATTATAGTCGTCTTCCTTTCATCCATGGGCCATAAGGCAGGGAATAGCCACATGAGGGCTTTTGCATTCGGGGGATCGATATTTCCATTATCATCAACCTTTCCGAATTTTTTGTGGTCTTCGCCTCTTTCAGAAAGAAACCAAAAAGCTACCATCAGGAAATTTATGGTCAATGGGAGTAAACAAACGAAAATGTAAAATTCAAGGTTTCCTAATATCGCAACTATTCCTATCATCGCTCCCATCATCATGTCACCACAATCTCCAGGAAAGACTCCTGCGGGATGTATATTGTAAGAAAGAAATGATAGTGTGGCCCCCATAAAAGGAAATAAAAAGAATAGTATATCCGTCTTGCCAGTTTCTATTAATCTTAAAGCGAGGAATGAGAGTACTATCAATGTAGTACCTGCGGATTGTCCGTTATAATAAGAAAACATATTGATCAAGTTTGAAGAGACCATTATGAATACAGGCATCAATACTATCATGTAGACAATACCGAACTCGAATGTTCCTAACAGAGGTATTTTTAACGAAGTATCGACATATCTGATCAACGGGAAAGCAAAGAAGAGTGGAATCAGGATTTTCACCACTTCACTGTGAGTAAATTTAAATGCACCACCCACCCCAACGATATCATCCACGAGGCCAAAGAAGAAATACAAAATTAAAACAAAGGTGACTATATATGAAATTGATGGTATATCATGGAATGAACTCAAAAAGAGTAGGCCAGTGAGATATGTAAAAGCGATACCTATACCCCCCATCTCTGGTACGGAGGGGTAACCCAACTTATACATATCTCTGCCTGTAAACCCCTCTTTTTTGAGTTTTTTTAGCAGGGGTTTGAAAATGAGGATTCCAATTATGTATGTGACTAGCAAAGCTGTAGTCAACAAAAGTTTAGTTTCTATATTGAACACAGCCACCTTAAAGTAGTCCTATTATTAAAATGTTTAAGTTAAAATGCATTTAGTCTAATGGTTTCCTGGAAAATTTGTAGGAATGCGATGGAAACACATAAATAATAGATATTCTTAAGAGAGTGTAGTGAGATTTTAGAAAACCATTTATTTAGAAAACTAATTGAGATGTAATTTAACACAAATTGGGTTGAGTGTGAAAACATGAATGAAATCGATAATATGAAAAAGAAAGGAACTACGACAGTAGGAGTTGTATGTGATGATGGGGTAGTTCTTGCTACTGAGAAAAGAGCTACTAAAGGTCATATGATTGCTCATAAAGAAACACGGAAACTTTTCCAAATCGGGGATAATATGGCACTCACTATTTCAGGTCTTGTTGGTGATGGACAAGCTATTTCTCGATTTTTAAGTTCTGAAGTGGAGTTATATAGGTTGAAGAGAAATAAAGATATGACTGTCAAGGCCGCCTCTACTTTACTTTCCAATATGTTACTTGGTAGAAGGATGATGCCTTACTTCGTAGGACTGTTGTTAGGCGGAGTGGACGATGATGGTGGACATGTCTACTCCTTGGATATGGCAGGTGGGGCTATTTCTGATGATTATGTTTCTGAGGGGTCGGGCTCCCCATTTGTTTATGGTGTACTTGAAGATCACTATAAGGAGGGCATGAGTATCGATCAAGGAGTGGATTTGGCAGTTTTATGTTTGCTGGTTTCGAGCAGCAGAGATTCTGCTTCTGGAGACGGAATCCGTGTAGCTAGAATTACTAAGCAAGAGGGTTTCGAAGAGGTTGAAAGAGACGAGATCGATAAACGTATATCTAACGTACGTAAAGATAAGAAGAATTTACCTCCTTTATGATCTACTTACAAAATACCAATCATAACCTAGATTTAGCAGTAATAAAAGAGTGAACTATATGAGTGTGGAAGACATTTTGAACGATGCAAAAGAAGCGATTCGAGAAGTTTTACCTAGACCTGTAAACGTTACCAACATCGAGTTTGAAGCCTCGACTATAGTGATTTATACTACAGATTTAGAGGAATTCACGAAAGAGTCTGGAATAGTCAAAAAACTTGCAGAAAAAGTTAAAAGAAGGATATCTATTCGACCAGATTCTTCCTTACTTGATACCCCTGAAGAGGCTGAAAGTAAGATAAGTGAGATAATACCAGAGGAAGCTAAGATCATTGACATGTTTTTTAAAGAGGATCTAGGTGAGGTTACTATAGAAGCTGAAGCCCCTGGTATTGCCATTGGTAAAAAGGGAAAAGTACTGAATGAGATCAAGAGGGAAACAGGATGGGCTCCTGATGTGGTAAGAGCCCCACCTATTGAATCAAAGACTGTAAAGGATATTAGAAGTTATCTAAGAGCAGTGAGAGGGGAAAGGAGAAAGTTCCTTAACACCCTAGGTAGGAAAATAAACAGGGATACTCGTTCTGGTGAAACTTTTGCTAGGATAACTGCACTTGGTGGTTATAGGGAAGTAGGTAGGTCGGCACATCTGTTACACACTCGTGATAGTAAAATTTTAGTTGACTGTGGTGCAGATGTATCCTCGGATGATGACGGAACCCCGTACTTAAACGCTCCTGAATTGTTGCCTTTAGATCGTATAGATGGCATAGTTTTAACGCATGCTCATCTTGACCACAGTGGGTTAATACCCGCACTTTATAAATATGGTTTTGATGGACCAGTATACTGTACAGCCCCTACAAGGGACCTGGCAGCTCTTCTACAATTAGATTATATTAAAGTAGCTGTTGGGGAAGCTAGAGACGCCCCGTATAAATCATCTCATGTACGAGAAGCAGTAAAACATACGATACCTTTAGAATATGGTGAAACCACGGACATTGCACCGGATCTACGATTGACTCTACATAATGCTGGTCATATCTTAGGATCCGCAGTTGCTCATCTTCATATAGGTGACGGTGATTATAATGTTGCTTTCACTGGAGATATAAAATTTGATAATACATGGTTATTCAATCAAGCTGTAAATAGGTTTCCTAGGGTTGAAACTGTCGTTATGGAATCTACATATGGTGGATACCATGATTTACAGCCTAGTCGTAGAGACGCAGTCGCACAATTAAAAGATATTTTGGAACAGCATCTAAAAAGTGGCAGTGGAAAAGTTCTGATCCCTGTCTTTGCTGTCGGAAGGTCTCAGGAAGTCATGCTTGTTATCGAAGAAGCAATGAATAAAGGTGAAATTCCAACAGCACCAGTTTATTTAGATGGTATGATTTGGGAAGCTACTGCTATACATACAGCATATCCTGAATTTTTAAACAATAAACTCAAAAAGAAAATATTCCATCAGGATGAGAATCCCTTTTTGTCTGATATCTTCCATCAGGTGGACAGCAGGGATATGAGAGAAGAGATATGTGATAGTTCAGAACCTGCTATAGTATTGGCAACCGCTGGTATGATGAACGGTGGACCAGTATTGGAGTATTTTAAGGCATGGGGTGACGATTCCGAATCAGCTATCATATTCGTTGGATACCAAGCAGACGGTACTATCGGTGATAGGATACAAAAAGAATATGACCATATCACGTTATCTCAGAACGGTGATCCTATTGATATTAAAGTGAACTTAAAAGTTTATACCTGCGAAGGTTTCTCCGGTCACAGCGATCGGATCCAATTACTTCATTATATAAGTGGTATGAAGCCGAACCCAGAAAGGGTCATCGTGAGTCATGGTGAGGAAAGTAAATGCACAAATCTTGCTAGTACTATCTATAAAAAGTATGGGATGGAAACTAGGACACCTAAAAATCTAGAAACTGTTAGATTGTATTGAATTTGAGTTAGGTTAGAACTCAAACTCTTTAACTTTTTTAATTTGTTGAGTTCCAACCTTATTAAAGGACTTAAAAAGGAAGGTCCCTATCTATAATTCCTGTTCAAAATCATCAACTTCGAAGGGGAAATCCTCTCTATTTTCTACATCTCCCTTTATCATCGCTATCTCTCTCGATAAAAGCCAGAACACTAATGCTAATGCTTTTCTACCTTTATTATTAGTTGGCAGTGCTACATCGATGTTTTCTAATCTATTATTTGTATCTACAAGACCTACTATCGGTATACCGATACCAACGGCTTCCCTAACTGCTTGCCTATCTGCAGCTGGGTCTACAACTATCATGATTTCTGGTTCGATGAATGTATGAAGTGAAGGATTTGTAAGCGTTCCAGGTATAAATCGACCAGCTATACTCATAGTACCGACAATTTCTGAGAATTGTTCTATAGGTTTTTTTCCGTATTGCCTTGCTGAAACCAAAAGTATCCTTTCTGGTGGATAACGAGATAACAGTTTTGCAACGGATGTGATCCTACTATCGCTTTTTTTCACGTCTAATACAAACAGACCATCGTCTCTAACTTTGAATATAAACGGTTCCATCGAAGCACTTTTCTGCTGTGTCCCGATGTGAACACCTGCGGTCAGATATTGATCTTCTGGTATCAGCATATTTTCTTCATCTTCAACCATAGTTTCTTCCATTGTTATTCCTCTCTTAGAATTGAGATTGGTATTATACTTTTTTCATATTCGGCCATCGCTATATCTACAGGATCAATCATATCTTCTGGTACTTCAATCAAAGGCGGAGCTCCCATCGATATCTGCAGAGACCTTGCACCAATGATCCTAGCCTTTTCGAACCGGGTGTGTTCCCTTATCATAATTACTAATCCATCTACCCAAAACAAAGTTATATAATAAGCTTTTTGTTCGACTTACTTTTTTTCCTTAATCTTATATACATCTTACGCCTTCGACCAATCAGATGGTATATAAGATAGTGGTTTTACTCTCAGGAGGGATTGATTCTCCGGTCGCAGCGCACATGTTCGCTGAAGCCGGCGCTGATGTGGTCTTACTTAATATAGACCATAGACCTTTTACAGATGATAAAACAATAGAGAATGTAGACAATCTAGTCGATAGATTGAAAGAGATTCATCCAGATATTAAATTTTATAGAACTAAATTTGAAACAATTCATAATGCAATAACTAAAAATACAGATTCTAGTTTTAGATGTATATTGTGTAGACGGATGATGTACCGAACTGCTGAGAAGTTAGCAAAGAAAGTAAATGCTTCATCAATAGCAACTGGAGAGTCATTAGGACAGGTAGCATCACAAACACTTTCTAATCTAGCCACAGAAGATAGTGCTGTAGATGTTCCTATACATAGACCTCTAATCGGTTTAGATAAAAATGAGATAATCGATATTGCTAAGGGGATAGGGACATTTGATATATCGATAAAACCAGCCATTTGCTGTTTACTCACACCTGAGGGACCTAGGGTCAAAAGTTCGATTGAAAATGTCTTACATGAAGAAGATGAAATAGAGATGGAAAGATTGATAGATGGTTTAAATTTTTACGAAGTTTGATTTACGAGTTTTCATCTTCCGATATGTTCTGAGTAAAGGCTTTTTGCTTTATTGATGTCCTCAGTCCCTTTAACTATGACCCTACCGTCTTTAAAGACATTCAATTCATATCCTTCCACATTTAATCTAACGAGTTGATGGCCTATCTTTTTAGCTTCTCTATATCGTTTTACCAAATTTTCTAGGTTGACTTCATCTTTGTCTGATGGAATTATTTGAACAGCATCTCGCCCGCATAACTCAACCGCTTCATCTTCTCCTCCTTCTAGGTACTTAAAATCATTTTCTACACAGCAGCTGCAATCTTCTTTTTTATTGACTTCTGTTAGCTCGAATTCGTTCATCCATAGATCGATAGTTAGCAATTCTTTTCTATTTTCTTTTCCTACTAGAAATTTTATGACCTCGGTAGTAGCGATATTTGCCATCACCCGAGGAAGGGAAAAAAGCACTCCTTCGGAGGCACATGTTCCAAGACTATCACCGTTTGGTTGTTTCGGTATGAGACATCTTAGACAAGGGGACTTATCAGAAGTGATATTCATGGTCATCCCGTAAGTTCCGAGGACGGCGGTATATATCCATGGGATGTTATGTTTTATACAGGCATCGTTAAGTACAAACCTTAATTTCATATTATCTGATGCATCTAGAACAATATCTGAACCTTTAATCAACTCTTCTATATTGCTAGTGTTGACATCTAAAACATATGCTTCGATCTTGATCTCAGAATTGATTTTCCGTAGTTTCTTTTCTACTACTTCCGCCTTAGCTTTACCGACGTCGCTTTCATCGAACAAAGTTTGCCTTTGAAGGTTGGATAGTTCCACTAAATCTCGATCAGCTATTATTATCTCACCGACACCGGAACGTGCCAAACCGTCCGCCATAACAGTGCCGAGGGCACCTTGGCCAAGTATGGACACCTTACTTTCATTGATCTTATTTTGTCCCTCTTCTCCGATTTCTTTTAACACAAAATGCCTAGAGTATCTATCCGATAAACTGCTCATACACATACAATCTAAATTATATTTAATATATTTTTGTTAAAACGGCCTGACAGATGTAGGAAAAATAATAAAGTATTGTAATTATATCTCATACCCAATGAAAAATAACTCAAAGGTAGTCCTGTTATCACTCATATCGATAACATTGTTCTCTTTATTTATGAGAACGATCCCTTTATTCAGATATTCTATGTGGGGGATGGATTGTGGCGAGTACGTTTATTATACAGGGAAATGGGTTAGTACAGGTTCTTCATATTTGAGCATAGATGGTTGGGGTCAGGCTTATCC
>JBMCUO010000019.1:0-22980 GCA_048622455.1 Candidatus Saliniplasma sp. | reverse complement strand
GGATCTACGGTTCCTTGCGCCTACCCCACGCGTATCGCCGCTTGGCACGACCTTCATCAGCGCTCGAGCCGAGCCATCCACCAAATGGCTGAGTGACTGCAGCATATCTAGGACTGGTACACATCCAGGTCTG
Source organism: Candidatus Saliniplasma sp. (assembly GCA_048622455.1). GTDB lineage: Archaea > Thermoplasmatota > Thermoplasmata > Halarchaeoplasmatales > Halarchaeoplasmataceae > Saliniplasma. Next base: position 22,847 of record JBMCUO010000019.1, on the reverse strand, counting down.
CGTATGATTGGTAATCATCGGATCATAAAGATCCTATACCCTACCCCGACAACCCTTTTTCATATCGCCGGGTGCTCTACTTTGCAACTTAAATAATAGGATTAATGTCCTATTTAAACCTTATTTTGACCTCCCTGAACAACAATCGTCCAAGGAAGGGAATAGCTTCTAATAAGAAACCTATATAAATAGTTTGGGAATCCCTTTTTTGGCTTAGCTATGCAATCCCTAAAATCGTAAAAACCTATCCTTATGAAATATAAAGGTAAAGTATATTTGTTTGATTTACTATAACTCAAACTAACCAGAATGTCAGACAAGGTGTACGATTCATGAAGAAGATACCAACAGGCGTCAGTGACTTAGATTCAATAATCAAAGGAGGACTACCAGCCGGTTCCGTAGTACTTCTTCTAACCGAGATAGGAGCCGGAGGATTGGAATACCTTTATACCTCTTCTGCAAAACTACTTAGGGTCAAAAAAAGTCCTAGGGACGTATCTATAATCTTAGGGGATGAATGCAAAGGCTCTATCCTACCCGGTGAAGTCTTTTACATTACTTTTTCACGTTCACAACAAGACATCTTAGAAGAGGTCAAGATATCGTTCAACCAGGATTATTACGATGCCATCGAAGAGGACCTTAATTTTAAAGACTTCTCCAATTCCTATTTCAGACGGACTATGGTTCCTAACAGTTGGACCAGGGAGAATCACAAACCGTCATTATTCGGTGAGGAATCGGATTCGAATATATTGGAAGAGTTGGTTGATTTTTTAGAGGATAATGCACAGGGTAATATGGTAGTGATCGATTCACTAACGGACCTTTTAACGAACACTTCGATTGAAAACGATAAGCTCGTGACTGTTATCAAAGGGATGAGACGAGCGTCTAAAAAGTGGGGTGGTGTCATATATCTATTACTTTCTAAGGGCATAGTAGACCGCAGTACCGAGTATCTACTCATCGACAGTGTGGACGGGGTGATGAGTTTCGAGTGGTCTAAAAGTCATCATACCTCAACACGACAGAGGTATATGTTCTTAGAAAAGTTCATGAGTGTTCTCCCACACCTGAAAAGGGAGAAGATCGCTAGGTTCACAGCAGAGGTTACAGACTTTTCTGGTTACAATGTTGTAAATTACGAGAAGATAAGGTGATTATGAATGGATTCGTATCAAATAGAGCAGATCAAAACCGGGATAAGTGGTTTGGATGAGATGTTGAAAGGAGGGATACCGAAAGGTCACGTGTTTACTGTGATGGGTTCTTTCGGAACGGGTAAGACCACGTTCTCACTCCAATATCTATGGCAGGGACTACAGGAAGACCAGTCCTGTATCTTTATATCTTTAGAGGAAGACAAGGAGGCTATTATAGATACTGGAAGATCATATGGGTGGGATTTTTCCCCTTACGTCGAAGAAAACAAAATCGCCATAGAAAGATTGGCACCCGCAGATGCAGAAGCTACAGTTTCTAAACTCAAAAGTGATTTACCAGCATTTATTAAATCATTCGATGCTGAAAGGATAGCTATAGATTCTGTTTCACTGTTGAATATGATGTCGAACACTCCTCAGGAAAAAAGAGACAGGCTCTTCGAACTCTGCAAGATGGTAAAAGATTCAGGTGCTACTACCTTGTTGACTGCAGAAGTCAAAGATGATAACCCTAGAAGTTCTAGAGATGGACTCGTCGAGTATACTGCTGACGGGGTGATCTTGCTTGGATACAATCAATCGGACAGCCAAGATGTCCAGATGAACGTACAGGTCATCAAGATGAGACGGATCAATCATTCCAGGAAAGTTAAACCATATGAGATAACAGATCGTGGCATCGATGTTCAAACAGAAGGTGCCGTGTTTTGAAAAGATTTGGAAGATGATATCATGGGTACTGCCATCGGAGATATAGTTGAAGCCAGCGAGATAGATTTTAAAGATCTGAAAGGCAAGGTTGTAGCTGTAGATGCATATAACATAATCTACCAATTTTTGTCAAGTATACGACAGAGAGATGGTACACCCCTAAAAGATTCTAAAGGGAGGATCACTTCACATCTATCAGGTATACTTTACAGAAACTCAAATCTGATTCAGGTGGGGATCAAACTAGTCTACGTTTTCGACGGTAAACCAGATATCATGAAAGAGGGAACATTGGAAAAACGGAAAGAAAGAAAAGAGAAGGCCGAATCAGAGTACGAAAAGGCTCTTGAAAAGGGTGAAATGGATAAAGCTAGAACGAAGGCTCAACAGACATCCCGGATGAGCGAAGAGATCGAGAATAGCAGTAAAGAACTCCTTGAATTATTGGGCATCCCATGGATACAGGCACCAGCTGAAGGAGAGAACCAGGCAGCACATCTGGTAAGAAACGGAGATGCTTGGGCTGTAGGCAGTCAGGATTTTGATTCTTTGTTGGCTGGAGCAGAGAGATTAGTAAGGAACTTAACGGTCTCGGGTAAAAGAAAACTCCCAGGTAAAAACGAGTACAAAGAGATCAAGCCAGAACTGATTGTTCTGCAGGATGTGCTTGATAAACTTGAAATCAGCAGAGAACAGCTGATAGATATTGCCTTACTCTGCGGAACAGATTACAACCACGGCGTTAAAGGTATAGGGCCTAAACGAGGATTGAAGTATGTAAAAAAATACGGGGGAATCGAAGAGGTTTTGGACGAAAAGGAAGAGACTATTAACAATTTAAACGACATCAAAACTCTGTTTCTTGAACCAAAAGTTACCGATGATTACGATATAAAATTCAAGGACCCAAATATAGATGAAGTAAAAACGTTCTTATGTGATAAACATGGATTCTCTGAATCTAGAGTCGATAAAGCTCTCGAGAAAGTTATAGATGGCAGAAATATGGAAAAACAGACCTCACTGACTTCCTTTTAATCAGCAGAATTCGTCTAAGCTGGGCGTTGAGACTTTATCGTTATCGAACAGCGAGTTGATCTGAAGTTCCAGCTGTTCTATCCTCTGTTTTAGATAAGGTGGTAGATCGAATCGTTCCGTCATCTCAATGGTAGTTCTAAGATATTTCTTTACACTGCCTTCGTGTACTGTAAGGGTGAGATTGCCTTCACACTGGCACTTACCGCTCAACGGCGGTCTTCGATATTTACGATTACAGCTGGTACATCTAGTTTCCTGGACACAGAACTTGTTAAGATTTCCGATAAGGTCAGGTATGAAATGAGATCCGATCACCCGGCTCACCACATCCGTAGCGTCCACTGCCCGGATCATTTCCGCTACTTTCAGCTGTGCCTCCATCTTTTCAGTCATCTTATTCAACCTGGTATACCTACTACCGATAGGCCCTTCTGAGATGTTTGCTGTTTCGTGAGTGTACCCGAACCCCTCGTACTGCCCTTCTGTGTCCAGTCGATCCTCGACGATATCCATCATATCCACTAGTTCTTTCGGATTTGGATACGTCATGGCCTTCTCATAAAATTCTAATGGATACTTCCACAAGCAATCTACGTTATGTGCTTCGCTGTCTATTTCATCAGGGTTTATCTTAGTGGTTAGAACCAATGGAGCATCCATCTTTCCCCCTCTTTTTTCGGGTAAAAACCTCTGGGAGAAATTAAGCAGACCATCCATCAGCAGCATTATACAGTCTTCATCACCGTCACAGTTCCTACGTTTGGCAGCATGGAAAAATGGATGAGCGTAGCCTGCTTTCCCGTTATGGAACCCTATCAACCTCCCGAGGACACCCCCGGAAGTGTGAGGCGCTAGTCCGACCACCAGTTCACCGATCATATCTTCTTTCCTTTCTGCTTCGTAAAAGGGATCTATATCATAATATTTTTTAAGCAGATCATCTACGAATTTTGCGATCTTCACAAGATAGGTACCCGCTGCTTTGGAAGCGATAAAATCCTGGGGTTTGATTTCTAACATCTGATCTGGCCTTTGAAGGGGTTCTCCATGGATGTCTTTAACATAGCCCAATTCTCTAGCTTTTTCAATAGTAAGATCGATCTCATCTGGTTTGAAATGTGTGACCGGAAGGTCAGTCATATCGTATCTGCAAGTTCCGTCTTTAAATACCCAGATATTGTGTTTTGCTCTGAGTATAGCCTTCTCAAGGGCCTCCGGAGTCTTCTCTTTAGTCATCAAACCTTTGACACCTTTCACTCCTCTGACATTTCCCCCCTCTCCAATATTACGTAAAGCCTCTCTGTATTTACCCGACATGTCCAACTTTTGTTTCTTCGGACCTCCGTTCCCTAGGTTCTGCTCTATAATTTCTCTTCTCCCACCGCAAGTACATCGGATCTGTGCACCGCTTTTCCCACATTTTGTACACCTTCTTGCACTCACTTCCACCTCGATTATCCCCTTCTCTACAGCCTTATCGATAAGTCTCTGATTCCCGCCTGCATCACCTAGAGGGAACAGTCCATGTACCGGCGGATTCATCTTTCTTTCTTTCGTTTTTTCGGGTCTAGCCATCCTTGCTCCGATGGTGGTGGGAGCTTTACTTCGGATAGGGACTCCTGATAATTCTGATAGGTATTCCATAGGTTCTTCTTTTTGACTATCCCCCCCAATCTCTAAAGAGTCCTCATCGATCCCCAGAGTGAACAAGAAAGGTCGATAAAGTTCGATATATATCTCGTCATCATTTATCTCATGGGGGAGACACATATCTTCTAATAGTTTTTTTATTTCATCTTTATTAGATACGTAAAGACCGTCATCTATACGGGAATGCTCAGCTATTGATTCTCTTAGGATTCTGAGTTCAGGTACACTCAGATAATCCCATAAGTAAACATATTTAGGATGTAAAGGATGACCATCTTCTCTGCACAATTCTATAGCTTTTTCGGGTGTGATCTCATCCTCGGATAATTCTACACCTGTTTCCTGAGTCCACCATTCGTGACAGTACGCAGCAGGAACCAACGGATGGTTATTTTCTAAGAATTCTCCATACGGTATCAGTATTTCACCTAAATCGATGACCTCTTTAACTTTGCTACTGACCTTTTTCGCTTCCTCACCAGAATCTACCCTTTTCACAGCCCCGTCATAGAAAAGTACGGTGGGTCCTTCGATGGTATCACACGGCGTTACAGTTCCCGCCTTACCAGGCCTTTCGATCTTGATCTGCGTTCCAAGGGCCATGAACTCGTCGGTGAGATACATAACTGCAGGATTGACCGCTAAAGCAGCCAGCCCTATAGTCCTACTCCTACCGTATCTCAGCCTGAAACCACCTTTCACACTTGGGTGACCAAAAACCGGTCTGCCGGCGATTGTGTCCTTGATATATTTGAAATTGGGAGAGATACCTTCTTTCTTTTCATCCTCTGTATCTTTTTTACTTGTAGCGAACCTCTCGATGTACTCGTCGATGAAATCCCATCCCTCGATGTTTAATTTATCGACGTGTTTCTTCAGTTTTTGTGCTTTAAGACTCATACCTTCTGCTATAACCAAACAGGCTCCTCCCCGGATCCTATTAGTATCCACTCTAGGTAGATTTCTGTTACCAGATACCTCCTCCTTCTCCGTCCCTTCACCGCTGATACTGATTGGGCAGCCCTTCACGATAACTTCGATCTCCTCGGCGGAAGGTGTGTACTGCAAGCTTCTCGCTTTTTTGTAAAGAGGGATCTCCTCTTTGAACCTCTGTACCTCTCCAGATGTTGCTTTATAAGACCCTATACCTAGTTCCCTCCTGACGACATCCGCTATCAATACACTCATAGCCTGACCGGTACCACCTGCAGATCGGATTGGACCTGCGAAGGAAAGTTCCACGTAATCTGTTCCATCGCTGTTATCTTTTATATCTAATCCACCGATGCCTTCCAGCGGTGCAACGAGGATGCCTTCTGTCAGAACAGCTAATCCTATCCTTACGGCATCTTCCAATCTTTCCTTGACCGACCCTTCTTCACGGTTTGCGATCTCTTTTGCAATATGTATAGATACCTCTTCACGGTCGTACTTTTCACTCAATTCTCTGATCTTCTCAGCAGTGTTCTTAACGCCTGTCAATTCCTGGGCTCTAAGAGCTAAGTCCTCTGCCATGGGTATCTCAACGTCCTGTACAGGATCGTAACCCTTACCTCTAGCTCTTTTTGCAACATCGTAGGCTTTTATCGCGAGATCCTCTAGATCGTTGAAATATGATTCCATGTCTTCAGAAAGCGCTAATTCGGTCGTTTTGATCCCTCCGTTTTCGCATGGTGACCACTGTTCATAATATGATAAAACTCCATGTTATATGGTATTATTAAACATTACTGGTAAACATTTTTATCGGAATTTTCAAAGATTAATAAAGAAAAATCTAAATTCGCCGAAGGGTATAGATTTGGATTCCACTAGTAACCATTACCGGTGGGGTCGAAGATGTGATCAGAGAATTTTAACCATTTATCCGTGTAGGTGAACCAAAGGATAAGATAAAAAACACGTTTGTCTAATGATTTTTGGAAAGAGATTTTAAAATTGTGGAGTGGAACTTATCTCCTTAATTATCATTGTTAAAGTTTGTCTTTATCAAGATGATGAAAGTTAGAAATATACATCTAGACGGTAAATGATATCTGATCGATGAAGTCTGAGAAAAGATCGATTCGTCAGGGTGATCGGTTCTAGGAGAAGAAGATAAATAAAATCCTTTGTTTATTTCATATATGCAGTTCAGATCTGCTAAAGAGATAGTGGAAGACACTAGTAAGGGAGCATCGGAGCTCTTCTTCGAAGCTGGTACCAGCATACTTCAGCTGGATAGAAATGAAGCGGAACGGTATGCTATCAGATTAGTTAAAAATCGGTATTCGATGGCCCCATTGGTGAACCTGGCGAATGTAACCTTCAATGCTTTAGATAAAGAGGATTATAAAGACTTCATCGATAGGTATATCTCCCGAGTCAAAAGGTCAAAGAAGAATGTTTTGAAAAAAGCTAGAGAGGAGTTGGATCATTTCGAGAAGATAGGAACCTTGAGTTACAGTTCAACTGTTTTGAAGATATTATCAGATAAACAAGATGTCTCTGTTTTGGAGTCTAGACCGTTGTTAGAGGGCAGGAAGACCGCTGAAATATTGTCCCACGAAGGGGTCCATGTAGAGTTTTATCCAGACAACGCTCTTTATGACATGATTTCAGAAGTCGATGCTTTTGTTATCGGTTGTGATTCTCTCTCTGTAGATCATTTTACGAACAAAACAGGAACGCACACCGCGGTAATCGTTTGCGAACATCTCAGTAAACCTGTGTATTTGGTATCAGATATATCAAAGGTTCTTCCAAAAGGTATCCCTTCTAATCATGATGAAAAACATGACCCAGAGGAGGTCTGGGATACCGATATAAATGTAAACATACACAATATTTATTTCGAAAAGATCCCATTTTACGATCATATAACACTCGTTAACAGTGAAGAAATAAAAAGAAAAGACCAAAACGAAAGGGTTTCTGATGAGGTGTTAAAGTACCATCCTAGGGTGTGATGAGCGTTTCTTTAACTACGCCTTCTTTTTCCTTCAATTTCACTTCTTCCCTTATAACATTGGCCAACCTTTCGATACCAGTCCATATCTCTTCCTCGGATGAATGAGTGAAATTCAACCTCATGGTATTATGGCCATTATCTTCAACGTAGAATGCATCACCTACGACATATGCAACCTTTTCTTTGATAGCCTTTTCGAACATCTCTCTGGTATCGATATTCTCCGGAAGTTTAGCCCATATGAACATGCCACCTTCGGGTCTGTTCCATTCTACGTAATCCGGCATGTGTTTTTCCATGGCATCTAGCATAGCTAGCCTTTTCTCGTTGTACAATTTTTTGATAAATTCAAGATGTTCATCAAGTACTCCTTCAGACACGTATTTGTAAGCCACATATTGACCGAACGGATTTGTACATAGGTCCGTGGCCTGTTTTGCTATGACCATCTTATCGATGAATTCTTTTGGACCTACACACCACGCTATCCTGAAACCAGGAGCTAATATCTTAGAAAAAGTCTGAAGCCTGACGACTCTATCTTCATCATCGAGGGACATCAAGTGAGGCTGGGGTGAACCTTCGTATCTAAGATACGAATACGGAGAATCCTCCACCACTAGAATGTCGTGCTCAGAAGCTATATCTAGTAATTTTCTTCTTTTATCACCGGGGATAGTAGAACCGGATGGGTTCTGGAAAGTTGGGACTAGATATAGGAACTTGGTTTTGCATCCTTCTTTTTCTAATTTAGTCAACTTCTCTTCTAGAAGGTCCATATCCATACCGTCTTCCCTAACGGGAACGGTCTCCATATTACCCTGAAAAGCTCTGAAAGCTCCGGTAGCACCTAGGTATGTAGGTGATCCAACAACTATAGTATCGCCGGGGTTGAGTAATATCTTGCTGATAAGGTCTAATGCCTGCTGAGAACCATGTGTTATCAAAATATTTTCTTTATCAACATCCATGCCCCTCCCTGTCATCTCTTCTGCCAGTACTTCCCTTAAAGGTGTGATACCTTCTGTGGAGCCATACTGCATTACACTTTCTGGCATATCATCCATGAGCTCGTTTATCAGCCTGCGTGTACTTTCAACGGGGAAGGCGTCTGGATTGGGTAATCCCCCTGCAAAAGAGATTATCCCAGGTTTCTGCGTCAACTTAAGCAGTTCTCTTATCTCAGAGGCTTTCATGGATTTTGCTCTTTCCGAAAATATTTGATTGCATTTCACCATATATATCAGCGATTTAAGAAAGCCCTCCCCCTATCTTATTATTTTCGGTAGTTTAACCTAAAACCATACCGACCGTCTTGTTGAATTCCTCTAAAAAATCATCTTTGTGATCTTTTGAAACAGTAGCACCAGCGGCGATATCGTGTCCCCCACCGCTTCCACCGAACTTATTAGCAACTTCACGACAGATTTCGCCAAGGTCTAGTCCTTCATTGACCAATTTCTTTGTAGCCCGTGCTGATATATCTATATCATCCTCCAACTCACATATCCCAAGGGTTGGTTTATTCTGGTCGAATAGGTATAACATCGATAGACCAGCCAATTCTCCTTTTCTCTCCTTCTTTTCTTCAAAAAAATACTGTATATTCTTCTTTTCTAAGGGCCCATCCTCTTCTAAAACATGCATTCTCTCGATCATCTCATCCCTGTATTTACCGCGTATGTCCTCTGCTTTTTCACGTGCCGTCTTATCACTTAAACAAAGCGACATCCCCAGCCCAGCCTGTTTTGTTCTAGCGGTTGAATTCAGTAGTTTATAGAGTATATCTACAGATATTCCGTACCTTTTGGAGATGTAACGGGGTCCTCTGATACTACCTATAACGTGTGAAGGTATATCCCTTTCAAGGAGTGATAATACTAATAGTGTGTTCAACTTTCTCTCGGATTTACTAGGTAAGTCTTCAACCAAAGTTTCATGGTCTATACCCAAGTCTTCTAAGATCCTATTGACCTCCCTTTCCCTACCAGATATACCTGGAAAATAGGGGTCGCACGCTTTCATCAGGGCATCATAGATATCCCCTCCATCTATGGATATACCCTCCTTTTCAACCAATTCCTGTTCCTCTAAAGCCTTTTTCAGGAGAGACCCATTTAGACCTTTGAACCCTTCGATATTTTGTTTGTCTGCAGCTGCCCCAGCTAGTCCATATAGCGATAAAGAAACATTCTTTTTATCGTAAAACATAGAAAGGATCAGTGCTAATGTGCCTCCGCATACTTCGCTAGACCCATCGATACCATATTCGTGGGGATTTATGAAAACATGCTCTTTGTCTTCACTATCCACTACCTCATCGACTTTATGATGGTCTAGCACTATCACAGGTTCATCGATCTTTTTTATGGTCTTCAGATGACTGTTACCAATATCTGTTAAGATGATCGGAAGGTCTTCTGGGAGGTTATCTGGAAGTTTATTAACAAACCTCGCATGGAAGCCCTTATTATCTCTCATAAGGGTAAGTGCTAAAACAGAGGCCGCAGATATACCATCGCCGTCATAATGTGATATTATCCTGAACTTGTTATAGGATTTTAAAATCTCTGAAGCGGTTTCGTATTTTTTTTCTAAGTCCTTCGGTAATTCTACCACATTCCCTCCCCTACATTCATCATTGTGTGAGCATCTCGGCTACTTCTAAGGAATATCTCCAATCTCCAGGGATATCTCCTTTCCTTTGATAATACTTAGCAAGTCGTCTTATCTTGGATTCTATAAGTTGGAGACCTCGTTTATTCTTAAGGTCCTTCCTATTGTCCTCTAGATGTTCACTAAGGTTGACAGCTTTTTCCATAAGGTTAACAAGGTCCTCTGGAAAATCCTGATAGACATCATTTTCCTTTAAAATCTCAGAGATGTCTTTACCTGTTGCCAATTTTACGTTAGGTACAGCATACTGGTCTCTAAGCACTACCCCGATATCACTGGGTGATTTACCTCTTTTAAACAATTGGAGTATCTTCTCTTCGATCTCTTCTGAATCCATCTTCACCCAATCAGGGTTAGATGTGACATATGGGCGTGTTGAACCTGATCTTCCTCGTTTTGAACTGTGCATTCTAGACATAGTAAACCTCCGAATAAACTCGGGATTCGATTCATATATGTTCTAATACTTAAAAGTGACTGTTGTTCCGTTTATAAATTTACCCGAGATATGCACAATATCCAAATATCACTTTACATTTGTATGGGTTTATGGGTTTCTTGGATAAGTTATTAGGTCGAGATTTTAAGACCGTTGTCCTGGCACTGGATGGTGTACCTTACAGTTTTGTTAAAGATATGTATAATAGAGAGGAGTTCAAACATTTGGGTTCACCCAAATATCTCAAGATGAGTTCCGTTCATCCGACGGTTTCATCAGTGGCATGGTCCTCATTCATGACCGGTAAAAACCCTGGAAAACACGGGGTATATGGGTATGTGGACAGGAAGAAGGGTAGTGAAAAACTGCACATACCTGACTCTTCCGACCTAAGATCTCAGACGCTTTGGGAGCACCTAAGTGAAAAGAAAAAAAAGGTATTCGTGATGAACGTACCTATGACTTATCCCCCAAGAAAAGTTAACGGTAAAATAGTATCCGGATTTTTATGTTCAGACCTCAAGAAGGGTACGTATCCCAAAGAATTTGCCTCGGAACTTTACAAATTGGGCTACAAGATAGATGCCGACTCTTCCCTTGCACTTGAAAATCTAGATAAGTTTCTTAGCGATATCGATGAAACCTTAGAATCTAAAAAAAGGACCATAGCTCATTATATAAACGATAATTGGGATTTCATGATGTTCCATTTCATGGTCACCGACCGTATAAACCATTTCATGTTCGGTAACTATCTAGATGAGGGCAGATATAAAGATAAGTTCGTAAAATTCTACAAAAGAATAGACCACATGGTGGGACAAGTGGAAAAGAAATTGGATGAGAACGATAAACTTTTGGTCGTCTCCGACCACGGATTCACCAAGATGGAACAGGAAGTTCAGCTCAACAGATGGCTGATGGAAGAGGGATATTTGGAAGAAGTGAATGATTTCTCTAATATCTCTCGGGATACAAAGGCATTCAGCCTGCTCCCCGGTAGGCTTTATATCAACCTGGAAGGAAGGGAAAAAAATGGTGGTGTACCCAAAGACGAATATCATCAATTAAGAGAAGAATTGATCCAGAAACTGAATAACTTGAGAGATCCCATGTCGGGTCGTGAAGTCGTTGAGAATGTATTCAAACGTGAAGATTTATATTCGGGGCCATATAAAGGGAAGGCGCCAGATATACTCGTACATCCAAAAAACGGATATGATTTCAAAAGTAAATTTGGTAACGTTGATTTGATGAGTAAAGGACTGCGAAATGGGATGCATACTTATGACGATGCGTTCGTATATTCATCCGAACCGCTGTCAGGTAAGGACCCCAATATAGTTGACCTCTATCCAACGATACTGAAGATGATGAAGATCAAAGCTCCTAAAAATTTGGACGGAAAGGCACTCCTGTGAGAGTTATCTTCCACGTACTTTTTTTCGCACTGCTTCTATATATTCCTGTTTTTTTGGTAAATCTAGTTCCAATTCTCTAGCAAGTAATAGAAGTGCCGCTTCTGTCTCTATGTTCATCTGGTCCTGTTTAACATTGACACGGGACATGACCTCCTGTCGATCTAGATGACTGTACATCACAACGTCATCAAGCATACTTTTGAATAGAGGTTTCTTCTTTTCTTCTAGTATCCGTTTAGAGGGTTCAAAACCTAAAGGGATGTTTACGCTTTTAGGGTCAAACTCTATTTTGACTAGATCACCATCCATATCGACTAGGCCCTCTTTCCTAGCAATATTAAGAAGCTGTTTAGCCTCGCTTGATGTGAACCATCCCAGATCTGCGGGTGGTCCGTATATGAACTCCTCCTTATCGATCTTTTCGGAGCCGGCCCTTTGAAATATGAAAGCCAATGTATATTTTAATTCCTTTCCTGCCATCTTATCGATTCCTCCAGACCGAGTATAAAGCCATCCACGCTGTTTATGTATGAGTTCAGATCATCTACATCGATATTTCCACCGATGTAAAGCTCAAAATCTTCATCGGGTAGGTAATCGATTAAGTTCCTATCGAATTTAGTGTCACTCAAATCATGTATAACGATCGTATCTATACCCCCTTGGACTGCATCTTTTATCAGATCCTTAACGGGAATATTCTTTATCTCTTTAGAAGGTGAGACTATATCGTCTTTAAAATCTACACAAAATATCATCTCGCCGCTTATCCTTGATGCCTCATCTATAAGTTCTTTTGAATACATGGTCTTTGTAGATATCACTACTTTGTCAGCTCCAGCGATGTAACCGTCTGTTATGGTGGCCGTATCTCTAGCACCAATATCAGCCCACACCTCTTTTCTAGTTCCAATTGACCGGATAACATCTGTTTGAAGACCCCTCCGCTCTATACCATCAAGGTCGAGAAGATATACTGTTTCGTAATCACTTAATAGAGAAAGGACCCCATGTAAATCTAATTTCGAGCCATCTCTAGAATAATGAACGTAACGATCATCTTCGACAGTAACTGGTTTATTACCCTTGAACGATATCGACGGTATCACTTTCATGGTCCGTTATTTACTAACCACTTTATAAAAGGATTGCCCATCATTTGATCAGATGTTTAAGATATGACAACAGCTGACTCAACGGCATGCCTTTATCCCACTCCATTTTGAGGTTACCGTGAACTGTTCTCTGCATGTAAGGGATCTTTCTCTGTAAGACCTTGTGCTTTCTCTTCATACCATCTAGCTCCATGGTATATACCCTCCACTTATCTCCACGCTGACTTTTCAACCGGTACGCGTATAATGGTAGAACATTGCTGTCCGTACAGACCTCCTTCATCCATTCCGCTTGTTCTCTCAGTCTACCTTCATTCCTAAAATAAAGGACATTCTCCTTGGAAGATTTCACCTCGATCGGGAACGATATCTCGCCTCTTAAAGCTATCAAGTCTATACCTAAACTCCCTCCTGCTCTAACAACTAAAAATGGAATATCATGTATGGCCCTGTATCCGTCGATCTCCTTTTGGGTGCAGGTTTTAGTGGAATCTTTGATAACTTCTTCATCTCCTGAAAGGATCCCTTTCAACTCCCGTTCATATTTCCCGACGGCCATCACTTAAAATAAAACGATGATGCTATTTATACTTATCAACTAGGGGCGGGTGAAATTATGGTCTTAACCTCGAAGTGTCTCTTGGAAATAATATTGCTTCCCTGATATTTGGAAGGTCAAGCATCTGCTGCACGAACCGGTCAAGTCCCAATCCTATGCCTCCATGGGTAGGCATACCATACCTGAAGGTTTGGAGATAATCTTCGAAATCTTCCTTTTCCAAACCGATCTCATCCATCTGTTTGATAAGAGTATCATATCTATGTTCTCGCTGTCCACCAGATACCAACTCCTGGCCCTTGTATTCAAGGTCGAAGTAGGTAGTCAGCGACGGGTCGTAATCTTTTCTCATAGCGTAAAAAGTACTCTCTTTCAGTCTAGTGGGGAATTCGGTGATATAGAAGAAGTCGGTATCGTACTCTTCCTTCACGTAATTCCCCAGTAACTTTTCAGCTTCCGTATCGATTTCCGGTTGATCCTCCCATTCTTTACCTAGATCCTGTAAGATCTCGATACATGCTCTATGGGTAATCTTCTTGATGGGATGTTCTGGAACCTCTAGGTCTAAACCCAATTGTTCCAGCTGCTCTTCACCGTGTTCTTTTACATAAGAAAGCGCGTGACTCACCATATAACTGGTCATGCTTATGATGTCCTCTGAACCATCAATAAATGACATCTCGAAATCCAATGAGATAAATTCTGAAGTATGTCTTATGGTATCGAAATCTTCAGCCCTGTAAGCCGGTGCTATCTCGTATACCCGTTCGAATCCTGCTGACATCAGCATCTGTTTGAATAATTGAGGGCTTTGAGCTAAGTGTGCAGGTTCATCGTAATACTCTACATCGAATAAAGTAGCGCCGCCTTCTGCGCCTGCCTTTACAACTTTGGGAGTACTAACTTCTATGAAACCTTCTCGTGAAAAGAAATCTCTAAGACCCCTTAAAAGAAGATCCCTCAATTCAAAGATATTCCTTATGTCTCTCTTTCTAAGATCCAAAAATCTGTTGTCAAGTCGTGTAGGCAGTTCTGCATCCACCTTGTCAACTACTCCTAAAGGTAGTGGTTTTTCAGCTTCGCTTATCACCTTGATTGATATAGGGTGTATCTCGTATCCAAGGTCAGTTTGATCAGTATCAGTTTTTTTTCCTTCTACCTCTACGACACTTTCTCTGGGGATGTCGACTATATCATCGAACTCTTCTTCACCGATCTCCTTTTTGACCAATACTACTTGAAAAACGTCCTCTCTATCTCTAACTTTTAAAAACGCTATCCCCCCGAGGTTCTTGACCTCCTGTAACCAACCTGCCATCTTACATTTTTCACCGTCCTCGAGTTCAACCGCGTCCGTGGAATGAATTCTTTTCATGTTTTACCTAATTCCTATTCCCCGTATAAAAGCCTTTCATGGTTAGAAATGATCCTTTTCCTTTATTTCTGTCAAAAAACGATCGACTTCTCTACGATTTTTAAAGGTGATTATTGTTTTATTATCTATCTTTTTAAAACCCTCAAAGGTAGGTAAAACTACTCATATCAAAATGTTATATCACATCAGCCTTTTTCAACCTGATCGCCATTGTACTTCCATAATTCCCGTCTATGATCCATCTATCCTTGCAGACCAACCCTTCCTCGGCTTTAATCTATTCTTTCTTTGGAGTTTTTTTTCAACCTAAACTTTCAGAAATAACTATCGATGTGATAAACTGGAATGTTTAGTTTTTTACCCAATTTTTTAGCGAAGGTCGACTTTCCAGAACCAGGCGACCCTATGATAGCTATCTTCATCAGAATTCTATAATCTTCTTTAGATATATATTTTTATTCAGTTGTGTCACTTCTATATTTAAATATAACTAAGCTACTTTCCTTACATGTATCCTGAAAATATTATAGGGGTTATACCAAATCTAAGTACAGGGATGTTCGGACAGAGTTCTTATACATTGGTTGTAACGAATTATAGATTGATTTTTGCTGAGATTACAAAACAATTATTGGACCAAGAACGTCAGAAGAATGTATCCAATGTACAGAGTGGTATGATGTCTAGATGGAAAGCACAGATGTCATCTCATTTCAACTTTCACAATAGATATTTCAACATACCGCCGCAGGCCATATTACAAGAAAGCCCAAACAACTACGAGATCAGACCCGAACAGGTCAAATCCGTGAAAGTTCATGGTGGTCAATACAATCATGGATCCGATCGGCAGAATCCGAATAAGTTGGTCATAAAATCTACATTGGGCAAAAAGAAATTCAACTTTGACAAGATGAACATCAATCAGGCAAAGGAGATCATGGGTCGTTTATTAGGACCTAAGGTTAGATAAAGTAAAAAAAGGATTATAAGATTTTTAGTAGTCAACTGTCCAAGTGACGTCGTAGTCCGCATCGTTGTAAAGGTAGTAACCTTCTCCTGGACTGAACTCGAAGTTCGCTGGGTCGTAATCGTAAGCTACGTTGTTATCCTGAGTTGCATCGAAGTAACCTACTACAGTTACCTCACCTGGCGTTCCTTCGACCGTCGCTGTGGAACTCGGGTAACTCACCATGTTCCAACCTGGTTTCAACGTGATATCTGTACTGGTTGGTTCGTTCCCCTCGACTGTTAACGTGTCATCGGCTGTCATCCGGATCCAAAGTCCTCTGGTTTCGTCCCAGGGGATCTCATCGTTGAAATGATCGTCCCTTCCAGGCATGTACGAAAGCCATTCATCGGTTTCAGCATCGTAATACATCACTTTATCATAGTTACCGGCTATTCCGTTATCTGCATCTTCCAGTATCCCTGCCAAACTTGTATCCTCTGGTACCAGATTGAATGAAACAAAGTTCCATCCGTCTGCATCTCCACCTGAAGTCAGGTCGATTTCAAACGTGGATAGTGATGCACCCGGTTCTTGAACCGCATCCTCGTTCCCCTCCTCTAGACCGTTCTCACCGACGGCTCTGACAACGTACCACCAGTAAGTATCATCAACTTCACCTTTATTTTCGTCTAAATACTCGTACGTGTCCGAGCCATCAGCATCAACGCTATCAAGCTCTGTGGTTCCATCCCATGGACCAGTCTGTTCTTCTGAACGATATATCGTATAATGACCGACCTCATCGGGGTCATCTTTACTAGCTTGCCACTTAATCAAGTTGTCTTCAGTACCGTTACCTGATCCTTCTCCTGTCACATTTATATCGTCTATACGCCATCCCTGGTGAGTGCTTTCATAATTATCGACACCTGCGGACCAGTTCAACCATATGGTTTCATCATCGTAACCACTCAGGTCCACTGTAACCTCTTCCCATGCATTCTCTTCGTGTCCCCAACCGGATTCACCACCAAGAGGGTTATCATAACCGGTTTCTATAGTGCCGTCGTATGCTGGAGATGGATTATCGACTAACGTCCATGGACCGTCTACACCTTCTGTGGATATCTTAAGATTAGCGCCATCCCATAAGCTGCTGGCATCTTCGAAATCTCTCCAGTGCTGGAAAGTCATTGTACTATTTGATACACCTGTCAGATCTATTTCCGGTGAGATCAGCCAACTGAGTCCTCCATTAGAGGGATCATTATAATCCCCGTCTCCGAAATCCCATGAATAGCTTCCAGAAGATGCACCGTGCTGGCGGATATCCCAAGTACTAGCGTCCGTACTCTCTCCTGTGGTATATCCTAGGTCTCCACTTTCTACATCGTCTTCGAATATGGTTACATTATCCGTACCTGTGTGTTCAATATCTAAATTCTCCGGGGCTGATGGCGGTATGCCTTCAATAGTGAAAGCATCGCTTGTACTATCATTCGTTCTACCCACCTCGTCAACCACCTCTGCTTTCACCTGGCATTCTTCACTATCTTTGTTAGGAATATCCCAAGTGTAGCTTCCAGTATCAGCGATTTCAGTCGCAATTGTTTCAAAATCGTTGCCTCCGTCAACGCTGTAGTAAAGATTCACGTGATCGATAGGGTCGTCCCTCTGTTGGGTATCCCATTCTATGTTTTCTTCCGTTTCAGCGTCCCATATCTCTTCACCTGTCGGTCTGTTTAATTGAATCTCCGGGGGATCTCCCTGCTCTTCAAGTCCTATATCTATCCTTTGACCCCATTCACTTCCGATGGTGAACTGTTCAGAAAATGTCTCGGCACTTATCTCGAAAGTATCGTCTAATTCATAACCATTATCAACTAAATTTCCAAAATTCAATTCATAATAACCGTTGTTGTCCGTATCTATCGAAATAGTTTCACCTGTATCGATATTATCTATAGTAACTTTTACACCCGCCGCTGCACTACCATCATTATATTCAGCATTTCCATACACTATGTATGGTACAGGAGGATATAGATTTTCGTTACTATCCCCCAATTCCGTATCTGCGATCCTGCTTTGATACATCAGGGAATCGTCTAAATCCTCGTTTATAGTCATGATCTTATCCGTGGTAGGATAAAATCCATCACCACCGGTTTCGATCTCGAATACCATTGAAAAAGCGGTGATCTCATCGTACACCCAATCTCCTGAACCACCGGGTGCACTGTAACCTATTTCTTCTTCAGCTTGACCATAACTGTATTGTTGAGAATCATCCCCCATTATCGAGGTGTGAGATGTCATATGCTCAGCCATGCTGCGATACCAATCATCGTGAGGTGTTGGGTCGGTAGAATTACACCAGGGAATCAACATCGTACCCGCATAACTGTGAAGATTTTGATATGTATCTACATCATTAGCCAGTATGAAATCTCGCATATTTTTTGTTTCATATTCTGAGAACGGTGATTCACCTTTGTAATCAGCAGCAGAAGGATCGTCATTCCCGGATTCCCAATCGATATCCCAATTCCTATTTAAGTCAACGCCGACTGCAGTCGTAGGAGTTGAATCGTTCCTATTTTTTCTCCAACTATCCCTCTCCTCATAATTACCGTCTCCATCGTAGATATATCCATCAGGATTCACCATAGGCATAACAAAAATCCTTCTATTGTTAAGAAGCCAGTTCACCGTCTCGTTGGTGTCGTACTCATTGACCAATCTCCAAGTGAAATAAGATGCAACCTGGGGACCAGACCACTCCCTTGCATGCATTCCACCGTCAACAAAGATTTCTGGTTTATCTTTAACTTGCACATCCTCTTCTGACGTGATCTCCAATACCCATAGATCTCTACCTTCCCAGCTGTTTCCGATATTTATCTTCGAAACCAGGTCAGGATATTCGTAGACTAGGTCATCATACCAGTCATACAATTGTTGGACACTGGGATATTCATCGGAAAAAGGATACTCCGAATTTTGAAGTTCGTAATCTAAGGACAAATCTTCCTCTTCATCCATCTCCTGTCCCATTTCAAATCGGTCTTCTGAATAACTGCTGCTGACTCCAGAGACCGATAACAGAAGCAGCAAAGACACCATAAAAACCGCATAATCGAGTTTTTTACAAAACATCCTATTTTTCCTCCGGTTTAAACTGATTTTTAAGGGGTATAGATATTCTAACAAATAAAACTTCTTAATCGAATTCTGCAATGACTTAAACTCGATCGATTGAACTGTACAGTTGCCCACTTTGTAACGAGTGATCATATTACCTCTCTTTTCTATATCTCGCTCAAAACTTTCGTCACCCATTTCTATAAATATTAACTCGAATCTGTAACCCATATTGACGTGTAAGTTTTGTCCTCTAGATATTTTTAAAACATCCTTTGCAACTAAAGTTCCGCTCTCAATTTTCAATTTTTAAATGATACTTTCGACTTATATTGATTTTTGTAAAAACAATAGATTTAATATATTAAGCCGTTATAATCTAACTAATAACATGGGTGAGAAAAGCATGAATAAGTACAAAGCCGTGCTCGAGAAACAAAGCGGGTTCGAATCAGAAGTTAAGATGAGAGATTTTACCATCACTATAGATGAGCCAGAAAGTTTCGAAGGAACCAACAAAGGACCAAACCCCATTGAGGTTTTACTAGCATCGTTAGTGGGCTGCTTGGACTTCACCGGAACTATCGTTGCTCAGCAGATGGGGTACGAGTTAGAGGATTTTAAACTTGAGGTCGAAGGAGAGCTTGATCCTCGAGGGGTTATGGGGAAAGCTGGCGTTCCATCTGGATTACAGACGGTGAAAGTTGTTGTGAAAGAGGTGAAAGGTATCCCTAAAGAAAAGATATCTGAATTTTTAGAGACTATTCAAAAAAGATGCCCGGTGGATAACACTCTATCTGATGGTGTTTCCGTAGATGTCCAGTGGTGATCATAATGGCGTTGAAAATAGACTCGAGCGTATTAGGACCGGACGATATCGGGGAAAAGACCGCTCGGTTGGAGATAGGGCACGAAGAGGCTATTGAATTAGTTCGGGATATATGTAAAAGGAACGGTTTTGGAATACTTGTGGAGTTCTCTCCCTCTGAGGTACTGAACAAAAAAGTAGGATCAAATAGGGATCCATATTATGTATTGGGTGCCTGCAATCCCAAAGTGGCTGATAAAGCTCTCGATATAACCATGAAGATAGGGGGACTTTTCCCGTGTAATATGGTTATATGGGAAGAGGAACCAGGTGTACAAACAGTTTATCATTTCTCTATAATGAGAGCCGCTCGATTATTGGGTATGGCTCCAGATAACGAGGAATGGCAGGAGATAGTCGATGAGACCGGAGAGAACGTTGAAGCGGTCTTCGAAGAGTTGAAATCCTACGAAGAGTAAATTCAATCTTCTTCAGGCGGAGGCGGTATGTCAGAATCGCCCTCATCGGTTTCATGGGGTGATTGATTGTACTGCCCTGTCTTTCCTTGGATTTGAGAATAATCTGAAAAACCCTGTGGCGGCACGTACATCGGGAAAGCTCTACCTAAAGAACTCTTGACTTCGTCCATCTTAAGATACCACAACAGCAATATTATAACTCCGAAAATAACACCTGGAACAAGTAAAATTATCCCTAATATAAGACCAATTGTAGTAAGACCGTACTTTACACGTATACCAGTCCCATCTCGTTGAGGGAAGAACTCTACTTCGTAGGAGTTCAAAGTACTGTGTCCCTCCAAGGTATTCTGATAACCATTTAAATTCACGTCCCCTTCAGAATAAACGATAGAATGAACTTTCCTTTTAGCGGTTTCAACATCCTCCCTTGTGAACAGGTTCTGGTCGGTTAATTTGATGCCCTCCATTTTTTACACCATGGGTTAAATTATATGGGTCAATATTTATATGTGTCGTTTGGGAACTTGATCAGAGATTACTAATTTAAATCATAGTAGTTTGCCTGCCAGTGTAGGGGATAATAATGTACTTATCGGCACCAGAATCCACATCCTTTCTTCAAATATATTGTAATCTGCCAGCAGTCTACTCCAAGGATGTCCCATCACGAAGTGACCGAACAAAAATTCGAAGGATATCGTCAATACCAACCATAATACGCCTATGATCAATAGGTCTTGGCTAGTGTAGTCCAAAGAAATATATTTTAAAAATAGAAACGCTATGATGAAGATTACACCGTTCAAGATAATAGAGCTCAACACGTGACCTGTATAATCCCCAAAAGTAGGAGAGAGTACGCCCTCTCTCAACCCTGCGTTAAGTATCGCCATGAAGACAAGCGGAACCCATATCTCAAAACATGTCTCAAAAGCATATAAGTATAATTTCTGTCCCATGCAGGCTAAAATCTCCAGTTCATAAATAATTTTTTCTTTTAGTGGGGGGAAAACACAATATATATTGGATTATTATGCTGATATTGTAATGTCGGAGATAAAAAGTGAAAATAAAAACTAGGAAGAAAAATGCAGTAGTATACACTGCTTTGATCCTCACACTTATACTGGTGACCTGGTTCGTTTTTTATGGGATAAAGGAGGATGTAGATTTCGAACAGGACACTATAATTTTGAAAAATTCCGATGAAGAGCAGATCGAGATGACGGTTCTGATAGCAGAAGATGAAGAGCAACGTGAACAGGGTCTCATGAATAGAGATTCACTTTGCAGCCATTGTGGTATGCTCTTCGTTTATGAAGAAGACGTCCAAAATGGTTTTTGGATGAAAGACACTCAGATATCACTGTCTATAGGGTTCATATCTAAAGAAGGTGTCATTATGGAGATCCAACATATGGAACCTGAAACCACGGATACCCATACACCTGAAGAACCGTATCGCTATGCTTTGGAAGTAAATCAGGGATTTTTTCAGGATAACGGGATAGATGTTGGAGACATGGTTTCGATACCGGAAAGGTTCGAGGCTGATTCGGGTTGAAATCATATCCAACAAAGAGATGCTTTTGAGCGGATCAAAGGTTGGTACGGTTTTTCTTAATTTAACATCTAAAATAGATCGATCGATTTTATTTTACGAGTTGGTGTAGTAGTTCTTTACAGCAAAAATTGTGTTTTTGAGATATAAAAAATGGTTTAATTGTGGGGCGATTCTTTAACTATATTTTTTACTTTGTCCCTCATTTTTTCGTCACTGAAATGGAAGTTCAGCTCACAATTATCCTGGTTTTTAAGTTCGAGGTTCGCAGAGAAATCCTCATTGTCAAAAAAGTACGGGTTGAACTGCAGCATCATCTTACCGTAGATTATCTCTTCTACCATGCTGACCAAACATGCAGAGCCAATGTATAATTCTTTCACGGCCTTGGAAGTCTTTGTTTTGATACTTTTCTGACCGTTGGAGTTAGCTATCTCATCCGCTTTCTTGGCTAGCCCTCCTTTTTCTAGCTTTTCTAGATCGACCTTAGCTTCATCAACTGTCTTTTTCTTGATATCTTTTTTAGATTCGTTCTTGCGTGGTCTCCAATTTTTGTACCTGCTGACGGATTCATCACTGGCTTCGGCCTCTTCAATGACTTCTTCAAAACCCTTGGCAAAATGGCACACCTGGTTCCAATCACCTTTCAATTTAACGCCCGAGTTAGTAAGCTCGATGCTTTTAGTTGACATTGTAGTAGAGGGTGTTTAGAACTTAGTATTTAAACCTTTCCCTCGATTTTTAGAGGATGTCAACTTAAGAATTAAAAAAGAGCATCCCATATGTTTTTATGGGAT
>JBMCUO010000018.1:0-23663 GCA_048622455.1 Candidatus Saliniplasma sp. | reverse complement strand
TTTTATCTCAGAGGTGTGATTTTCACCAGCTTTTATTTCGCTTTCAGTGTGAATCAACTCGTATTCTTCATTAGGACCCGGACTTCTAACATATATATTAGCGTCATAAAGGACATCTTCCCCTCCTAGAAGATTCTCGAATCGATAAGATAGGTTAGGTTTTACGTAGAAATCGTTATCCTCTGCGTCAGATTCAGAGGTGAAGTCGCTTGTATAGTAATTCTCTCTATCAGTGCTTGCTTCGAAACTCTCAATCCTAGAGAATAAATCTATATGTACATGTACTGTCGCAACTACTTCTTCTTCAAAACCACCGACTATGGCCTGGATCTCTAGAGTATATGGTTCTCCATAGTTTTCTCCAGGTATGTGCCAATCCATTTCAGCACTGTTAACAGCAAAATCGTTCTGTTTTACATCAAAACCAACATTAGCTGTTTCTGTTCCCATACCAAATTTATAGTATCCACTACTCCACTTTGAACATCCTTCTGTTTCTTCACGACCCGCAACTATATTATGATCGTTGTAAGATACATTATGGCCTTCTAGTCCACGCGCCCGAAGTTCTAGCGTTTCAGGAGATATATAATCTTCAAAATCACCTTCCGCATAAATTCCAATATATACTTCGGTACGCCATTCTGTTCCAATGCTACCAAACCTATTAATGACTGAATCGGCAAATACGTTCAATTCTAAACTGCTGTCATCATCAATAGATGTTGTAACTATCGAACTGCGTTGGTAATCATATCCTGAAAATATCTCCGGATCGGGTTGATATTCTACGGAGATCTCCCCATATCCTTCATCCACTTCGATCTTTTCTCCCTCATCCCGATACCCGGCGACGATCATCGTCACCGCTAGCATAGCAATTATCGCGAGCACCATCACTCGTACTTTAGTCGTTTCAGATATTTTACCTCTTATCTTATCACCATCGACAACGCATAAAAGAATACCTATATATATATATATATCGGCGTTTTAGAATATATAATAAGTATTATTTTAAGTAAATGTTTTAGAGGAATAAATATCACACTATAAGAAGAGTGACTGCCATCACCAGCATACCCAATACTATGCCCAAGATCGCCGAGTGTGAAGAATCGTAATCGTGTGCTAAAGGTAATAGTTCGTCAAATGAGATGTAAACCATTATCCCAGCGACGAAGGCCAGCATCGTCACTATGAGAGCAGGTGTCAAGAAGTTCCAAAGTATCAGGAACGCTACTAAAGCTCCGACGGGTTCAGCGAGTCCAGCTCCCAGTGAATGTAGAAATGCTTTGAATTTATCGCCGGTAGCATAATAATAAGGAATTGCTACAGCTACTCCCTCAGGGATGTTGTGGATGGCTATAGCTATTCCTATGAATACCCCTAATCGTATATCAACAAGGGCTGTGAAAAAGGTGACCATACCTTCCGGGAAATTGTGTCCGGCTATGGCGTAGGCGGTGAGTTTACTGGTTGCGAATAGTTTGTTTTTCTCTTCTTCATCTTCATCTATGATAGATGATAGATCGTAAGTTTCCTTTTCTGGGATGAGGAAATCGATGATTCCTAGCATTATAATCCCTAAAAAGAATGATAGAACAGCTATACCTTCACCGGCATCCTCGAAGGCCTCGGGTAATAACTCCATGAATGAGATATATATCATCACGCCACCGGCAAACCCAAGACCTAGGGAAAGGTATATCGTCTTCGGTTTTTTGATGAAGTAAGGTGTTAAACCCCCTATACCAGTGGATATACCTGCAAAGAAAGTTAACAGTAACGCTGTACCTACGACCCCGATCTCCATGACAACAGGTGATTAATATCAAATTATAATAATTTTTCCTTTTTAGAACGAAAGAATCAGGTTTATATAAAAAATAGAAAAAGAGGTTTTTTCCTTTTTAAAAAAGAGTATCACTCAAGGAATTTTGATACGAACGGTGACGTGTCTCCTCTACGTAGATAATGACCGGATGGACCTTCTCCTAGGAACTCTGAGAACCACGATTCGTGCTGTATTTCCTCGTGTAGTATAGCTTGAGCTAGGTCGTATGTACGATGATCCTTGCCCGCAGTCATGTTACAGATCTTAGTGTACTGTCTAACAGCACACCTCTCAGCTTCTACCAGCACTTCCATGATCTTCTCCACATCTTCATTATCCTTAGGTAGATATGCTGGAGGACATCCGGATATATCGTGAAAATCCTTCATGTCTTTGGGCAACTCTCCCCCCAGTTCATAGATCCTTGGTACCAAAGCCTCAAAGTGATTCCGATCTTCGATCCTGGCTGTTTCAGCTATCTCTTTTAAACCCTCACCTTCCAGGCCTATCAGATTCACCCGTAGGATCGTGTAGTAATAGAACGTGATTAATTCAGCCGCTGCGTTCTTTACCAGTAGATCAACGAGTTCATCTACATCTACGCCTGCATCTTCTACCATCTGTCTTGTTACTTTTGCCAATTTTTCAAACCTCCATCGTATTTGCGGTATTTATCATGGTGTTATGTTTACTTAAAATTTGTGCATTGTATCTAGAAAGGCAAATCAATCAATCTTAATAAGTATAGGACCGATATCAAGATAGGTTGATGTACGAGGTAGAAAATCAATGTATTCTGTCCGATAAAGCTGACAAATCTTACCGGTTTCATCCTGCTCAAGTCTGGAATATTGATCATTCTAGAATATTTTGGATAGAGCAGTTTACCGATGAATATTCCTAACAAAACTAAACCGAACCAGGGTAATATAGGAAAGTAGTCCACAGTATGAAAGCCTTCTGGTCTGAATCCAAGCCAAAGAAACCATTTGAAACCGAACCTGAAATCAGCTAGATATAAACCAGTGGCCATCACGCTGACAGCTCCTACCAAGTTTACATATTTGTATCTTAACAGTGGAACAGATAAGATCACGGCTACTCCTATAAGATGCAGTATACCGAATCTCACATATCCTTCACCCTTTAAAAACAGGTAAGTAGATATGGTTATCAATAACCCAAGCGAGAAGATGAAACCTCCTCTTTTAACATATTTAATAAGTATCTCATTGGTAGAAAGTTCATCCTTAACCCGTGCATAGCTCAACGAAAGAGACACTCCAACGATGGTTATGAACAATATGGCTGTAGATCTACCAAGTATTAACCATGCCCCAGAATTCGCATCGATTCCGTAATTTCCAAAGTAGTAAAGGTCGTAGATAAGGTGATATGTGATCATCATCAGCAAAGCGATCCCCCTGATCAAGTCAACCTCCCAAAACCTCTCTTTGTCCT
The DNA here is from genome assembly GCA_048622455.1 of Candidatus Saliniplasma sp. Taxonomy (GTDB): domain Archaea; phylum Thermoplasmatota; class Thermoplasmata; order Halarchaeoplasmatales; family Halarchaeoplasmataceae; genus Saliniplasma. Next base: position 20,365 of record JBMCUO010000018.1, on the reverse strand, counting down.
CGAACATCCTTTGATTTATTTGAATCATCTTAAAAAGAGTTTCTGTAAATATCGATCAAAATTAGTAACTTTTTAATCCTAATAAACAATCAACCATCTATGAAGCGGATGCTGCTCCCCTTGATATTGTTCCTTATAGGTATGTCACTCATAATATTATCTGTGATTACCGGGGAATCCCAACTGGCACTCTTCCTTATATTCCCAGTGATCTACGGAGCAGGAGTTATAATGATCGTCGGTATCCTTATGATATTCCTATCCTTCGCTTCTTTATTTTTCATCATCCCTTTCCAAGATGACACACAATCTACAGAAATTCAAAAGGAGTCCAACTGGGGCGGCATCATATTTATAGGTCCTATCCCGATAGTCATGGGAAAGGATAGAAGTGTGACAAAAACCATGCTTTACATCGGTCTAATAATCGCGGTTATAATGGCTGTGATCTATGGGTTGATAATATTTACTTAAAGGATGTGAAACAGATATGAAAGAATTTATAGTTGAAAATCTACGAAAGATGATAGATATCGACAGTGAGAGTAAAGGTGATATGGCTGAGATCATAGAGTTCACCACATCTTTACTGGATGATATAGGATTAAAGTGTCGAGTACTGAAAGGCGACGAATTCAATCCGGTCATAATAGCTTCTCACGGCAAGGGCGGTATATGCTTCTCCGGTCATCTCGATACGGTTCCTTTAGGTGATGGTTGGAAGCATGAACAAGGCGAGATAGAAGACGGTAAGATATACGGTAGAGGTTCTTTGGATATGAAGGGACCCTGCGTAGCGGTTATAGCAGCAGCTAAAAAACTTATCGAAAAGGACGTCCCCTTTTCATTGATATTCACCACTGATGAAGAGGTCTCCATGAACGGTGCACTAGAAGCCGCTTCTGAACCTGAGATAACGGAGGCCCCAGCCGTAGTAGTAGCAGAACCTACCGCCAAACTAGTGGTAACTCAAGAGAAAGGTGTGTACCAATTTGAGATCGTAACTAAGGGAAAAAATGCCCATGCTAGTATGCCTGAGAAAGGCGATAATGCAATCATGAAGATGGTCCCGATAATCAAGAACCTAGCTTCTAAAGGTACATCTCCTGCCACCAAAGACGAGATGACCTGTTCCGTGAACGTCATAAAAGCAGGCAGTGCTACCAACGTGATACCGAAAAAATGTAAAGCGGAAGTCGATGTTAGGTTCCCACCGAGCTTTTCTAGAGCTGAATTAGAAGACCATCTATTCGGTGATATAACGGAGGAGTACGAGCTGAACGTTATACAGTATCTAGATGCAGTCAAAACAGATGAGGATATGGACTGTGTAAAGAAGATGCTGGAGATAGCAGATACTGATCTATGGTCCGTCCCTTACGGAACCGAGATGGTACGATTTAATGAATACAACAAAAACACATTTATCTTTGGACCGGGTAAAGTCTCCTCAGCCCATCAACCGGACGAATTCATAGACCTTTTCCACCTGTATGAGATAGTTGATATCTACGTCGAATACGCTGAGGCTATGATGAAATGATTTGGTGAGAATTTGAAATGCATATTTGTCTCGGATCTTCACGGTAAAAAGGAAAGATACGGACTTCTACAGATGGCTTTGAGAAAACATCGACCCGACGCAGTATTTTTAGGTGGGGATCTGTTACCTAGTTTCGTTCGAAGTAAGGATAAGGTTCGGAATTTTTTATATGAAAGTCTTCTAAATCCTCTTCAAGAAGTTCGAACGGAGTTCGAAAAAAAACTGAGGTGTTTTGTAATAATGGGTAACGATGATCCCAGGATATTCGAGGACATCTTCGAAAAGTTTGATGAAAAAGGTCTCATCGATTACGTTAATCAGAGATGTGTAAATTTTAGAACTTTAAATGTATGTGGATACAGCTTCGTACCCCCTACCCCGTTCGATTTAAAAGATTGGGAAAAGTATGATGTATCACGATTTACAGATGTTGGTGCACTCTCACCTGAAAAAGGAACTAGGACCGTAAAAGTTGAAGAGAATGAAATCGAATTCGCGACCATAAAAAAAGATCTGAACGAACTCAAAAAACTATCTAAACCCCAGAAAACCATCTATATGTTCCATGCACCACCTTATGAAACGGAATTAGATAGAGCTGATTTAGATGGTGAAGAAATCGATCACGCACCACTGGATGTACACGTGGGTAGTATCGCCATCAAGAACTTTATACAGCAGGAACAGCCATTTTTAACATTGCACGGACATGTCCATGAGACGGTCGACATAACGGGTAAATGGATGTGTAAAATCGGAGATACTCCCAGCTTTACGGGTGTGACCTCAGGAGAGGGTCTAACCGTTGTAAAATTCGATACTGAAAACCTCGAGGAAGCTTCCAGAGAAGTACTTAGGTTATGATCCGTCATTATCGATGGGTATCTCTCTAGCCGACCTGTACCTAGAGTTAATATGGGATGCCCAAGAGCTGTTCTCTTTTATGTCTTTATCTGTAACATAATGAACGTCTAAAATGTTATCGATATGCACTCCGGTTCTTTTCTTATTATCATCAACCAATTTTTTATCCCATTTGTAGAACCAATTCTCTAGTTTTTCTTTCTTTTCCTTGTCTTGGGAGATATGAACGATCAGGTCTATATCGCTCCTTGGTCCAGCGGTGGCTTCTTTTGTACTCCCTACCACGTATAGTCCTTTAACTCCATAAAGGTCCGTATCCAACTTATCTGCCATCTCTTTGACTTTATTCATTCTCCATTCCCAATGATCAGGAGGTCTCATGTAAGCAAGAGCCTCGTTCGCTTCACCGTCCATCACCACATCTAAAGACCCTCCAGAACTTATATCGCTCACTTGAACGACCCTTACAACGTTTTCGTATTCTTCGTGATTTGAAAGTATTTCCGTGAGTTTGTTCTCAGACCTAAACAATAGTTCTTCGTTGAATATATTTCCGGATTCATCTGGGTAGAGAGGCAGATACTTGATATTGGCTTCCACCAGATCCTGGAAAAAGTGGGTTCCAAAAGATAGTTCAGGAAGGTAACAGCCTTTCTCTTTGGCGATCTCAACTAATAATGATGTGTTGCTGATATCTTTGTACTTTACAGGAACACCAAGTGTTATATCACCACGGCTGCCCCACCTTCCAGGTCCCATCAAGATGAACCTACCCTTGGGAAGCTTGTTATTCAGCTCACCCACTATATCTGCTACCTTTCTCATCTTCCTTTCGCTTTCGAGGCTTGTGTATGCCTCTGGAGGGACATATACAATATATTCAACATTTTCAATATACCCGGTGGTGACGAATTTTTTACTAGAAAATAGTTTGTTCTTATTCTTGATATCCATAGGGATAGGCTTGCGTTCGATCTCTTGGACTTGACTCTGCGGGCGGCACTGTAAAATGTAGAGATTCTCTCCGTCATGTGCGAACTCAACATCAACCGGGGTATCGATCTTCTCCTCCAGCATACACATGACCTTACTCATCATAGTCAGGAAATCAGTTTTATCAAATAGATTATCAAAAGTCACCACCATGCCTTCTTCTTTTGGATTGAACAAAGCTCCTTTTGGTTTTCTCAGTTCACCATCTTCGTAAACCGAAACGATCTTATCAAGATATGGGAATTTTTCTCCATATTCTTCGTAGATCTCTACAGCATCCACCGTTTCTATCGCTCCCGTTTCTAAGTTAATCACGTCCATGTATTTAGGAGAATATTTGATCCTCTCTTCGGTCAACGTATTGACTCTAAGCTCTGGTCTATTAGGAGATACCAAGATTGGATAATCGTTTCCGACCCTATCTACAGCTCTCGTACCTAATCCAGGAACCATTCTTAAGATACCATCATCTCTATTGATCCTCGGGGACCATCTGAACTCGTTTTTACTGAACGCTACACCAGCAAAAGCTGGGACATAATATGGTCCGACTCTCTGACCTACGACCTCCTGTATCAAAATACCCATCTCTTCGCTGAAATCAAGCATACCTTTCTCTCTGCGGTATTCGATAGGATCCGGTCCGAATGTGGAAGCATAAACCTCAGCTATGGCTTCCATAAGGTCATTCAGTCTTTCTTCTTTGGATCCTATATTTGGTAGGAAAAGGCTCTTATATTTTCCTGAAAAAGCAGCACCAAAATTATCTTCTAAGAGGCTGGAGGAACGTACGATTATTGGATTATCGTCAATATCCCGTAATATCCTCTTCAAACCTTCGACGATCTCTGAGGTAAAGACTGCATTCTTCATTATCTGTTCAAGGAACGGTTGTTCCTGTCTGATACGATCAGGTTCGAGATATTTTATATGTATAACTTCATCAAGGTCGTTATAGTGAATCAGGTCGAACATGGTGTCCGAGGTCAGATACCAGCTTTTAGGGGATTTAATACCCTTCAATTCACTGTGTCTATCCATCTCCTTCTGAAGGATCTTGTAGGCTAGATACGCACCAGAGGTTTTACCACCTAATTTTCCGGCTCCTTGAGCAGGACCAACCAACCGTTTCAATAGCGAAACAAAGTCATCGACCTTGATGTAATTCTTAGCTACGTTAATATATTCTAACCTGTCCGTGAAAAATCTCTGGATCAAGGCTGTACGGATAGCCATCTGGTCTTCTGGAGCTAAGGCAGTTTCTGCATCGGGTTTATCAAAGAAGCGATTTAATTCATCCGTTATCTCCACTAGGGGTATACCTTTTCTTTGAGAGGCCAGCAGTAATGGCCTAGCTTTATCTTCCTTCAACCACCTGTGAAATAGCTCTGAGATCTCCTCAGGTTCTAAACTATCTCTAGCGATCTCGAAGACTCCCTCTTGGACTTCTTTTAGGGAATCTAAGTCCTGTTTGGGATTGGGCATATTTATACCGCACCATTTTGGTGTTTCAGAATCGGGGTTGATGGGACATACCTCGTTCAAAAGCATAGATATCTTTTCATTTTCATGCCGATAAAGATAGTAAACCATCTTTCGGGTAATTCGAAGAAGCGTTTTCGGGTCTGTCCTCATCAATAAATCTATGATGACTTCCCAGTCCTGTTTCTCATCAGATATTTTTTCCTTCACTCTTCTTTCTTCGATAAATCTGCCAATGAGATCTGATATTGTATTAAGAAGTCTACGTTCTTCGATCAAAAAAGGACCTTCGTCTTCCTCGGGTTTCTCTTCAAGGTAGTAAACTTCTAACGATCCTTTAATCTCTCCCTCGACTTCGATTATACTCTGCTGTTTCCATTTAGTTTCCTGGAAGTTATCTGTTTTATATACCTCGTCTTCTATCTTGATCCTAGCACAGGCTATATCTTCGTACTGCCAAGAAGGCGGTATAAGCTCTATAGTTTTTTGCAAAGCTTTTTCAAGGGACAGCCTCTTGTCATTAACGATCTCTGAAATACCATAGATACAGTTAAGTTCTTTTACACGTTCCTGAAGTTCATCTAACTCCCTCCTGGGAGGGGATTTATCTTCTAGCTCTCTGTCTAGAGAATTTTCGATCTTTATCTCGTCGCCCATGCTATTGACCTTTAAAATATAGTTAAGAAACCTTGATAAATAGTTTTGTGGTATCTTCTACGAATCTTTTTTTACATCATTTTTAGATTTTTTGGTTATAACACCTTTTCCGAGCTTACCATCGATCATCGCATCTAAGGATTCAACAGTCCTCACATGTTTAACATCTTTTCTTTCGTCTTTTATTTCCTGCGAAGCGAGCCAATCCCAATCTATATTGCCTGCTTCAGTGATCAGATAACCAGATCGAGATGAGATCATGTCATGGAAGAAATGTGAACCTTGTGATGGCTCTATTCTCCTACCTTTCGTTGGAGCTTCTACGATCACCTTAGCCCCTGCGATATCACTCCATACTACGGGTATTCCCAACCACTCATCCGAAGACCCCCATCGTCCTGGACCTATCAGGATGTAAGGTCTTTCTTCTTCCATCAATTCCTTGTTCAATTCTCTCAGTTCTTCTACGGCCCTTTGTGTATTTTTCATATCGAATTCATCTGGTTTTATGTAAACAACGTCCCTGATACCTGTTATGACTCCATAACCCAGAGCGTTTTGGCTCGAACAGACAAGTTCTTCTTCCTTATATCCCTCGAGGTCAACATCTAAGAACATCTCGTTGGAAACCATGCTTCTTATCTGAAGTATGACCAATTCGGATGGTTCTTTTTTACCTTCTTTGAGATTAACCGCAAATTCTATCTCAATGGGATATCCCAATGCTATCTTGCTTACCCTTAAAAGCATCTTCAGGGCTTTCGATAAGGGTATGGCGTTGTATTTAACTATTGGTCCGAAGTCCACGACCATAGCCCCTTCATGATTCGTGCCAGGATACAACCTATCGTTTCTTGGTGAATAAGTGGAAACGATCTTTTCTAAAACTCCATGCTGCTTCGCCTTTTCTAAACCCAACTTTGCAAGTGAGGTTTCCTCATCCTTCTTTATTCTCTTATAAACTGATTCAAGATCGACTGCATAGAACTCTGTTTGGGAGTATTTTATGAAATCCTTAGGTGTTCCAGATAGAGGTGCTTTAGGATGTTCGGGGCAAAAGCAGAACGTGTTGCTGCCGTCAACAACCGCTTTACCCAATCCAAGTGCTAGATATACGATACCATCCTCAGCCTTACATGGTCTAGAAGGATAATGGTTGTAAGATTTTGCTACACCGGAAATCGTTGGATAGAAGTACTTTCCATGTTTCTTTCCGATAACTTCTTGAAGCATAACCGCCATCTTCTCGTCACCTAATTTTTTAGGCGTAGATTTAAGATAAGTCCTGGCTTTCTCGAAAAAGGTGGAAGAATAAACGTGCTTGATGGCATTACAAACTTCTTTGAACCTTAAATCCGTCTCCCATGAATCGTTTGGAAGCAGTACTGAGGAGTAAATTCCAGCAAAGGGCTGCATCATCGAATCCTCTAAAAGACCGGAAGATCTGACTATCAAAGGTGTACGAGACTCCCTTACAAAGGACCTTAAATCACCGATGACGGTAGCGGGTAGAGAACCGTCTATAAATTTGGATGATATCCTCTGATCTGACGTCTCCTGGATGAGTTCATCTATCAGATCGTTTCTTTCCAAAAATTTATCGTAGACCTCAGTCGAAAGAACTATACTCCTAGGAACGGTAATTCTAAGTCCTTCGAACATATCTTCAGTTATGTATTTGGAAAGGATCTTAGCCATGAAGGCTATACCTCTAGCTTTACCTCCCAGAGCTCCCTTTCCGATTCTACTGATCTTCGTATAATGATTTTCCTTTTTTCTTTTGAATTCAGAGATAGTCCCCTTGTGAGAGGTATAACGATGTTCTTCCAATCTGTTGATCATCTCAGTTTTGATATCCTTTTTATCTACATCTTCCGTTAAAGAATCAAGCTCTTCTGCCAATTCGAATTCAGCCCTTGCCTTCAACCATCTTTGAATCTTGCAGTTGTTCAAATATTCAATCAATAACCCATTATCGATATTCCATACAGATTTTTCTAGTTCTTCTAGACTACGGATAACTGCTAACTTGGCCCCATATTCATTTTTGAATACAAGTTCAAGCGGCCCGATATTCTTTTTTACAAACTCTGTGATCTTCGAAGTAAGTACCGGTGAATCTTTTAAAATAAAATTTATTTTACTATCCTCCGGGAGTTCTTCAATCGGTTCTGAGGATTGTACCAAAATCGAGATGTCGCTTCTTTCATCCTCCACTTCTAACGCAAAATCTACTCCGACATGATCCTCATTCACACCTTCTAACCCACAGTGGTTATCGGTTATGATACAGATGAGATTCTCTTCGTATTCTTCATAAAATCTCCGACCCTCTTTTATATCCGTGGCAAGTAATACATAGGGTCGACTCCAGTACCGTTTAGCTCTAATATTTCTAGGGAGTTCCTCTTCCATTATGGATTCAATATATTTCCATATTTCTTCGTAGATGATAGGTAGGTATTTGGAATAGAACTGGATAGAATCCTCTATCACAAGTACCCCTCTCCCCTGCTTAGAAAGAACATCGTTCTTGAGATTCTTCATGTCTTCGATATATTGGACGATACTCAGTATGATCTTTCCATCGCCGTACCATGTGAAGACTTCATCGATCGTATTTTCATCTTCATTCAAAACATCTTCAATTTCAACCGTATCATTACCTATCAAAATTATTGGTTTTTCAGGGTATTCTTCTTTGACTTTATCTGAAAAGGTCAATATCCCCATATCTGTAGGATTACTAAAAACGATTATCAGATCTATTTTAGAATCACTTAATATCTCCAATCCTTTTTCTCCTTTCTCAACGTGAGTGATGTTAGGTATTGGTCCAAAACCTCGTTTACTGAAAACATCCTGGAAAAGTTCTTCTAACCTACCTTCCTCTTCAAATAAAAAATAATCAAATGGGGGAGAGATTATCAGAACGTTCTCCACATAGGATGCCCTGATGTATTCTTCCCCCTTGGTTTCGTTCTCAATCTTCGGGGAGATTCCGGTTATGTCCTTTATAGTTTTTAATATCGCCTCTTCTCGAGCCTTCATCTACCTTTCACTATACCCAACCGCGTTTTTCGCAGGATTCAGCTACTCTATCGATAGCTATCATATAAGCCGCATCACGAACACGGATATTTTTTCGCTGAGCTAGTTCCCAGACTTCGTAGAACGCATCGGTCATCAGGTTGTCTAATTTTCCTAACACTTCTTCTTTTGGCCAATAATAATTCTGATTACTCTGAACCTGCTCGAAGTAACTGCAGGCTACGCCACCGGCATTGGCTAGGAAATCTGGAATCACTACTATATCTCTTTCTTCCAAGACTTCATCAGCCTCAGGGGTTATAGGTCCGTTTGCTCCAGATATTATCAATTTAACATCGTCTTTGATATCATCAACGTTGTCTTCTGTTATTGCGTTCTCAAGCGCTGAAGGTATCAAAATATCAACTTCGTGTTTTAACCAGTCTTCACCAGGCAATATTTCATATCCCTTCTCCTTGGCTTTTTCTTTATCGATTGAACCGAACCTATCTGTTATACCTCTCAACTCTTCTAAGTCTACACCATCCTCTTTATAATAACTGTATGCTTTTCTATCTTCTTGATCCCAACACGAAACAGATACAACTTTACCACCATATTCTAAGAACAATTCAACAGCGTACTGAGCGACGTTTCCAAATCCTTGTACAGAAGCGGTCATCTCATTGATATCCAAGTCCATCTCTTTTAAGACCTCTCTTAGAACGTATACGACACCATATCCAGTAGCTTCGGTCCTACCTAGAGAGCCTCCCATGCCCACTGGTTTACCGGTTATGACACCCGGGGATTGTGTTCCCCCATGTAGTTTTTCGTATTCATCCATCATCCAAAGCATATGTTGTGCCGTGGTCATAACGTCTGGGGCCGGTACGTCTTTCTCCGGCCCAAGCTGGTCAGGGATCTGCCTGATATATCCTCTACAAATCCTTTCTTGTTCCCTATCTGATAGGTCATGAGGATCACAGATCACTCCACCTTTTCCTCCACCCAATGGGATGTTAGCAACGGCTGTTTTCCACGTCATCCACATGGCTAATGCTCTTACCGTGTCAACTGTTTCTTGAGGGTGGAATCTGATACCCCCTTTACATGGTCCCCTGGCATCGTTATGCTGTATCCTAAAAGCTTCGAAAACTTTGGTTGACCCGTCATCCATCTTGACCGGTATATTAAAATGATATTCCCTTAGAGGTTTTCTTAGGATATCCCTCGTTCCTTCATCGAGATCCAGTTTATCGGCTATCCTATCGAACTGCTTTTGAGCCATCTTATACGCATTAAACCCTTCTTCTGCCATATTTTTCGCCACCTTTATATCGGTATTTGAGCCAAAAGGTAAGAGGTATAAATAGTTGATTTACAGTTTTTCATACTATTTATGTACAATTTGGGTAAAACTATAGTATTTGATTTAACATTTTTCCAATTTTGTTGATAAATTCGACCCTAGTTATACATAAGATATTAAGACATAGTATGTATGGATAATAAAATAGTGATGATATCCAAAGTGTGCATTCATTTATGTTTTATATCCCATAATCGACGTTCTATGAGACCTAAAGAGACCTTGTGAGGTTTGATAGTATGGATCATCTTAGAAGATAAGATGGTGTTCGAAATAGCACCTATACTGCCTGGGAACTTTGAATTTAATTTTTCCCCCCAACTGAAAAAGTCTTCGATATTTTTAAAAGCTGAAAATAAAAGGAAGTTATATCTTTCAGTACTGGTTTCCACTGCTCTAGGAACATGGTTATCTCTAGCTATGTACTTTTTTACACTATCTACATTGGATTTCACTTCTATCAAAGAAACTACGAGGTTATAACCTGGAGGAACGAATAGATTCTTGAAGAAACAGCGTGGTTCACTGATTATCCCGTCTTCTAATAAATTTTGTATCCTACGTCTTACAGTTTTTCTATCAGCGCCTATCTCCCTACCTATAGCCGAGGCGTTGGTCCTAAAACATTCATCATTTAAAAGGAGCTCCAGAAGTTTAAAAGAGGTATCGTCAAATTCGGTACCCTTAATTTTAAAACTTTTATCGTCTACATACCCTTTCTTCATGGCACGGATGAAACAATTTGGATCGTATTTGAATGAAAGTTTATTACTGAATATCTCTGCGTGTGCTGGGACACGGTTCTCCCTAGAAGGTATCTTCTTGTCCTTCACTATCTGTTCCCTCCACGAGTGATACGATTCTAGATCTTCGAAGAACTCTATCAAGAGTGTGTTATAAGACCCCTCCATACAAGAGAAAGCAGCGAATATGTGGGAATCATCTTTATAGAAATTTGCCGCCTCGGAGGTCCTAGGCATATCTGCCTTTACCAACACTAACAGTGGATATTTCTCGAACAGATAGGGGAACGGGTACAATGGGGGATTTAGGATCGCATTATCATAAAGCATGTTTAATTTTCTTTTAGCTGTAGCCCTATGGATATTTAATTCCCTAGAGATGTAACTGATATTGGCATTGACAAAATTCCCCGATACTAGATGACGCAGGAGCTTGAGATTTAACGTATCATCTAACGGTTCCATATCTGTCCAAATCAACAGTGTTATATTATAGTTGGGTATGATATCCAAAAGATTAACCCATACTGTATAAATCAAGGCCTGCATCTGTTGGGAGTCCGTGGGAATGCGATGGTATCACGTATATGGTCCAGGTTGCACAGCCACATGATTACTCGTTCGATACCAAGACCATAACCGGCATGGGGTACACTACCATATCTTCGAGTATCCAAGAACCACTCATAGTTCGAAGGGTCTTCTCCTTCTTCTTTGAGTCTATCTATCAATGAATCAACATCGGTTTCCCTGACACTACCTCCTATCAACTCACCAACGTGAGGTACCATAAGGTCGTAACCGAGTACTTTGCTGGAATCTTTTTCATCCCTCTTCATGTAGAAGGCTTTGATCTCTTTTGGGTAGTGTGTTACAAACACAGGTTTATCGAACATAGAAGTTAGCTTTTTCTCTTCCGGAACTCCGAAATCATCACCGTATGAAACCTCCATACCGACATCTTTCAACTTTTCAACTGCCTGATCATAGGTGATCCTTGGGAATGGCCCTTCTAGCTCTTCTAGATATTCAATACCATCCTCATGGATGTTCTCCATCTCTTTTCTATTCTCTTTTAATACTTTTTTAGCTATGTGAAGTACCAATCCCTCGCCCATGTCTATCAGGTCATCGTTATCTAACCAAAGTCCTTCCATCTCGGCATGCCAGAATTCAGTCAGATGTCTAGGAGTTCTAGATTTCTCAGCTCTGAAACTTGGTGCGATCGTGTACAAATTTCCTAATCCAAATATGGCCGCTTCCGCATAAAGCTGCCAGCTTTGAGTAAGATATACTTCCTCGTCAAAGTAATCAACAGGGAATAAAGTCGCACCTCCTTCACAAGCCAGCGGTGTTATGATCGGTGATTGAAATTCTTTGTATCCATTCTTTCTGAAAAATTCGTGGATTGCTCCGAATACAGTAGAACGGATTGAAAGTATGTCTCTCATCCTAGTGGAACGGATCCATAAGTGACGGTTGTCTAATAAGTGCTCAACGCTCTGATCTTTATGGATTGGAAAATCATCTGAAGAGTGGACTATCTCTAGATCACTTGCTCTTATCTCGTAACCTCCAGGAGCCCTATGATCCTCAGCTACTTCACCCCTTACCTTTAAGGAAGATTCGACCAATAATTTTTTGATGTCTTCGAATTTGTTTTCGTCAAAATTGTCTTTTGCGATGGTAACTTGAACTATCCCGGATGGATCACGCACATTCAGAAACACCATATTACCTATATCTCTTTCACGGTGTATCCATCCGCGGATACTGACTTCTTTTCCAGTGTGCTGGCCTTCTAATATTTCCTCTACATCAACGAATGTGTCTCCGTCGAAAACACTAGTGTCGCTTTTTTTGGTACCTTCTTGGTCCATATTATCCACTCAAGTGGAGCAGTGAGGTTTTTAGATAAAAGCATTTTGGAGCCGATCTGTGTTAAAGCGGGAAAATAACATGTATTTTAATATAGTGAATAAAATATAAATATTTGTGAGCCATACATGCTCTTTCAACTTCAAAGTTGAACCTTTCTAACACTATATTGCACTTATCTATTTTTATTTTCAAGAATTATATAAATATATACCCGACTATGCTAATTTAGTGAGAAAGATGAGAAGAACAAGCACGAATAGAAGGATAAAGGGCCTGTATACGACCGGAACCCTAGACGAAGTTAGATTGTTGACGGGTTTGAATTAAGATCAAAAAGAAGGTGAAAAATATGAGAAGAAATTACCCATCCCAAAAATATAGTGAAGCAAGATTGTTGACAGGACAGTATTAAGAACTGAAAGGGTGGTGACTCCGGTTACCACCCGTCAGGAACTTTTTTTCCTTTTTCTAAAGATTTTCGCATATCTTTTTTCATATCCAAAGCTGCCTGCCTTGATGCTTTAGCAAAATTTTTATCACCAAATTTTTCAGAATATGGTTCTCTCTCGTATGCAAAGATAATACCCCTTGAAGAGTTAACTATGCCTCCGTATCCATCTTCATTGAAACAGGGTATGATATCATCGGCAGTTCCACCCTGTGCTCCATAGCCAGGTACTAAAAAGATAGCCCTTTTCATCATCTCTCTTAACTTTTCCGCCTCTTCGGGATAAGTAGCACCTACTACTGCGCCTACGGATGAGTAACCTCTATCGCCTACTAAATCATCCCCCCATTTCCTGACTAATTCAGCCATGGATTCGTAAACCTTCCCTTCACCCATTATCTCTTTGTCCTGCAGCTCTCCGGAAGATGGATTGGAAGTCTTGACCAAAATGAAAATGCCCTTACCGTACTCTTCACACACATCTAAAAACGGTTTTACACCGTCACTGCCTAGGTAAGCGTTGACGGTTACCATATCTGAATCGAAGGAGTATGTGAATTCCTTATTTATCCGTTCTACCTCACCAAGGTGTGCGGCTGCGTATGCTTCAGCCGTACTGCCTATGTCGTTTCTCTTTACGTCCGATATAACTATCAGCCCTTTATCTTTAGCATAATCTATGGTTTCTTCGAAAGCCTTTATACCGTGACTGCCGTACTGCTCGTAAAAAGCCACCTGTGGCTTAACCGCTGGTACGATATCTTTTATCTCGTCGATGATCGATTTGTTGAATTCTTCGAATGAGTATCTGACGGCTTCGAATGGTGTTTCTGCCCTACCCCCGGCCTCTTCTTTGATGTAATCCGGAATCCTATCGATCCTCGGATCTAACCCGACAACTGATGGGTTCTTCTTATCGTCTATAGCATCCAGCAATCTATCCGCGAGGTTTTTTCTATCCATAGCTACACCTTTCCCCTATAGAATATGATGGGCATTAATAACGTTTTCATATACCATCATCGTTCATCTATGTTCTTCATTGAGATGTTTTCGATACATCTTTCTGTTTGAGAATACCTCTCCACAAGCTTTACATTTATATTCTTCCTTATCCGGCATAGTTCTCACCCCCTTTTATTTATTGAATTTATATTTACATCGAGCAGAGATTTAAACCTTTTTAAAATACATTGGAGAACCAAATTATATTTATCACCATTTAGTTAGTTATACATATGACCAGGAATGAAGTCATCGAGACCATGCTTAACCATCGGTCTATACGTGAATACAAAGAGGAAGCCCCTTCTGACGAAGAAATAGAATCTATAGTCAAAGCTGGACAGCAGGCACCTTTCGTTTCACAGTTATACAGTGTGATCTTATCTAGAACTAAAGAAGAACATCCCTTCGATGCTCCTTTACTTTTCACGATCTGTGCAGACTTCCACAAATTCGAAAAGATCATGGAAAAGAGGGGATGGGAACCGGTTACGAATGATCTATCGATACTATTTTTCGCTGTTCAAGATGCCTGTTATGCAGCGCAGAATATGGTTACAGCCGGAGAGAGCTTAGGTATCGGTAGCTGTTTCTTGGGTGCAGCACCATATAAAGCTAAAAAGCTGAAAGAAAAGTACGATCTCCCGGATAAAGTGTTCCCAGTGGTACAGTTAGCCATGGGTTATCCAGATGAGGATCCATCTCCCAGACCCAGGTATCTTATGGATTTTGTTCTTTTCGAGGATGAATATCCAGAACTTACAGACGAGATGATCGAAAAAGCTATGGACGTGATGGACGAAGGTTATCTCAAACAGGATTACTACAGGAAATTAAAAGCTAAAATAGCTATTCAAGGAGATGGGGAAGATGACTACACTTATGACAACTACAGTTGGACTGAACACATCAGTAGGAAATGGGGTCAGTGGTATCCCGATGTAGATCAACTGCTAAAACAGTTAAAAGAATGTGGATTCGATATCACTCCAAAAGAATAATACCTAAAATCACTGCTTCCTCGGGTCCTTCTCCATAACCTCGATATTATCGAAGTAATCTATCTTAGGAACCCTGTTAGCTTTGGATTTGATAACCTCGACTTCACCGGTATCGTTCTCTATCTCGATCTTACCTACTTCTTCTTCACGGATACCGTGCTTTTGCATATTCTTAACGATATCCCACTTAGAAGCATCCTTTTTTAGAGAAAATCTGAAAGGGACCATACCGTATATGTTTGAAAGTTCGTTGTAATCGGTCTTCATTTTAACTCGGCCGGTCCCGTCGATCTCCTTAACTTTCAAACTCTTGTCTATGTATTCCTCGATCCTTTCTAAAAACTCAAGTTCATCTCTGGTCACGAATGTTATAGCCTTCCCATCCTTACCTAATCTACCGGTTCTTCCGATACGATGGACATAATCTTTCTCATATCTTGGAATATCATAGTTCACCACGTGGGTGATATTTTCAACATCGATGCCTCTCGCGGAAACATCAGTTGAAACCAAGATGTCTATTTCACATTTTTTGAAACGGTTCATGGTATTTGTCCTGGCAGACTGGCTCATGTCCCCATGCATGGGATGAGCTTTATATCCCAGTCTCTGCAGCTTTTCAGATAATATCTGAGTCCACTTTTTGGTATTGGAAAATATGAGATATTTACCTGGTTCTGTATCAAGTAGAGCGGAGAGTCTAGCTAATTTATTGGTCTTCCCCACCCTTATGAAGTACTGGTCGATCCCCTTAGCAGAAACATCGTCCTCAGAGAGAAGTAGTTTATGCGGGTCATCCATGTACTTTTTTGCTAACCTTAATATCTCGCTGGGCATAGTAGCTGAATAAAGCATCACTTGTTTTTTACTTGACGTATTAGAGATGATCCATCTTATATCTGGTAGGAATCCCATGTCGAGCATCCTGTCAGCCTCGTCGAGTACAAAAAAATCAATATCTCTAAGATCGAGTTCTCCCCTTTTCATTAGGTCGATAACTCTTCCAGGTGTACCCGCTACGAAAGAAGCTTTTTTCAGCTTGTTTATCTGTCGACTGATGCTAGCTCCTCCATATATTGCTACAGTCTTCAAATCGTGATGTTTTGCAATTTTTCTAGCTTCAAGTTCAACCTGCTGTGCCAATTCTCTTGTAGGAGTCAGAACTATAGCTCTCACGCCTTTACCGCCTTCAATATTTTCAAATATAGGTATCAAAAAGGAATGTGTTTTGCCCGAGCCAGTTCTAGCCTGTACCACAACGTCTTTCCCCTCTAAAGCTGGTGGTATCGCTTCTGTCTGAACATCGGTAGCTAGCTCAAAATTAATATCTTCTAAAGCAGAAAGTGTATTTCTGTTTATAGAAAGTTCTTCGAATTTAGTCGTTTTACTCATAAATGTCAACCCTTTGTCTGTTAGATCTCTAATGTTCTATTATTAGTTCTTTGACCTTCTCACATATCGGGTCCTTTATAAACTTGCCCCTCCTCTTTTCAATATCTTTTCTTTTCATTACGGGTCATTTTTTTCCGACTTTTTTTCCTTTCTTTGAAATATCTGTAATAGATAAATGCAGTCCAACCCACTGCGAGGATAACTATTACACCCAGTATAAAAAGAACCGTATTCCCCTCGTAATAAGGGATGGGGGAATCGCTATCTGCCGGTGGAAGTGGGGGGTACTCTGCAGTTATAGATGCGTCTTCGGATCCAGATGCGGGCGTTATATCCATCACCTCTGCTGTAGGAGTCAACTCCAATCTTATCCTTTCGTATATCTCTTTCAGATTGTGATATCTATAAACAATACCCGTGTCCAAAACTGCGATCAGTACGTCCTCTCCCTTTTTGTTTAATTGATGACGGTGTTGGGCTCCTATCACGTCCCAGGACCGGTCATCTTCCGGATACGGAAACTCAGTAGTTTCATCGGCTTGTGAATTTTGAAATACTAAGACAATTCCTGAAGATACTATAAATAGTATTATTAAGATAACAGGGACCTTCCGTGCATCAAATATAGTTGTCATCTTTTCTTACATCCTTATAATTACCAAAAAACCTTTCCCCAAAAATATTAGTTTCAAGGTATTTAGAGTAATGTTCCAATACACTTTCACCCGACCCTCTATACCATGTTTAAAACCCCCCACCATTTCAAGTAAAGTGTTAATAAGCGAAGATGTATGCAGAAAATCCGGAGCTTAGAAAATGAAAAATTACTCGGAAGATGAAATAAAGGAAAACTTCAAAATATTCTTCGAAGAAGAAGGACTCACATCAGATATCATAAGAGTAGCAGAGAATTATCCAGATGAGAGATCCATCGAAATAACTTACGGAGAATTGATGGATCATTTTGAAATGGAATTCCCAGAATTCATACATAAAAAACCAAGGATCTGTTTGGAACTAGCTACTGAGGCTATGAACGAAATACTTGGTTCCAGTTATGAAGAGACTTCCATTAGGTTAAGGATAAAGGATATTCCAGAAGCTCATAATAAAGGTATCAGGGAACTGAGAGCTGAGGACCTTACTCAGTTCATCGGTGTGAAGGGTTTGGTCAGGAAAGCTACGGAAGTAAGGCCCAGGATAACCACTGCGGTTTTCCAGTGCATGCGCTGTGGAGCCACGATCAAGCAACCTCAAAGCATCGGTAAAATAGAAGAACCCATGGAGTGCCAGAGTTGTGGTAAATCATCCAATAAAACTAGCTTTAAACTGTTACTAGAAGATTCAGAATTCACGGATTATCAGACACTAGAAATACAGGAGAGTCCGGAGGATCTAAGAGGTGGCGAACAGCCTCAGAGATTGAAAGGATGGACCAAAGAGGACCTTGTAGGTACGGTTTCTCCAGGTGATAGGATAACGATGAACGGTATATTGGACGGTACTCCAAAAAGCGGTCCAGGTGGTTCTCAATCCAGGACATTCAATATCTTCATGAGACTTAACAGTATAGAGGTACAGGATTATGAATACAAGGATGTAAAACTCTCAGATGAGGATAAAGAAGAGATAATGGATACCTCTAAAGACCCACGATTGTTCTCGAAACTGGTGAGCTCCATCGCCCCGAGTATCCAGGGGATGAAACTGATAAAGACTGGACTAGCTCTTCAGTTGTTCAGTGGAGTTAGAAAGAATACACCTGATGGAAGTAGGATCAGAGGAGATATCCATATACTGCTCGTTGGTGATCCTGGTACGGCGAAGTCTCAGTTGTTGAGATATATATCTGATCTAACACCCAGGGGGATGTACGCTTCTGGGAAAGGTACAACCGGGGCTGGACTAACTGCTGCGGCGGTAAGGGAAGAAGTCATGGGTGAAAGCCAGTGGATACTGGAAGCCGGGACGCTGGTCTTAGCTGATAACGGCATCGCCGCAGTAGACGAGTTAGATAAGATGAGAGACGAGGATAGGAGTGCTATGCATGAAGCTATGGAACAGCAGAGCATATCGGTAGCCAAAGCGGGCATTAACGCTAGGTTGAACTCCCGCTGCGCTGTTTTAGGTGCAGCTAATCCTGAATATGGAAGGTTTGAAAAGCACGAAAACATCTCCCAGCAGATAAAACTACCACCTCCGTTGATATCGAGGTTCGATCTCATATTTGCCATCATGGACAAACCTGATAAGGAGAAGGATAGGAATATAGCAGAGCATATCTTGGAACTTCATCAAGTCGGTGAAAAGATGATGAATGATGGGGGCTATGAACCGGAGAAAAGATTCGTCCCTCCCTTCGAGAAAGAATTTCTAAAGAAATACGTATCTTACGCTAAAACCGTAAATCCAGTGATGACAGATGATGCAAGAGATGAACTAGAAAATTTCTATCTAGATATCAGGGCGGGAGGAGGTAGTGAAGACTCGATACCCATAACAGCAAGGCAGTTAGAATCTCTGGTAAGATTATCTGAAGCTAGTGCAAGGGCACATCTAAGGAAGAAAGTTACGAACGAGGATGCAAAGAGAGCGATAAACGTGACTAGATATTTCTTGAACGAGGTAGCTTCGACTTCAGAAGGAGGCTTAGATATCGATTTCCTGGCATCAGAGGTGTCATCAAGCGAAAGGACTATAATGCATGACATACGAAACATAATAAAGGAACTTGAACAGCTGCACGAAGGCGGGGCCCCTGAGGACAAAGTTATAGAACGGGGAGAAAAGGCAGGTATATCCCATGAAAATATCAGAAAGGAACTCGAGAAGATGAGAAGAAATGGACAGATCTACTCTCCTTCTCCAGGAAAGTACAAGTTCAGTTAAAAGAGATGTAGAATATGAAGGTAAGTTACTGTGTGTATGATCAACAAGGTGAAAAGTTACTAGCAGCCTGTGATAAACATCTGCTTGGTGAAACTTTGAAAGAAGGCGAACTGCATCTGAATATCAAGGAAACCTTCTACGGAGGCGATGAGATCGAAATAGATGATATAGTAAAACATTTCAAATCGAGCACCATCGCAAACTTAGTAGGAGAGAATACGGTTAATAAGGCCATAGAACATGGCTTTGGATACGAAGAGGATGTACTTATGATCGAGGGCGTCCCTCATCTACAGATAGTAAGGATGTAATCCAATGTTCTGTGTAGAATGTGGCGATGAGCCGGATAAGTTATACGACGGGCTATGTTCGGAATGCTATATAAAATCGAAATTGAAGGTCAAAGTAGACAGTCCTATACATATAGATATATGTCCTGTCTGCGGAAGTATTAGGAAGAAGAACAATTGGGTAGAACGGCCGGATATGGAAGCTATTATGCTGGAAAGGATCGATGATGCGCTTTCGATACCTTATGAAGCAGATAAGTACGGTTTCAACGTTGAATTCGATGAAGAGGATCCGTATAACATAAAAGCGATGATTTTGGTGAGGCTCGAAACAGAAGACATTACTACGGAAAAAGAGATAATCGCAAAGATAGTCTTTAAGAAGGTCCAGTGTGAGATATGCAGCAAGATCCACGGGAATTATTACGAAGCCATTTTACAGGTCAGACCTACGGAGAAAGAGATGACTGAGGAGCAGAAAGAATTGGTTATGAATAAGGTTAAAAAAAGGGTCGAAGTGAAGGAGGGTGAGAAAAGGAACATTTTTTTGACATCCCATGAAGAGAGACACGGCGGAATAGACTTCTATCTGAGCGATACAGGTGTTACTAAAAATTTAGCCAAGGACATATCGAACGCTGTAGGTGGAAATGTAAAAAGCTCTGCCAAACTAGCTGGTAGGGAAGACGGTCAGGATATCTACAGGATGACTTATTCAGTGAGAATACCTCCGTATGAAATAGAGGATTTTATAGAAGTCGATGAAGAGATATAC
>JBMCUO010000017.1:0-23882 GCA_048622455.1 Candidatus Saliniplasma sp. | reverse complement strand
GGATTACCAGGAGAAAATCCGACCCTGATGTTCGGAACAGTTTTCTACGAGGGAGAGTTCGAAGATCCAAAAGATAGTTTGAAAGAAGCGGAGGAACTGGTAAAAAAGCAAAACGAACTTTCCAAAAGAATCCACGTTCCAGCCATTCCAGACATCTTCATCTACGAGGAGGATGAAGTAGAGTGGAAGATAGATTTTGCCCTGGACCGTATCCATGGCTATTTCTCCCTAGATATGCCTGAATCCGATGTGAGGGTGAAAGCCCTTGAATATCTGCACGAAAAAGACGCACTAGATAAAGTTATATTCAACAGTATCAACATCGGGATATCGGAAGAGGAGATCGTAACTTTAAAAAGGTGCACACCTAGGTCAGCAGTGGTACTGGCTTTCAACCCGAAGAGTAAAAGTGTACAGGGAAGGTTGGATATCATAAAAGACGGGGGTCAACTTCTAAAAGAAGGACTCCTAGAGACAGCAAAAAACGCAGGCATAGAGAACGTCCTGCTGGACACTGCTGCACAACCCTTCAAGGAAGGCGCTAGTGAAACACTAAGAGCAATACCGGTATTCAAGAGTGAATTCGGACTTCCAGTCGGTTGTGCCATGCACAACACCGTTGAGTCGTGGAATTGGTTGGGAGACCAAAAAAAGAAAGTTTTCGATACTGTCGATACCTCTATAAACGACTTACCCATTTTACTGGGGGGAGATTTCGTTTATTACGGTCCCATTGAGAACGCTGAAACTCAGTTGACGAACATGGCCATGGTCGATAAACTGGTGGCCGAAGGTGCTGAAGAATACTTTGGAGTCGATGTAGATCAAGAGCATCCCTATAATCATCTTTAAAAATCTTGGATAATCTTTTTTTAAATGAAGCGTATATCTACCACGATGGATTTGAACAGAGAGCTGATAACGACAGTGGTCGGGAGTTATCCGGCTAGACCCTCCAAAGATTCTCTAGCGAACTCTTACTTCGATGACGTTGATCCCTTCATGGAAAGTATCGAAGAAGCTGTGAAAGCCCAGCTGGAAACTGGTATAGAATTGATATCCGACGGGCAGACTCGAGGCGGTATGGTGGAGATCTTCGCTGAAAATCTAAAGGGCTTCAGGATGAAAAGGAGGCCTGAGATCATCTCAAAGATAGAACATCTGGGACCGATAATCACATCCGATCAGAGTAAGATCAAGAACTCGATACCGGAAGATATAGGTCTCAAAGGTATAATCACAGGGCCGTGGACTCTAGTCAAGAGTTCCTATGACCTTCATTACAAGGATACCAAGGAAGCCGTGATGGATACCGCTGAGGCCCTGAAGGTGGAAGCAAAAGAACTTTCAAAGATATGCGATGTTGTCCAGGTGGACGAACCCTTCCTTTCCGTGGAGTTCACCACTTACGCTAAAGATTCAGTAGAAAAATTATTACCCAACGACACCATGACCGCACTCCACGTCTGCGGAGACGTTTCGGACATAGCTGAAAAACTAGTCGAGATAGACGTGGATATTTTAGACCACGAGTTCGCAGCCAACCCGCACCTTTACGACGCTTACGATAACCTATCTTTCTCTCAAAGGATAGCACCGGGGGTAGTTACTACTGAAGAACGTGTTGAAGACGTAGAAGTGATAAAAGGTCGTATCGAAAGAGCTGTAGAGAGTTTCGGTACGAAAATACTTATCGACCCAGACTGTGGGTTAAGGAATTTACAAGAAGATGAAGCTTACAAAAAGTTAAAGAACATGGTCGAGGCGAGGGATGTGGTTTTAGATGAAAGAAGTTGAGAAGATAGAGGCTGAAGAAGAGAAGAGAGTCCGGTTCGATGAAAAGGGATTTTTCGTGATATTTGTCGATGAAAAGATCACAGCGGAACATTACAAGAATGTCAACAAGGGTGGGAAACTGGAAGTAGAAACAGGAGAACTAGATCTGATCATCACTGGTAAAGATGCAAAGTCTATCTGCGACACCATCATAAGAGAAGATCTGATCTCGAGACTGGACCACATGGCCTATGTGGCCATGGAGCTGCAGAAAGCGGAGATCGCTCTCAAGAACGGTCTAGAGTACGTTCAGTCCGAAGAACTAGATTTATAAGTAAGGCCGGAAAATCATTTATAAGAAACGTTCAATTGTATACGCAGGTGAAAGTCTTTGAAAGTTCATATAAGGGAAAAACCGTGGGACATCGCCGTCGTGGTCATACTAACCGTGATACTGCTGATGGTGATATACGCTATACCTGACAGCATAGCCAGGACAGTCTTCGGCCTACCTTACCTGCTGTTTTTTCCAGGTTACGTTTTGGTTTCATTTCTTTTCCCTGAAGAGGAACCTCTGGACAAGATCGAAAGGATAGCTCTTTCGTTCGGTTTGAGTATAGCTATCACACCTCTCATTGGACTGCTTTTAAACTACACATGGGAGATCAATCTGGTACCCCTGTTGATTTCGATATCACTATTCATCTTTGTATTCTCCGGACTTGCCTACTTCCGAAGAAGAACCATCCCTATCGAAGAAGTGTTCCATATCGAGTTCGAAATTAATCCACCAGATTGGGAAAGCTACGATATGATCGATAAAGCTCTAGTCATCGGAACGGTGATACTTCTCATATCCTCCGGTGCCTTAGCGGTTCACATCGTCACCACTCCCAGGACCGGTGAAAGGTTCACGGAGTTCTATATATTAGGTGAAGATGATATGGCCGATGATTACACTACCAATCTTACTGTCAACGAAACCGGTAGGGTTACCATAGGTATGGTGAATAGGGAACACGAGGAGGTTAATTACACCGTGGTCATGGGCCTGGGAGATGAACTTACCAGCATGTCGTCACAGGGAACTCTAGATGAAAATATCTCATTCTCCGGTAATAATACATCATATCTCAGAAGAGATATCATTTTGAACCATACAGAGAGATGGAACACGACCGTTAACTTTCAAGTGGAAAGCTCAGGGAGTTACAGATTAAAATTCTTCTTGATCAAGGATGGAGAAGTCTATCGAGACCTACATATCTGGATAACGGTGAGTGATCTGTAGTGGCAGATAAAGAGATGACGCTTAGAGGACGGATATTACTGTTAGTACCGATATACCTCTTATTGGGAGGTTTCCTGCTCCAAAACCCTTACTTACCTGTTATCTCCGCTTCGCTTTTCTCACTCTTCATATATTCTAGATATCACTTTGGACGTGCTGATAGGGAGATCAAGGTTGAAAACGATATCTCCGGCGGAGGAAAGTATGTGGATGAGAAATTCTACCTGTACCAGAACATCGTCTCTAAACATCCTCTTTATTTCGAAATGGAACTTGATGATTTAGAGGATATAGAGGTCGAGTCAGATAAAGAACTCAGTGGAACCCTATATTCGATCGAGAAGATGAAACATGAGCTCGTGCCGAAGGGCAGGGGAAACAAAAAGATAGGCAGCTTAAAAGGGTATATCTACGATTCTATGAAATTTTATAGAGAGGAGTTCTACAGGAAGGGAGACATAGAAGTTACGGTCCACAGCTCTAAAGAAGCCATCAAAAGAGCACAGCGGTACTCTAAAAGGATCAAGAGTGATTTGAATATCAAGAATCTTAACAAGTTTGTCATAAGGTCCTCGGAATTGGATACCATCAGAGATTATCAACCCGGGGATAGGATGAGGGATATCCATTGGAAATCTATGTCGAAATTTCAAGACCTCATGACGAAAACTTACGAGAAAAGGACTCCCGTCGACTATCATATATTGCTGGACTGCAGTCCGTCTATGAGGAGAGGTAAAGAAAAGGGCATCAATAAACTGGAGCATTCCATCTATATCTCACTGGAGCTGCTAAAAAATTTCGAACTATCGGGGCACGATTTCGGCATCACCGTATTCGATCATAAAAAGACGTTATACCACCAATCTCCAGACCATAAAAGAGAAACATATCAAAGGATCTACAAGGACCTTTCAAATCTTCCCAGCAAAGTAAGTTCCAAAGGGTTCGAAAGGGCAAACTACGACAGATCAAGTAAGAAGAGTGATCCAAGGGAAGAAAAGTTTACAAAGGCCGTGAGTCAATTCATTTCAAAAAATAAAAGAGTAGGGCTGTCAGGTATACTTTCCGCTGTAAATATGGTGAGAAAAGACCCTACAAGTTCTTCTCTGGTCATAATAATCTCAGACATGGAAACATCCACGGGGAGTGTTATCAAGGCTATCGAGAACCTTAAACAGATGGATAGAGAGGTCTGGGTCATCGTACCCTTCTCGCCATGGTACCTGGTGGAAGATATCACGGAAGAAACCTTGATAAACTCTTACAAGGACCATGAAGAACTCGAAACGATACTATACGAATTAAATAGACTAGATGTTTCAACATTCCTGCTTCACCCTTCAACGGAAGGTTTCAAAATACTGATGCATCAGGAGGGGCATAGAAGATGAAGAAAAACATGGTACATCTATTGGGAGGATTCTTGATATTCTCTTCATTTTACCATTCAAACATGGACTTGATGCCGGTAATGACCATCATCCCGATCTTACTGGTTTCTTTTGCAGTCGAGAAAGAAAGAGATGAGCTACAATCTATAGGTTTGATAGCTGCTACGATGGTATCGAGCTATTTTATAATCCAGATGAGTCTCGGAAATACACTGTACCTTCTTTTATTCACACTCTCATTCGTTCTTCCGCTTACCTTATACTGGAAAGTGGTACTTTCTTTCGACCTTCACTTCGACCTAAAAGCATCGATTTTAGCAGTAAGTTATTTCTCAGTAACGATAATCACATTCTATCTTATAATATACTATCTAAATGTTGGTGAATATATATTGAGTGAAGGGGGCTTCGGTGCTATGGCCCTTGTTTTCTCCGCAGCTACTATACTGGTCCTATTACCCTTCTACGCATCCATCAATCGTTAAATTTCCCCTTGGGTGCTTCAACCCTTTCTTCCAATATCTCTTCTATAACATCCCATTTACTCATCTCTTCCAACTCCGCATCGATGGATAGTATCAATCTGTGGTTGAGAACTTTATGGGATATGGACTTTACATCATCCGGGATAACATAATCTCTCCCGTTCAATAACGCTCGTGCTTTACTAGCATATAGAAGCTGTTCACCAGCTCTAGGACTTGCTCCCAACAGCAGATCTTCCAAGTTTCTGGTTTCGATGATTATGTCACGGATGTATTTCAAGATCGGTTCGGAAACATGCACGTGACCGTGTAAACCTATGATATCGTGACCGAACCCGTTGGCCACCTTATCCACGCTTTCGATAGAACTGTTGTTCTTCATACGTAACATGTCCAGCTCTTTGTCCTTGGAGATGTAACTCATATCTGACTTGATCATGAATCTATCCAATTGAGCTTCAGGTAAAGGATACACTCCTTCGGTTTCGATAGGGTTCCTTGTGGCTATGACCATGAAAGGGTCTGGAAGTGAAAACGTGTTGCCTTCGATGGTGACCTGTTTCTCCTGCATAGCTTCTATCATAGCAGACTGGGTTTTAGGTGGTGCTCTGTTGATCTCGTCGGCCATCAATACCTGGGCGAATATGGGTCCCTTCCTCAAATCAAACTTTCCCGTTTTTTGGTTGTAATAATAATGCCCTGATATGTCAGCGGGTAAAAGATCCTGGGTGAACTGAACTCTTTCGTAGTCCAATCCCACGGCTTCGGTAAAAGTTTTGATCAAGGTTGTTTTCGCAATACCTGGAACGCCCTCCAACAGTAGATGACCTTTCGTCATCAAGCATATCAAAAAGTCGTCGACTACGTCCTCGTAACCCACGATGACTTTTCCTACGTTCTTTCTAACTTCATCGAACTTCTTTTCGTACTTATCTATATCAATCAAGATTGGTCCTCCCGTTGATTAATGGATTCAGATAACCTCTCGTAAAGCCATTCTAATTTATGTTCATCCCAATCAGGGTGATTATTTAATACTTTTGAAAGCGGGTCTTCTTTTTCCTCTTTGATGAACACAGATAATAACTTTTCGAGCATGACCAAGGTTTTATCTTTCAAACCAGGAACTATAACCGCAGCTGTCACCAATATTCCTCCAGAGATCAGCATGAAGGATATCATCTCTGACGGATAGTTTCCAGTGTAAACCACCTTGTACACAAGGCTCATCTCACGATGACTTTCATCTATGATTATATCGGTGCGGTCCTCAGACAAATAGTCCAGTAAGTTCGAGGTGAATATCTCATTATCCATCCTATCCAGCATGGAATTTATCATGATACTAGGGTCTGACAGCAGCATCAATTCACCGTCTCCATAAGTTTCCACGGACATAACCGGTGATCTTCCTATACGAACGTCACCGTCGTCCCTTTCCACCCAACTTCCATCACTGGTATTCATCAAGCTAACAGCTTGGTCATCAGGCTGTAAATAAGTGGGTCGGTTCAACATGACGAAGGTAAGATCCTCTGTAAGGGGGTGCTCCCTGAACTCGTAAACAACTGAAAATTCAGGATCCTTTTCGAAGGAAAGGTCCAAAAGGTTATCACCTGCAAACCGTGAGGATGTGTTCAAACCACTCAAAAGCTGATTACCGGTTCCGAAATCATCTGCTACCAGTACTTTTCCACCCTGTCTCAAAAATTCATCTACGTACTCTATCTCTCCTGGACTGAAATCCAGCTCGGGTCCT
The DNA here is from genome assembly GCA_048622455.1 of Candidatus Saliniplasma sp. GTDB lineage: Archaea > Thermoplasmatota > Thermoplasmata > Halarchaeoplasmatales > Halarchaeoplasmataceae > Saliniplasma. Next base: position 17,177 of record JBMCUO010000017.1, on the reverse strand, counting down.
AAAAATACCATAGATGTCGAGTTCGGTACCACTGAGTACTCCGTGATACTCCTCTGAACGATCTCCATCTCCCGGTCGTTGGCTAACTTGAGGTTAGGGGTGAAATCACCGGTTTCGTAAGTTCGGACTGCTAATCCACTGCATCCGTTCCAATCCGTGTTATATATACTGAAATCCGCGTTAGTGGTGACCAAAGGTGCAGATAAAGAGAAAAAGAACATGAGAACTACTGCCGCTGCAGCTATGATATATATCGTCATGGTTTTCATACTTTTTCTCATCCGATCACCCTGTTCAAACTTTTTATGCCTTCATTGAAACGCTCTATTTCTTTTTTTGTGAGTTCTTTACTGGAGAAAAATGCCTTCTCAAAAACAGATGTGACCGTGCTTATCTCATCAGAGTCCGTCATGTGAAGGATCTCTCGCTCGATATCCCGATGGGTTGTTCCTCTCTTCAATTCGATACTTTTTTTCCGGCTCAACGTCTCTATAAAATCTCGATAAATTTTAGATACATCGTCCCTGGATGTGGCTGATATAGATTCAGAACCTCTCTTTTGAAGTACGGGCGGAGAACTCGAATCTTCTATCCTTTCCTCGATAGGTTCGCTCCTGTAAAATACGAAGTAATAAAACAAGATGAATAGCAACACTGCGAAGACCATCATCAACCCTATCTCATCCCCTGGAATTATAGGTGGGATCAAACTATGTCGGTCATCGTTATCATCGACGTCCCTTGCCTCGTCGGGATCTTCTCCGATACCCACTACATCTCCACTACGATATATGAATATAGGTTCGGACTCAGAAGACCGGTACTTATGAGTTCCAGGGAATACTGATTCCAACTTATACAATCCATCATCCGGTACCACTTCATCGACTTTTAAAACTCCTGCGTATTCACCTTCCTCGTGGGTTTCGATGGAAAACAGATATTCACCATCGATATGAAGCCTAACATCCGATCCATCTAGTCCATCTTCAGAACTTTGGTTGATCAGCCTTCCATCTATATGGATCTCTTCGCTCAAATCACCGTCATCGTCAGATTCAAGGGTGAGCAAGGTAGGGATGTTGACTTCGAAAGATACTGACCCGCTGCTCCCATGGATCGTATAGTTACCCTGGTAAGACACATCTATGACCGATCTCCCCCATGGGAATTGAGTCGAGTTGTATATCAAAGAGAAGTGACCTTCCGAAGAAACGTCCACCGTTCTATCCGATGTGGCGTTCAGAGATATCTCCTCAAGGGGTACCGGAGCTTCTGTGATAACTCTACCTTCCAACTCGATATCCTCTTTGTGATATTCTTCCCTATCAGCTGATAACTCGATCCTTGAAGGATACTTTACTATCTGGATCTCTGCATTTTTATACAGACCATTAGCTGAAACGCTCACATTCAAAGGTTCCAAAGCTGTATCCCAGGGTATTTTGTAATCAAAACGATAATATCCATCTTCATCGGTGATGGTGCTGTTCACTGAAACATTTTCTACTGACAGTGAAACATCGACCCCCTCAAGATATGATCCATTTTCTACGTAAACACCATATATCGTGATGACTTCGCCCGGATGACCGCTTGAAGGTACTACAAGGTCTACATGGGATGGTATGGACCTGTATAAGAACAAGATATCTTCATGAAAGCCCTCATACTCCTCGAGCATGTCTCTGACATCCGAGATATATCCCAAGAGTGCTTGATTGTCCAATCTTTCATCATCGATCATTCCCACATAAGATTCAGCATCGTCTAGGGAATCGCTCATGAGTTTCAGATCATATGATGCCCGGGTTAGGGCTTCTAGTCCTCCCCGTAAATATCCTAGATCTCTATCATTTTCATGCCAATCTTCATAGATATGTACGGCCTCTTCCATATCATTAATAAATCCGATATGAGTTTCAGAAAAGCTCGTCATGTTTTGAGACGCCCTGCTGTAGGGTCTGTATAATCTCTCAAGGTACTCATAGCTGGAAACCTCGCCTTCTATATCTTTCAAGATCCCTTCAGAATAACCTACCATATCCAATGCATCCATGGAATGATTCAAGGCCCCTCCAAGGTTCTCAGAACTGTAATTGTACGATACCTCATCCTCGTGAGTTTGAACTGTGAGATTGACATCCAGCGTGCGGTTCAATGAAATTTCAAGAACAGAGATAGTCCTATCCAAAGACAAGTAAAGTGCTTCTATATCTTCCTCGGCTTCGTCGAAATCTTGATGGCTCGACTGAGATGAAACTACGCCGGCTAAAGCTGAGATCACGAGCAGAAATATGACGATTGGGACTATACTTTTGTGTTGAGCCATCTCGACAATCATTGTATCTCCTCAATTAAATCTTTTGCGATACTTTTATAATCGAGCTTAATCTTCGCATAGAAGAGATGAGACCCACTGATATTAAAAGGCCAGAATATCTATCGAAGATCGTCGGAACTGCATTCATGATGTTAAGCATCTATCTATTTCTATATACAGAATATATCAACATTGCCTTCGGGTCATTTTTTATTGGGATTATCACTATAACTATACTGCACTTCAAAACCGTAGAAAAATCCACATCGGAAAGTATGCTCGAATCATCTGTGATCCCTCTGAACGATCTTCTAGAAGATTTAGATCTGAAAGGAGATGGGGTCTATATACCACCAGGCCAGCATCTGAGTTCATCTAGAACATACATACCCGCAGGTAGGTTCAAAGGGATACCCACCATCTACGACGAGATGACTGTTATCACCGGTGGAGCGGGGAGAACGGGTATATCTCTGAAACCCGTCGGTGGACCCATACTAAGAGAAGCGAAAGAACGGATGGAATCGGATCTTGACGGGTCGGGTATCGAGGGGGCTAGAGAAGGTATGGGTATCTTGACACATGGACTATCTTTGGCCAGATCTTTCAGTTTTAGGAGGGAAGATGGCATTGTCAAATTACGCATCACTCATAACGGTTACAACGATTACTGTGAAAAGCTGAGAGAGGAAAGCAGTAAACTCTGCACTCGTACGGGCTGTCCCATATGCAGTGCTTACCTCACCTGCGCGTGTGAAGGGTTGAGCACTCCCCTGAGAGTCGTTGGTTTCGAGAAAGAGGATAAACACATCAAATTCACCCTGGAGGAAGCTGAATGATGATCCATCAAAAGATCGTCCTTGCACTGAGTTTATGGACATCGCTGGTCTTGGTGCTGGTGGGTGGACATAACCTAGAACTCTTCGGGATCTTACTTTTGATAGGCATATTGATATCCAGAGAATTGACTTCCACATACACCGATCTCAAAACCGGTGACAGGATGGATACCTTCATCTACATAGGGATAATCTTCTTCGTTGCAGTTGTATCCAGAAGGATATTGGATATACTGGAGATCATCTAAACTAGATCTTCCAGGTTATCCAGCAGTTCGTCGTTGATCTCCCTGGTCCCAACTGTTATCCGCACGTAATCTCTTATCCTTTCTTCATCGAATATCTTTATCATGATATCTCTTTCGGATAATCCCTGGTAGAGTTCTTCGGGACTTACACCGTGGGGAGGTCGACAGAAAAGGAAGTTGGTCTCCGAAGGGAGGACGTTGAAGTCCACGAGTGATAGTTCTTCAGTCAGATAATCCCTTTCTACAAATGTTCTTTCAAGTGCTTCCTCCATGAAATGATGATTTTCTAAAGCAGCTAGGACTGCAGCGTTGGATAGAACGTTCATGTTAAAGGACATCATATTTTCCTTCAACAGCATTATATTCTGAGGGGATGACACGGCGTACCCAACTCTGACACCAGCGAGTCCCCAAGCCTTGGAAAAGGTCCTCGTAACTATCAGATTATCGTGATCTTTTAAAAAATTTAAACCGTATTCAGAACCGTATTCAGCATAAGCTTCATCCAGAACGATCAGCACATCCTTTTCTAATAGAGATTCTATATGCTTCTTATCGACTGACAGCGAAGTGGGGTTGTTGGGTGAACACACTACAAGAGCATCGACTTCTTCAATGAAATCAGTATTTGTAGGGATGGTGAAATCACTCCTCAAAGGGACCTCCAGGACTTTCCTATCATTTCGATTCGCTAAGAATGTATAATATCTGTAACTGGGTTCATAATACCCTACTAGACCTCCGGAGGGCACTAAAGTCTTGAATATCGTGTCCAATACCATGTCGGAACCGTTAGCTACCAAGAACTGCTCCGGACTCAGACCGTGATATCCTGCCAATTTCTCACATAATTCACTGCAGTACTCCGACGGGTAATCCGCAAGATCAACATCTAGTCGAGAATATATTATATCATAATATTCGTCACTCAACAGGTGGTTTTCGTTAAGGTCCAAACGGATTGGATCCTGATCACCTCGTTTTACATTCATCGCTATAATACGGTAAACAAATAATAAAAAAGTTGTTAAAGGTTTTTTAGCGGTATGCCTGAGGGGACTTACCCGATTCCCTCAGGTCTTTTCTCTCGTCTATCTTATCATGGATATCTCTCAAAGCTTCTTTAAAATGTTTCATCTTAACCTGCATATCATCCAGTTCTTCTTTGACCATTTCTCCGCCTTCGCTGATGAACTCTCGGATGGCTATCATCACTCCTTCGTTACATATGGCAGCGATATCAGCACCGCTCATCCCGTTGGTGTCTTTGGACAATTTCTCCAGGTCGACATCGTCAGCAAGCGGTTTGTCCCTGGTATGGACTTCAAATATCTTCTTCCTAGTTTCAAAGTCGGGCAAGTCTATCTTCAACCTTCTATCGAACCGTCCCGGTCTTAAAAGTGCTGGATCGATCAACTCGGGTCTGTTAGTAGCAGCTAGGACTACAACGTCGTGTAGAGCCTCTAAACCATCAAGTTCTGTCAGCAGTTGAGATATGACCCTTTCAGATACGTTAGAGTCCGCACTAGAACCTCTTTTAGGAGCTAATGCATCGATCTCATCGAAGAATATTATGGTCGGGGCTGCCTGTCTCGCCTTTCTGAACGTTTCTCGAACCGCTTTCTCACTCTCTCCGACCCACTTGGAAAAGAACTCTGGTCCTTTAACGGATATGAAATTTGCCTCGCTTTCGTTGGCTACTGCTTTCGCTAAAAGTGTCTTACCAGTTCCAGGAGGACCGCTCAACAAGATGCCTTTAGGTACCTCTGCGTCCATGTGTTTGAAAACATCCGAAAACTTCAGGGGCCACTCAACTGCTTCGACCAGACGCTGCTTGGCTTCATTCAAGCCCCCTACGTCTTCCCATGAGACATCTGGAGTCTCTATCATCACTTCTCTCATGGTCGAAGGGTTCATCTCTCTTAGAGCTCTTTTGAAGTGTTCTTCCTTGACCTCGAGACGCTCTAAAACTTCAGGGGGTATCTGTTCAAGGTCCATATCGATATCCGGTAGGATCTCTCTCAGCGCCAACATGGCAGCTTCTTTAGCGAGAGCTTCGATATCAGCTCCTACGAAACCGTGTGTATGTTTAGATATCTCGGTCTTATCCACGTCATCAGCAAGGGGCATTCCTCTCGTGTGGATGTCTAATATCTCATTTCTACCGTCTTTATCCGGCATACCTATCTCGATCTCTCTGTCGAATCTACCTGGTCTTCTCAATGCTGGATCTAGTGCATGAGCACGGTTCGTAGCTCCGATGACTATGACTTTACCTCTTGCTTCTAGACCGTCCATGAGAGAAAGTAACTGTGCTACGATCCTCCTCTCGGTTTCACCTGTTACCTCGTCCCTTTTCGGAGCTATGGAATCCAATTCGTCGATGAATATTATAGCGGGCTGGTTTTCTTCTGCTTCTTCGAATATCTCTCTCAATCTACCTTCTGATTCACCGTAATACTTAGAAACTATCTCCGGACCTCCGATGTTGTAAAAATTGGCGTCGGTTTCACTGGCCACCGCCTTGGCCATCAAAGTTTTACCTGTTCCTGGTGGACCGTGCAGCAGAACACCTTTGGGTGCCTCGATACCCACCTTATCGAAGAGTTCAGGATGTCTGAGAGGTAGTTCTACCATCTCCCTGACCTTTTCCATCTCCTTGTCCAGACCTCCGATGTCCTCGTAGGACACCCTAGGAACCTGGGCTATCTCTTCTTTACTGATAGGTTTCTCAGAGATCTTTACCTCGGTCGAAGGTCTTATCATGACGGCTCTTGCAGAGGGTGAATATGATTTTACAACTAATTCGATCTTTTTACCCATGACGTTCAAAGTGATAGAATCTCCCTTGGATATCGGTCTGTCCCTAAGGGCCTGTCTTCTAAGATAATCTTCACCACCCATCAATCTAATGGGTTGCGTAGGGGCAAAAGTGACCTTTGTAGCAGTTTTAGCTTGAACCTTTTCGATTCCGACTTTTTCATCGATCTTAACACCTGCATTCCTTCGGGTCGGACCATCGATACGGATGATCCCAGTATTTCGATCCTTTTCGTCTCCAGGCCATATCTTGGCAGGGGTCTGTTTATTACCGTTGATCAGAACGATATCCCCACTGTTGAGCTCCAGCATCTCCTTTACTGCTGGATCGATACGGGCCAATCCTCTTCCCACATCCGATGATTTTGCCTCAGCTACTTTTAGAACTTTATCTTGTCTTGCCATGATGATTCACTCCACAAGTTTACAACCTCATGTTGTTATGTTGTTATTCTAATGACAATTGAGGTTCTATATATAGTTTACCCTCCGATGAAAGTTATCATAAGAAGCTGAAAAGGATCAAAAGTACTATCAAAGCCAGGACCAAAATTATCAATCTAGAAAAAAACCTATTTATTTTTCCCTTGTTCCGCTCCCCTAACAAATTCTGTGCGATATACGGTTCTGACTTTAAACGCCTTTCACGTTCAGAATTAACGGTAAATACCGAGTTTCTAACTACCCCATCGTTGTATTTGGTCACCGAGCAGTTTTCCACCTCTCCCTTCTCTACGGTCGAGTAGGGAGGGTCATGTCCCTGATTTTCATCATATTTATCCAAACTCCACACCTCCTACCGGCACCTTTTACGAATTGACAAATACCGATCGTAAACACGTATAACTTGCACGAGCTAGCTAATAAAGGTTTCCAAAAATAGAAGGGTATTCAATACAGGTAAAAATATTACACTCGGACCTAATTAGCATTTACAAAGATGACCCCTATCGACATGATTTCAAGCCTAGCTGCCCTCCTAATCGGACTATTGTTAGGGATCCAAAGAGAGTTTCAGGCATATAAGACACACAGGAAGGCGTTTTCAGGTGTGAGAACTTTCAGTCTTGTGTCCATATCCGGGTTTACAGCCGTAAGATTATTCGGCGAACAACCAGGTCGGGTCGTCTTCTTGGTCACTATATTCATCTTTATATTCATCTCCATCCCTGTTCTTAAACAGAAGATATCCACACCTGGTATGACAACTTCCGTAGCCCTGGTTCTTGTTATGATTTTAGGTATGCTAGTTGGTTATGGTCTGATACTAGAATCTCTGGTCATTTCACTGCTTGTATTCATACTTCTAGCATCCAAAGAGAAGATGCATAGGTTCGCCTCGATTTTAACGAAAGAGGAGCTATCAAGTGCTGTCAGGTTCATAGCAGTGGCTATCGTACTGCTGCCCATCACTTACAGCATCGGAACGATCCATCCGTTGATCGGACCTGGTAGGTTGTTCGATACCGTAAAGACCGTCCTTATGATCATATTCGTTTCTTCTATGTCATTTACGAGTTTTATCGTTATCAAATTGGTGGGACCTGAAAAGGGTATGAAGATATCTACCTTCTTGGGAGGCTTCGTTAACTCAGCAGCGTCTACCGCTTCTATCTCTCAGAAATCAAGGAAGAACCCTTCGATATTACCTATCTCCCTGGTATCTGTATTACTTACTAACACATCCATGATCCTGAAGGACCTTATATTGATACTCGTTTTAACAGGAGGGGTCATTTTCAACGTGATCATAGTGCCTGTCACCATCCTACTTTTAGTTTCCTTCACAGTCATAAGCTTATTTAACGAAGGTAAATCACATTCAGGTCATTTCGATATCGAACTTGGTTCCCCTTTTGCGATAATCCCGGCTGCAAAATTCGCGCTGATCTTTACATCCATATCCATTTCAGCATTTTTACTTAGAAGTTATATCGGGTCTTACGGGGTGTATGCAGTGGCTATCGGAGGACTGGTCTCTACCACATCGGTCACCGCATCTTTAGCTGTTATCTACATGGGAGGAGAGATAAGTTCGATGACCGCTGTTATAACTATGACTTTAGCTCTCGCACTTGGTTCCATCTCTAAGGTCAGTATCATCAGGATATATGACAGGAAGTTGATGAGAAAGGCGGGTCTACCTTTGGCTATCGTGGCAGCCACGGCTTTCGTACTTTCTGTTTTACTTTTCTTAATGGGAAAATAATTAAATAATATCAGAGTAAAGAGGACTTGATGTTAGGTATCAGTTCAGGATTACTACTCGCTCTGATAATCATAGCTTCCTTCTTGGTCCTATTCGCAGTACTCCAAAAATTGGGGGTCCTAGAACCTTTAGGACTGGAACTGAGCGGTCCTTTTTTATTGTGGAAGACACAGAAGGGAAGAAAGTTCATCGATGAAACAGCTCATAAGAGAAAGCGGTTCTGGAAGAATTACGGTAATCTTGGCCTTGTAGTCGTTACGATATGCATGGTCATAATCATGATATTGGTCATCTGGTCAGCTATACTCGCTTCACAGATACCTTCGGACCAGGCCCCCTCACCGGAGATGGTGCTTGGAATACCTGGAGTCAACCCTCTCATCCCGATATGGTACGGTATCGCTGGTTTGGCCATAGCTATAATCGTGCATGAATTCAGCCACGGCATACTGGCAAGGGTAGCGGATATCGATATTAAATCACTAGGCCTGGCCTTTTTGGTGGTACCTATAGGAGCCTTCGTTGAACCGGATGAAGATGAGATGGAAAAATTACCCAGGATCAAACGCGGTAGGATATACAGCGTAGGACCTACAACTAACGTTATATTAGCGCTTATAGTTGTACTGATCTTCTCTACGGTTTTTATGGGATCCATCTCGGTGAAACAGGAAGGGGTTATAATCAACAACATCTCGAGCGGTTCGCCCCTTTACAACCTCAACATAGCGGGAGGAGAAGAGATAGTCAGGATCGGGGGGACAAATATTGAAGATATCGATGACTTCAGAGGATTGGATATCGACCCTGGGATAGACATGGAGGTTACAGTTTTCGATGGAGATGCCGAAAGAGTCTACGATGTTAAATCAGGATTGGTAGTTACAGGTCTTGGTGAAGGATATCCTGCCCAAGAAGCGGGGTTGGAGGTAGGCGACATAATATTAAGCATAGGAGAAGACACCATCCGAAACCAGGAAGATTTTATTAACGTCATGGATAGAACAGATGCTGGGGAAACATACGATATAAGCTTCTACAGAGAAGATGAAGTTGATAACACATCCATGACCTTAGTTGATAAGTACGAGGCTTTCGATAAGCTATATCCGTCTGAGAACAGAGAGGAGTTCAAAGGTAAAGGGTATGCGGGTATAAGCGTGAATTATTTAGGTATAAATGTATGGGACTCTGATTTCCTACCCAGTTTCCTATCTAGACCCTTCCAAGACGACGAAGCGGTCGGTGACTATATTCAATCTAGTTTGACCTACATCTCATTACCATTTCTACAGCTGTCACCGGTGCCCGAGAATATAGCCAATCTATACGAAGTCAGTGGTCCGCTTTCGATACTGCCAGGTTCCAGTTTCTGGATCATCGCGAATTTACTTTACTGGGTCTTCTGGCTTAACCTTATGGTCGGTCTTTTCAATGCCCTGCCTGCAGTTCCACTGGATGGGGGATTCATATTCAAAGACGGGCTCAGAGCTTTCGCAGACTTTTTAAATATGAAAGATAAGAACAAAAAAAAGTTCACGTCCGGTATTTCTTATGCTATAGCTTTCTTGATACTGTTCCTACTGGTCTGGCAGTTGGTAGGGCCTAGGATTTAACTTTTTACTAGTTCGAATCCGTCGTCAAAGATCAATGGAAAATAGTCTCGGGGATGTTCAGTTTTTCTCATCTTCATGGTCGACATGAAGAGATTCATGTTAGTCCCTTTCCTTTTCAATTCCATGTGGAAGATTCCGTCTGATAAGAATCCTTCTCCTGCTTCACTGAACTCCAGCTTATCCATGGGGATCTCGTGAACAACTATAGTAGTCAACTTCATACTTCTAAGCCATTCAAAGAATTTGAAAAGGTCCCTCCTCGAGTCATGGAACTGGGCCATTGTTTTTAAGACTGGAAGCGAATCTATGGCCAATAATTCGTTATCGATATTTTTTTTCAAGTTCTTAACATATCTTCTGAACACTTGTATCCAATCCATGTTTTCCAATTCGGAAACCCGGGAACGTATCAAACCAAGGTCCAATATGCTTAACTTCCTATCGACATCGTTCCAATCCATACCTAGTCCTTTCATGTTCTCTATCAGACTGTCCCTGGTCTCTTCTAATGATATGTAAACGCTCCTTTTATCTTCCTTCAGTGCGTTGTGATACAGGATGTTGAAAGCTATGGAAGATTTCATGGAACCTGGCGGTCCCGCTAAAAGTACCACGCTGCCTTCAGGAACACCGCCCTTAAGATTCTCATCTAAACCACGAACATAAGTTTTAATCCTTTTATTATCTTTCTTAGGCATGGACATTCCTCCTTGAAAAGTGTGTTATACCTAATATCGTATAACTAACATATATGACTTTCGTATAAGCAAAACGTCTATTACTCACCGATAATATATTCTTGATATGCTGTATTTCAAGGAAGTTGCTGTACTGGATAGGAATTCAGAATACAGGGGAGTTCCTCCTAAACGACTCATGGAAAACGCTGGAAAAAGTCTAGCGGAAGAGATACGCGAAAGATATACCGATAAAGATGTCATCTTTCTGTGTGGAACAGGTAATAACGGAGGAGACGGCTACGTTGCAGCTAGGTACCTCGGGGAATGGATAGGTCTAGAAAGGGTCACCGTTCACTTGATAAAAGGACCGGACGGGGTAAGGTCGAAACTAGCTAAAGAGAATCTAGATAAGCTGGACTGCAGGATCATCGAGGATATAGATCGGGACAGGATCGAAGATCGTGTAGTTGTAGACGCTCTTCTAGGAACTGGATTGAAAGGTAATATCAGAGAACCTTATCGTGGTGTGATCCAAAATATAAATGAATTTGCTAGGGACATAGTTTCCGTGGATGTACCCAGTGGACTCGGAGCTGACATTCAGGTCGAACCGGACCTGACTGTTACCTTCCACGACGTCAAACAAGGGATGGAAGAAGAAAATTGTGGAGAGATAGTTATAAAAGATATTGGTATCCCTGAAGAAGCTGAATCGTTCACCGGTCCAGGAGAACTGCAGTTGTATCCCACTCCCGGCAGTTCATCTCACAAAGGTGACAACGGTACCCTGCTAATTATCGGAGGCGGACCGTACACAGGCGCACCAGCATTATCAGGTTTTGCTGCATACAGAACTGGTGTCGATCTAGTACACCTTGCGGTTCCTAGTCCCATCAGAAACGTGGTAGCGGGATATTCGCCGAGTTTTATAGTACATCCACTTGAAGGAGAGAAGGTCGCGGAAGAGCATGTCGACGAACTGCTAGAACTCTCTCTCAACGCCGACGCAGTCCTGCTCGGTCCCGGATTAGGTAACGATGATTCTACGATGGAAGCATGCAGGGAGTTCATCGAAAAGTCCAAAAAACCGATGGTCATCGATGCTGATGGTTTAAAGTCCATCGTAGAGAATACCGATCTGCTGTCAGAGGATACCGTTATCACACCGCATGCCGGTGAACTGAGTATGTTCGGAACAGATGATACCGTAGAATTGGCAGAATCGTTGGCAGAGAGATACCACTGTACCGTCCTTCTCAAAGGAGAAACAGATCATATCACTAATGGCTTCAGAAATAAAAAGAACGATTTCGGTACACCAGCAATGACCGTAGGAGGTACAGGTGACACTTTGGCAGGTGTCGTAAGCGCTTTACTATCTAAAGGGATGGGTACCTTCGATGCTGCTAGATTGGGTGCCTACATAACATGCAGAGCCGGAGAGCTGGCATTCGAAGAAGTTGGATGGGGTATGATGCCAGAAGACATATCTGAGAAAATCCCTGACGTTTTGAAAAACAAATGATCTTTACGAAAGATTAATTTATCATATACTCTTATAGTATTCCATTGGGATGAACTTATAGTTCGTGAAATTAACGCAAGGAGGTTTACAAAATGAACAAAGCGGTCGTTCTAGACACGATCAAAAAACTTGGCTCACTTGCTGATATAGACATCAGTATACTTGTTAAAAAGAATGGCGATATAATCACATCAGCAGGTCACGATGTTTTTATCTCTTTGGAGACTTTTGGGATCATGTCAGCTACGATATTTGGAGCGGCAAACACTGCAAATGAACATCTAGACAAAGAAAAACCTGATCGTATAGTGATCCGTTCCAAAGATGGAGATACGGTTATCAGAGGAGTTAATAATGATTATATACTTGTCATCAGGAGTAAAAAGACCAAGAATTTCAAAAAAATCCTCCGGAACATGGATAAGGCTATAGATTATTTAAGTGAGAATATGGGTGAATGAATATGGTTCCTATAGAGATACCGCCGGAAATCACCAGTTTCTTCGAATCGGACTGGGGTCGCTCTCTGATGATTAAAGGTAGAGCTGGGACCGGGAAAACTATACTCAGTCTGAGTATGATGGAAAAACTAGGAGATATCGAGAACACCTTTTACATCTCGACAAGGGTCGCGAACGATTCTCTTTACAGTCAATTCCATTGGTTGAGAGATAAAGAATGGCGTGAAAATTTGATCGATGCAAGTATGGATTTCCTCCGTGTGCTTTCTAAAGGAAAAGAGTTCCAGAAGTTTAAAGAACGGAAAGAAGACGCCATGGAAAGGGTGGAGAAAGCCAGGGAGATGCTGGCTGTCATGAAAGGAGGTCAGGAATCCTGGAGAAAAGAGCCCCCTCAGCATGTCAGTCGAAGTATGCTGGATAATGTCGATATAAAAGAAGGTATGATGGAGATCCAGGATATATATAATCGGGTAGATAAGAGATTACCTAATAGATCATTGATAATAATAGACAGTATAGAAGCGCTTGTGGAAAGATACAATATCGATCCAAAAGTACTGATAAAAACACTCCAAAAAGATCTGGTCGAACGGTCTGGAGTCAAACTGATACTGGTGATCGAAGAAGACGTGTCCACGGAATGGGATTACCTTGTGGATGGTTATATTACTTTAAAGGAAGGAGAATCTGAGGGAAAGAGGGTTAGACATATCTATCTCAACAAATTGCGAGGGGAAAAGATAACGAGACCCGTCTATCTTATGACCCTTGATAAAGGCAGATTCAATTATTTCCAACCATTTAAAAACAAACTTCCTATATTACCCACTGAAAAACTACCTATCGACGATGAAAGTAGTGATAGATATCAAAAACAAGATAGTTTTTCTACCGGTTCTCAAGAGTTGGACGAACTGCTGGATTTTGGATTGCCCCGTAACAGCCTTGTTTTATTGGAGATCGCTGAATCCGTACCTCTGACCGGTAAGATGAACATAATAGGGCCGCTGATTATCAATTTCTTGATGCAGGGAGGAAAAGTTGTTAACATACCCATCACCAGTAGAGAAGATAGTGAACTACGATCATGGTTCAAAGACACTTTTGATGAAAATTTGAGTAACCGTCTGATCACTTTCAGACCGGAACAACACTTGGACACGGAAGAAGAAACGAAGTTCAACAGTTATCGGAACAGGGTCAAAGACGTTTATAAGGAAGCGCTGTACAGGTATAAAAAACCACTATTGACCGTCTGTGAAATGGAAAACGTAGAGGATGCCCTGAGCTATATATCTGATGATGTTGAAGAAGAGACAGCCGGTAGGAGACTACTCGACATAATGAAAGAGAACAGCGCGCTTGTAATTGGTGTAATCCGTCCTGGACTGAAGATATCTCAAAAGTTAAAGAACATCTCGGAAATACATCTGCGATTGTTCTCAGAACACAATACGTTGATGTTTACGGGCGAGAAACCGAACCTCTCTTTATATAATATTTCTCAAGAACAGGACACGGAAAGACCTAGATTTATACCTCTGGTATAGATAAATCATAATTCGAGCAAAAGATTTTTACTTTTTGAGAATATAGGAGCTATGGTGCTCAGATGAAAGAGATCAAAGCCCCTACGGGGACAGAACTTAATTGTAAAGGATGGAAACAAGAAGCTATGTTGAGACAGTTGATGAACAATCTTGAAAATGGCGAGGATCCAGATAATCTGATAGTTTACGGGGGTTCTGGTAAGGCAGCTAGGAACTGGGAGTGTTATGAAAAGATCGTAGAAACTTTGAAAAGGTTAGAGAATGATGAAACACTGCTTGTCCAGAGCGGAAAACCCGTGGCAGTTTTTAAGACTTTTAAAAGAGCCCCTAGGGTTCTGATAGCTAATTCTAATTTAGTACCTAAATGGTCCAATTGGGAAAAATTTTACGAGATGGAGGACCTGGGTCTGATCATGTACGGTCAGATGACCGCTGGCAGCTGGTGCTATATCGGAACCCAGGGCATAATCCAGGGCACCTATGAAACATTTGCAGCCCTAGCCCGTAAGCATTTTGATGGGACTTTGAAAGGAAAATTATGTGTCAGCGGAGGTCTAGGTGGTATGGGTGGGGCTCAACCACTAGCTATCAAGATGAACGGGGGTGTAGCTCTGGTAATTGAGATCAATCCAGCAAGGGCTGAACGAAGATTAGAAGCCGGGTACTGTGACGTTGTTCTTGAAGATCTAGATGAAGCGCTGGAGATGGCTTTTGAAGCGAAAAAAGATGGAAGAGCACTGGCCATCGGATTGATCGGCAATACCGCAGAAGTACTGCCTGAGATGCTCGAGAGAGATATAATACCGGACGTTTTGACAGATCAAACCAGTGCTCATGACGCTATGGCATATTTCCCAAAAAAAATGACCTACGACGATGCACTCCAGCTCAGGGAGGATTCTCCTGAAGAGTTCAAAAAAAGGAGTATGGAGTCCATGAAACTACACTGTAAGACCATGGTCCAGATGCAGGATGAAGGTGCAATCACCTTCGATTATGGTAATAATCTAAGAGGACAGGCCTACGAAGCAGGTTTTAAAAATGCATTTGCGTACCCAGGATTCGTTCCAGCCTACATACGACCCATGTTCTGCGAGGGTAGAGGACCTTTCAGATGGATGGCTTTGTCCGGAGATCCTGAAGATATCTTGAAGACCGATGAAGTTGTTAAGGAACTGTTCCCAGATAATGAACAGCTTATCAATTGGATCGAACTTGCAGAGGAGCACCTGCCGTGGGAAGGATTACCTGCCAGGGTCTGCTGGTTGGGATATGGTGAAAGACATAAGTTCGCCAAGAAGATCAACGAGATGGTCGCCAGCGGAGAGATCTCTGCACCTATATCCATAACTAGGGATCATCTTGATGCTGGAAGTGTAGCCAGTCCTAACAGAGAAACTGAGAAGATGAAGGACGGCAGCGATATAATCGCTGACTGGCCTCTTTTGAACGCTATGTTGAACATATCCGCTGGAGCTGACAGTGTTTCCATACACAACGGTGGGGGAGTGGGTATCGGATTATCTACCCACGCAGGTATGGTTGTGGTTGCAGATGGTACTAAAGAGGCAGAAGAGAACATCGAAAGAGTGTTCAAAACTGATCCTGGCAGTGGTGTAGTCAGGCACGCTGACGCCGGTTATAAAAAAGCTGTCAATTTCGCCACCGAGAACGATATAGATATGCCAATGCTGGAAGACTGATATAGAGGGATCTGGTTCCCATGAATAAAGAACTAAAAGTTAGAGAACTTGAACTATCGGATAAAGATGAAGTCGTGGAACTGACTTCGGATATTTGGGACGGTAGAGATTATATACCAGATTTATACGAAGAATGGGTTGATGACGGTGGTTTCATCTGTGGTATTGTAGATGGCGATATAATCGCTTTGGCTAAACACACATGGCATAACGATGATGTACTGTGGCTGGAAGGTTTAAGGGTTCACCCTGACTATCATGGGAAAGGTTACGGAAGAGCTATGATAGAAAGCGAGATGAAATATATCGAAGACCTAGATTATTCTGCTGCTAGATTCTTGACCTCAAATGATAACACCCCGGTTAAGAAGGTCGTGGAAGACCTTGGTTTTGAACTTAAAAAGGCTTACGATTACCTGAGGCTCAACGATGACGATCTAGAAGAGATTGAACCACCTTCAGATCGAGAGATTCAAAGAGTACGGCAGGAAAAGAACATCGAGGAGGTAATAGAGTTCGTTATGAGTTCTCAAGAGATGAAAGACAACGCAGGACTCTACATCGAACACTGGACCGCATATCCCATGGATGAAGAACTCCTGGAGGATAGGGTCGAAAACGGATACTGCTACTCGGTAAGAGATGAAGGGACCGGGAAAATAGAGGCTTTGATCTTCCTGCAGGTCCACGAGGAGTACGGCTCACTCAGCGCGACCTTCGCCTGCGGGGAACAAGGTGCCTTGGAAGAGCTGTTCAAGTTCGGTATAAAAGAATGTGTTTCAAAGGGATACGATAGGTACAGGTTGAAAACCGCTTCTGATAACGTTATAAAGGCAGCAAAAAACGTTGGTTTCAGTTATTCCGATCACCATGACTGCACTATAGTTTACGAATATCGTAAAGATTGATACCGTCCTTTTCAACGACGGCGTATTTACCGGCCGTGTTACCGCAGTAATCCGGGACTGAAAAGATACTCAAAACCCGTTTGTGGAAAAAGTATCGGTAGCCTCGTTTAAAACACTGGTGAGCCCGTATGATCTGCTTTAAATTGTTTAACCGTAGAAACTCCTTCACGGCTTTTTCACCGTACATATTGTATCCGCCTCGGATGTAATTTTTTTCAAAATATTCAACATCCTCATTCGGGTCGTTCCAGAATAGTTCTTTGTAAGCATTGTCAGATTGATTTAACCCGTTTAT
>JBMCUO010000016.1:0-25045 GCA_048622455.1 Candidatus Saliniplasma sp. | reverse complement strand
AGCATCTTGTCAGCCGATGCTATGACCTTTCCCAGACCCCAGTCTAGTTCTCTATCATCTCTTTCCTTGAATTCTTCCCATGTTCCGGGCCTGTCCTCTCTGCCCCTGTCTTTTAGTCTTTGGTACCTTGTATCTGGGGAGGCGTGGACGGCCACTATCTGCATGTCTTCCTGGAGTTCTGCTTTGAATATCTCCACTTCTTCGTAACTTCTCACTCCGTCGATGATGGCGTCGGTGCTGCTTATCTTCTGCATCGTCCTTTCTGCCCAGATACCGTAGTGGAACCTTTCTCTCTCGCTGTGAGCGAAGCTGCCGACGCCGGAATCGTTCAAGAGAACGTTCTCTTCCTTGGCTATCTCTCTAACGACGTCACCCATCCTGACGATATCATAATCGAACTTTTTAGCGACCTGTAAGAACTCTTCTTTTCCAGAACCCGGCATCCCAGTAAGTAAAATCAGTACCATAAAATCACCTTTTATCGTGAAAACTCTCTCCAATCGACTCCAATAGTCCCACTTCTAATTTTAGCGACGGTGGGCATCTTTCTTTTATGTGCGTTCCTATGAACTCGGCCCTTGATATCCTGTATATCTTCTATAGATACCCCATTGCTCTCAGCGATCTTCTCCATGGAGTATCCTTTCTCTATACCTTTTAGGATCTCATCTATCTCTTCATACATATAACCCAACTCATCCTCATCAGTTTGTCCTTCCCATAGTCCTGCTCGAGGTACTTTATCCAAGAATCTATCCGGCACACCTATATCCTTTGCTAATTCTCTGATATCGCTCTTGTAGATATCACCCACGGGCAGGAAATCTGATGCACTATCTCCATATTTGGTGGTATATCCAAGCAAGAGTTCGCTTTTATTACTAGTTCCAACGACCATGCCATTTTCAACATTAGCATAATAGTATTCTAAACACATTCGAATTCTAGCCTTCAGGTTCGCAAAGGCCATCTTGTTATCTGGGTCCACTGGAAATTCTCTTAAAATACTATCGATTTCGATATCATGGTATTTAACATCCCATTTGGAAGCTAACCACCTAGCATCTTCCATGTCTTGCTCGGGAGAAGCGGATTCCGGCATTATAAGGCATATCACCTTATCATTACCTAAAGCATCAATGCAAAGTTTCAGAACTGTTGCAGAATCCAGCCCTCCACTCAAACCGAGAACTACCTTTTCCGAGCCTGTCTTCTCCACCTTATCTATGATAAATTGTTCAATGATTTTTAGTGTTTCATCGAAGTCATCTTTTGAAGAGGTCATAGTATTGGATAGAAAGGATTACATTATTACTTTTATGGTGACCTACAAGTCATAACTTTTCAATCCTTATCCGGTCCTCATCCTGTACATCCTTCAACTTATCCGAATTCTCTATGAAACCAATGACATTCACATCACTAGCTGCTACTGGTTTTTTACTGGTAGAATCTGGTGTTTCGCCGAAGAACAGCGCTATCGCTTTACCCGGTGGCCAGTATCCAAGTGTTCCAACTTCTACTTCCTTACTAGCAGTTTCGTCAAGTTCCATCTCCACAGCTATGGGAAAGTAGAACTCATTACCCCATCTTTGAAAATCTTTTTCTAAAGGGAGCATTTCCTCGATAATTTCGGCGCAGTTGGTGTCGTGTAATTGACCTTTCAACTCTACATCTCCCACTTTTACTTTTATCTCACTTCCCATGTTATCAACACTAAATCTGTTAGAGAACTTTATTTTTTGTGGTTCTGCGAGATTACCTTAAAATCGAAAGATTTTTAATGTTAACTATACAAATAATTAATTAGAGCGAAGGTGGTTAAAGATGAAGGTTAGATGGTTGGGTAATTCCTGTATAGAGATCTTCGGAGATCATCATATATTGATAGACCCGAATTTTCTAGTTGAACCAGAAAAGAATCCAGATCTAGTTCTTGTTACCCATGAACACGACGACCATTTCAATCCCGAAGATTTCGAGGGATATGAAAGTGATGCACAAGTAATAGCCCCGGAACCAACTTTGAAGAAATTCGACTTGGATGGTATCGGGGCAGATCCGGGTATGTATTTTAAGGATGTAAAAATATTAGATTCACAGTGCTGGAAGGCGAAAAAAAGTGTCAGTTACTACTACAAAGGTGTACTCCATTCAGGTGACTCTAACGTATTCCCGGACGTTGAAAATGTAAAGCTGCTGTTCACTGCCTGTTTCCCGGATTATTACGACGACTACATTTCAGCCGCAAAAAGGTTAGAAGCAGAAAAAGTGGTTCCTTTCCACTACGATCCACAGGAAGGTACAGATGAATCTAAGAAATTAGTCGAACTGATGAAAGACGAAGGCTTAGAGGCAACTCTCTTAGATCCCGGCGAATCCGTTGATATCTAGAAAGTTATTTACATCCTCTATTTATTTGAACTTGTGAAACTCATGGATACAGCTATAATAAATACCAATTTGATAACCTTCCGAGGGTATGGTTTAGGTATTATAGATGATGGTGCTGTTTCATTTTCCGACGGTAAGATCGATTTTGTGGGTAAAACAGGTGATTTAGACAGAAGTGATATAGAACGTACGATAGACGGACGAAAACATGTGACCATGCCAGGTCTAGTGAACGCGCACACTCATACGACTTCTACTATTTTAAGGGGTGGAGCACAAGATGTGCCCGAAATAGAATGGATGAACAAAGCGATAGGACCTTTTTGGAAACATCTAGAAAAAGAGGATAAAATATTAGGTTCGAAGCTGGGCGTTATCGAGGGGCTGAGGTCAGGTATTACAACATTTGGAGAGTACACAACCGATGTTGGGACATTGATCAAAAAAGTTTACAACCCTTTCAATGTTCGAGTTGCTGCCACGGAAACCATCAACGAAGTGGTTTCAAAAAGAGATGATATGGGCCCACGTGAAGTTTACGAATTGAACGGCGGGAAGGGTAAAAAGACCCTTAAAAAAGTCGATGAACTCCATGAGAAGTATAAAAGTTCTAATTTAGTTGAAATTTTTTACGGACCTCAGGCACTAGATATGATATCGATAGATACGTTAAAAGAAGTGAAGAAACACGCCAACAAAAGGAAAGCCAAGGTCCATATGCACGTAGCCCAGGGTGAAAGAGAAAGTCTTCAAATAAAAGAAAGGTTTGGAAAAAATAAAACCACTGTAAAAACACTAAAAGAGTTGAATATTTTAGATGATGATCTGATCGCAGTCCACTGTCATGATACCACACAAAACGAGAAGGTAATGATGGTCGAAAAAGGCGTAGACATGGTAGGGTGTCCCAGTTCTATAGCCATGATCGACGGGATCGTGGCACCGGTCTTGAAATTTATGAAACTTGGTGGGAGTGTTGGTTTAGGCACGGATCAGGCTCCAGGTCCCGGAACCCATAACATGTTCAGGGAGATGAGGACAGCATCTATACTTACCAAGACTAGATACAAAGATCCAACGAGGCTTCCAGCGTGGGAGATACTTAAAGTAGGGTGCTTGGGTGGTGCTAGAGTCTTAGGTTTGGAAAACAAAGTAGGTTCTCTAGAAGTTGGAAAGGATGCGGATATCATCACAGTAGACCTTTCAAATGTAAATTTGACACCCTCCGTGAGGGAACCCTTCCATAATTTCATCCCCAACCTAGTCTATTCTACCACTGGATTTGAAGTTGACAATGTGATCATCAACGGAGAGAACATAATGAAAGATGGTGAGTTCGTTAAAATAGACGAGATGAGAATAATAGAGAGGGCACAAAAGAAAGCTGAATCTCTTTTTAGGGACGCTTCTGTGGATTGGAAGGACGCTGGCAGTTACTTGGTAGATCTCGCTCGCCAGGACTTTATCTGATCACTTCTTATGGAGCAGGTACCTTCCTACATAGAGATCGATGTCCTCTTTGCCATTAACATCAAACTCGACTGTATTCTTTTCTCCTTCACCATCTAAATAGTAGAATTCAAAATCGCATATATCCTTTTTCTTGGGAATCAAAATGATAGATTGTTTCTCAAGTTCATCCTGGAATTCAAGCCTTAAAAGACCATCATGCTGCTCTATTTTAGCTTTCCTTGCCCCCCTAAAAGTTTCATAATCCCCTTGAAGCATATTTAGTCTATTTTTTCTAGCGAAAAAAGGCATGTCTTTCCAATCATTTCCGTCCATTATGTTCATCACCGCTGTGGCTACAGTTTCAACAGAGTAAGAAGGCGATGTGTTACATGCCAAAGCCACACCAGTATCTTCTGTGAACCCGACGTAGGCTGAAGCCACTGCTATAGAACCACCGTGACCTATCAATTTTTTACCTTGAAAATCTTTCACACTCCAGCCGTAACCGTACTTGCTATTTTCTCTTGAAACATGCCCTTTATGTATGATTTTCATAAGATCCTCATCGACCAAGCTCTCACCTTCAAAACTTCCGCCGTTCATATTCATGATCAAATAATTAGAAAGTTCATCAACAGGGCATAAAAGTCCGCCGGCAGGGAAGCTGAATTCCCTTACCGGTAGAGCAGTTTCGGTGGGTTCTCCGTTTCTTGAAAAATATGGAGTCATGACATCCTTCCGTCCGCTTGGCTCGAAAGTTGACCTGTGCATAGATAGCGGCTCTAGTATCTCATCTTTGATAAAATTCCGATATGATTCACCGGATACCTTTTCGATGACCTGGCCTAACAAACAATAACCGGTGTTAAAGTAGAAAAATCTCTTGCCAGGTTCGGCAGATATCTCATTCTTAGCATTGTTAACATGCATATATAGATCATCTAAATCTCCTAAGGGAACTCCCCTCTCCTCTAGACCAATCAACCGGGCTATGAGAACTTCGCTCACCCCAAGAGAGGGCATGCCAGATGAGTGGGTGAGTAGATGATGTATCTTTATAGAATCACTCCAGTTCACGGGAAGATAGTTAGAAACCGGGTCCTCAACATCCAATCTCCCTCTATCAAACAACTTCATGATAGCTAGAGCAGTGAACGACTTAGATATCGAACCGATACCGTATATAGTTTCAACTGTTGCTGGTAGGTCATTTTCCAAATCTCGAGAACCGAAGCCCTTAGCATACTTTATTTCATCGCCTTTAACGATCGACAAACTCATCCCAGGTACTTTCCCTTCCGTCATCCACCAGCTAACAAAATCATCTATAACCTTCGATTTGTTTCCATCTAAACTATCAATATTTGTTCCCATGATGTCCACCTGCCTTACAATATTCTTTGATACTCTAAATATTTCTTTCTGTTTCTACCCCCCATAAATTTTAATTTTCTTAGGTACATCCCACTTGATATGCACCCAATTGAACCTTTGCTAATCGCCTTGGCAGCGATAATAATACACGAAATCTTTCATTACATACCCCATATAGTAATGAAAAATGAATTTAAAAGGTTCGTCGTTTCGATAAAATCCATAGGTTTCCAGCTCTCCAATAAGTTCATGAAAGATAATACTAAAATTACAGTAGTATATCTACTACCTTTGTCTCTTTCCGCGGTCCTTTTCATAGACCCTTATGCTCCAAGGATATTCGTATTCGGTGTGGTGAACTTCTTGTGGAGCCTTATGGATATTACAACTCTCATTTCCCTGCTCACCAAGTCCTCTCAGGAAAGAGGCGATTGGGGTGATAGATTGGATCAGAAAAATAGAGAAAAAGCCATCATAGACCTTTCAATATCTAAGTGAAGTCCTCTCCATAGAGGTCATCTATCTTCGAAGCCATTATAAAATCGTTCTCAGAAAGACCTTCTATCGCATGAGTATATAGGACAAATTTCACTTTGTTCCACGATATGTATATATCTGGATGGTGTCCTTCATTTTCTGCTATCTCCGCAACACCATTTACAAATTCCATAGATTCTTTGAAATTTTTAAAACTGAACTTCTTCTTGATCTTATGTATACCCTCTCTATCTATATCCCAATCATTAACATCATTAAGATACCTGTTTTCTTCGACCTCTGGCATAGGAGATTGTCCACCTTCGCAGGGAACACAGTGTTTCTTAGACAACTTCATTTATGTTACCCGATTAATTACACGTTACAATTCTTATTAAAATTTATGCTGAAAATTATGTACTGTCCCATTAATTCTAAAAATAGGTCGTAATGATATAAACTATAATCTAAATGAATACTAACAACAGAGTAGACCGTTGTTTATTTTCAACGATAGGTCCTATCTACTAATGTTCCAAACTGACCGTAATTGACATAGAAGAAACATTTACGGTTCGGCCTTCCTGTTCGATCTCCTCTGTATCCGTTTCGATCTCAGTAATATTGGCCTCTTTTAAGAATCTATTTTTTGTTATCTCGGCAACGTCGACTGCCTTACTGATAGCCCTTCCTCTTGCCTTTATAAAGACTTCGTTGGAGCCATTATTGAACTGGTTTACGACAGCCATAACATATGCCATTGTTTCTTTATTTCCGATATACACTGTGTTTTCATCTGCCATATCTATGTACCTCACGTATTTTACGCTTCGATAATTAAAAAGGTCATATTTACTATTTTAGTTTCATAAAGTAATTCCTTTAGAATAGACCAATTATTCTCTTAACCATTCTTCAAGAGCTGTAATACCAATAGGATGACTTATCTTAATCAAAGCTTTAGCAGTTTCGTCTTGAACCCAGACTTTATCTTCATTCAGAACCTCGACTAAATGATCGACAGCCTCTTCCGCACCTATCTCTCCGAGAGCATCAGCAGCACAACCCCTTACAAAATAATGTTCATCTTTTAACAGATCTATCAAATGCTCTGCAACTTCATCATTTCCGATCTTACCTAATGCTCTTGCAGCTACACCTCTAACCCTCTCATCTTCGTCATCAAGAGCCTTTTTTAGAGGTTCAATAACCTTTTCGTTTTCTATAACCTCTAATATCTGGACCGCTTTTCTTCTGACTTTTGGGTCCTCATCTTGGAGGTCCTGGATTACCTTTTCGACATATCCCATTTTATCTTTCTCCGCCTCAGTTAACCCCATTCTGTCCAAATGGACATTCACTCCCTTCTATAACAAATTTTTTTGTTATTATTTAACAGATATACTACAACCCACTATAAATAGTTTATTGTTAAAATACAATGTATATCTAAAGTAAACCTTAAAAATGGTGTGTACTTGGGCGCAAGCATGTCTAGCAAATCAAATGTATACACGTCACCGCTGGTAGTTTCGAATATGACAGGATCATTTTACCAATCTTCGATAGGTATCCTATTGAAAAATTGATACACATAATTCCGAATGAAATTGAAGAGTATCCAAAGGCTAGAAAACTTACAGAACATTACGTGAACAAGTTGAAAAAAATTCACATCCGATTAGAGTTGGTTGAATTGGACATCTACAATTTTGATATGGTTTTCAAAAAAACATGTGAGAAATTAAAAAGAGAAGCTGGGGGGGGACTATCCGATCTATCTTAACATCACTTCCGCCCCAAAATTAGCTCTCGTTACCATGATATCAGCTGCGTTCATAGTGGAAAACTAATATATCTAAATATTTTATGTCACTTCGGAAGAATATCTCGTCCCTAATATTTTAGGTGAGATCTCAGAGATCGAAGAAAACGGAACGAGAGAATTAAAAAGGTTAAAGAGAAAATTTCTTGATAACGGATGTGCCATCGGGATTTCTGATTACGAAGAAATCCCTATGTTTCCAATAAAAGAGGTATCAAAACTAGATAAACATATCCTTTTAATACTCAAACGTTTTGATGGTGCTGAATCAATAAAGTTCCTGCTTAAAAAAAATTGAGGATTCTGGAAAACCCGTTGAGCGTTCTACGCTGCAGTATCGGATAAAGAATCTACAAGATTTAAAGCTGATAGAGACTGAAAGACACGATAGAAAATTACGACTCGATTTAACCAGACTAGGAGAAATATTTCTAGAAGGACTATGAATTTTTTACAATTTTAAAAAAAAGGGAGGGAGGGTGATTATCGTGATATATCAATTTAGGATCTCAATAGCCCGATCGATACATTTTTCATAATGTTTAAAATCCCCATTACATTCATTCGATAATACAACTTTAGCTCGTTCCAAACAGTTTTTAAAAGAACCTATAGAACAACTAAAACGTTTATGGGATTTTACATCCTGGTGTGATATTGTATCTCGGTCTAACATGATATTGACCTTTAGGGCTGTTGTATGTATGTGTAAGAATACACAACTTAATAAACCTTTTCCTCGTTAAACAGTTCAAAAACAGATACAAATTATATACTATAATATTTCTGATTGTAAATTGAAAATAGTATAGTAAGATATATCATTTGTGATGTAATTCTAGGAGTGATGGTCTTTGTTAGGACATTTAGACTTGAAGATGTAAAGAAAGTGATGAAAATCGCGGATATATCTTTGAAAGAAGAGTACGGTAAAGAACTGTTCCTTACTCTTTACAGTGCTTGGAATACCGGTTTCTTTGTAGCGGTCCATGAAACTACTATAGTAGGATTTATTTGCGGTACCATAATCCCCGGAGAGAATGCTAGAGTGTTGATGCTTGCCGTTCATCCTTTTTATAGACGACAGGGTATCGGGTCAACCCTCATGGATGTTTTTATAGGGAGATGCACTATGGACGATGTTAATATCGTGGTACTGGAGGTACGACCTACCAATAACGTTGCCATAAATTTCTATCTGAAAAGGAGTTTCAAACCTGTAGAAACTTTAGATGATTTTTATACTAACGGTGAGAAAGCTCTAAAAATGGTAAAACATTTATGATTTAGAGCTGTACGGAAGTTAATACGTATATCCTGATATATAAAGGTGTGAATATGAAAAAAAATGCTGATAAAAAGTTCGAGGAGTTAGAGAAAGATATATTCGATAAGTTCATGAAAAGAAATCCCACCTTTGCCACCCACTTGGGTATTCATGAATATGACCATTTACTACCGGATATTTCACGTAAGAAACATTTGAAAGATATTGAGTTGATAGAGGATTGGAAAGACGAGTTAAAAAGATTCGATGCTAATGAGCTATCCAAAGAGAACAATATGGCTAGGAAACTTGGTCTACACCTTTTCGATCTGTTATTATTCCAGATGAAAGAATTGAAGGAGTGGGAAAAGAATCCAGCTGTTCCATCTGTTGTTGGTGGGAGTATATTTCCTTTGATCAAAAGAGATTTTGCCTCTATCGAAGAGAGGTTAAATAGTATCCATGAAAGGATCAAAGGTATCCCTGAGATGGTAGAGCAGGAAAAAACGAAGCTGGAAGACCCAGTTAAACTCTGGATAGATATGGCTGTAGAATCTGCTGAACAACTACCTATGCTGATGAAACTTGTAATTATGATAGCTCAAGACGCTGGTATCGAGGAAGAGAAACTAATAGAATTGAAAGGGTCCGTTGAGAAAGCTGATGCCGCTCTAGATGAATATATCGAATGGTTGGAAGATAAGAGAACTGAATCTGTTGAAGAGTTTTCCATCGGACCTGAGAAATTTGAGGAACTAATAGAGAAAAGGAAATTGGACTATTCTCCTGATGAGATCTTGAAAATGGGCGAGGAACTACTAGAAGAGGCAAAAAATGAGATGAAAAGATATGCTGAAAAGATCGATAAGGATGCTGATGTAAAAGAGGTGGTAGAACAGGTGATGTCGCAGACACCTGATAATTTCGATGATGCACTGGAGTGGTATAGAGAGGGTCTTAAAGAGGCAAAGAACTACGTTATAGAAAATGATTTAGCGACGGTGCCTCAGGATGAAGAAATAGAAGTTACAGAAACTCCAGAATATCTCAGACCGATTATTCCATACGCGGCATATATGCCTCCTGCGAAATTTGACGAAGTGAAAAAAGGGATATACATAGTGACCCCACCTCAAAATGAAGACGCACTTACGAACTATTCTTATTGGGATGTTAGAAATACTACGGTCCACGAAGGATATCCCGGTCACCATCTACAAAATGCCGCAGCCATGACCAATGATGATGTCTTTCACTTATTTTCCCGAGCTATAGAAACTATCGAAGGCTGGGCTCATTACTGTGAAGAGATGATGAAAGAACACGGCTTCGATGATACACCTGAAGCGAGGTTGATTCAAACTAAAGACGTTGTTTGGAGAGCTGCTAGAATTATAGTGGATGTCAAACTCAGCAGGGGTGATATGAGTTTTGACGAAGCAGTTGAGTTTTTAGTAGATGAAGCTGGACTGAAAGAAAAAGACGCTATAGCGGAAGTTAAAAGATATACCCAGAACCCTGCGTACCAGCTGAGTTATCTGCTGGGTAAAGAGATGCTCAAAGACCTAAAAAAAGATGTTAAAAGTAAGATGGGAAATGACTATACTGAAAAATTCTTCCATGATACTATTCTCTACGCAGGAAGCGTACCTATGAAATATCTGAGAGAGATATTTGAAAATAAATTAAAAACTCCATAAATCGAAAAGAATAATACTTTAATCGTGTTAGTAAAGGCGATGGAAAGAATGGGAAAACCGAAAATCACCGCTAATGAGTTTCTTGTTAGATTTGGTAAAATCATCGCTCTCGACTCATTTAATGCAGAGATTCCAATAGGGATATCGGGTCTACTAGGCCCTAACGGTGCTGGAAAATCTACTTTCATAAAATCAATACTCGGTCTCATCGAACCTGTTAGAGGCGAGATTAAAATCCAGGGAGTGACGGAAAATTCTAATCCCATACAAAAAAGGGATATCATTGGATATATGCCTGAACATCAATGCTTAATTGAAGATATGAAAGGGTTTGAACTGGTATCTTATATGAGTCGATTATCTGGCTTACCTCGAGATGATGCAGTTGAAAGAGCTCATGCTTCATTGGATTTTGTGGGTCTAGGGGAAGAAAGATATCGGGAAATATCATCATATTCCACAGGAATGAAACAAAGGGTAAAGCTAGCTCAAGCAATCACTCACGACCCAGATATATTACTATTAGATGAACCTACGACTGGAATGGACCCAGATGGTAAAGAAGAGATGTTGGACCTAATCAAGAAGATAGGGGAATTTGATAAAACAATTTTGATCTCTTCTCATATTCTTCAAGAAGTGGAACTGGTCTGTGATTATGTAATTATCATCGACCAAGGTAAAACTGTAAAAAGTGGTTTCATGGATAGTATCATGAGTGCTGATGACGGGAGATATAAATTAAAAGTAAGGGGGACGGAAGAAAATATTCAAAACTTCATTAATAAATTAGATTCTATTTCAAATATAATACGAACTATAGAAGAAAAAAATCAAGTCACCATATTAGTTACCAATCTAAATAATACAAGTAAAGTGTTTAAATTCGCTGAAGAAGGAAATATCCAGTTGAGATATATACGATCAGATGTGCTGACTCTTGAAGACTTCTTTTTGGAATCTTTTACAGGGAGATAAAAAATGGGAATTGAAAGAATCGAATACAAAACTTGGAAGGGAAAAAAGACTTCGCTCTATAAAAGATTCTTAGTGGTAGGAGAAAAAATAATTCTGCAAAAATTAAATTCTAAAGCCATATGGGTTTTACTTGTAATAGGATATATACTGGTCCACGTGTTTACCATCGCTTCTGCTCCATTCTATCCACGTGAAGAACTTACAAAAGAGTTGATCTTAGACGGAAGGGGAACGCTTATGGGTATTCCATATTTAAAAGGATACTTTTTTTATTTATTTACAATCATTCTTGTATCTGTGGTTTGTTCAGATATTTTGTCACAGGATATTAAAGAAAATTCATTTGTCCTTTATTTCTCAAGGCCCCTGAGAACTGTAGATTATGTTGCAGGGAAACTTACAGGCTCCATGGCAATTATGAGTTTGTTTTGTGCTTTACCACCTTTGTTTGTTGGCCTATCTGTGATCGCAACCCAAACAGGAGACAATTATGTAGGGAGTTTTGGTATATTAGGTTTGACAATAATTGCAGGTATTTTTACCTCTTTTATATTTCTTCCATATGCTGTTTTACTGTCATCTATAACTAAAAGAAAAGCGTTTTCTGGTATCGGTGCCTTCATGACCATATTCGTCTTAGATATAATCAGCGATATTTTCGCTAATTTTAACATCAATTGGAGACTTGTAAGTCCTGAGAATTTACTCCACCTTTCCTATGATATTATATACGGAAATAGTCTTCCATCAGAGATTAACACCGGCTTATATGTTTTAGCTATGTGCACTCTAATCATTATACCTTTAGTAGCCTTATTTATCAGAATTCATTTGAAGGGGGTGGAAGGATGACAAATTTCGTTGTAGAAGCGAACGAACTTTCAAAATGGTATGGAGATGTCATAGGCATTAACTCTTTAAACCTTAAAATACCGGAGGGGATAACCGGTATTGTGGGCCCTAATGGTGCAGGGAAAAGCACTATCTTTAAACTAGCTACTGGGATGATCAAACCTAACAAAGGGAAAATTAAGGTTCTAGGTGAAAATCCATGGATGAACAACAAAATCATTGGAAAAATCGGTTTTTGTCCAGACTATGAGGATCTAGCCGACTATTCCACTGGGTCAAGATTTTTACGTTATGTAGGATCACTCCATGGATTGAAGAAAGAAGATTTAGAAGAGAGCATTGTTAGAACAGCAAACCTGGTGGGTGCAGATGAATTTCTAAATAGAAAGATAGAAACTTACAGCAGGGGTATGAGACAACGTCTAAAACTTGCTGGAGCACTTTTACATGATCCAGATTTGCTGTTCTTGGACGAACCTTTGAGCGGGGCAGACCCCAAAGCTAGAAAAGATTTGATAGATCTAATTAAGAATCTACACACTGAAAGAGATCATGACGTACTTGTCAGTTCACATGTTCTTAGCGAAATAGAGAGGATGACCAATAATATAGTTTTAATCTACAAGGGAAGAGTCATCGCTTCTGGGGATATATCTGAGATAAGGTCTCTTATAGACGAACATCCACATCGTATCGTGATTGAAGGTAGTAAAACCGATGAATTAGCTAAAAGTTTACTAGACCTTAAATACGTCGTATCCCTAAGTTTTGAAGATAATAAAAGAAGGGTAATAGTCGACGTAGAAAAAGCAGATGATTTCTTCATGGATGTACCCTCTTTAATAAACAAAACTAGTGCTGAAATTTTTGAGATGTATAGTAGGGACGATAATCTTCAAGCTGTTTTCAACTATTTAGTGGGTGGGAAGCGATGAATGGGGATCTAAAATTAGATTCAAAACTCTTTGCATTTTACTCAATGATAAAAGCTTCTACCAGGAAAGGTATAATTAACAAAAAATTTTGGATGGTTATCTTGGTAATTATTTTCATTTCAGGTGTCATGGGTTATGCTGCAACTCAGGAATCTCATGGATTCGATGAAGGAAGTGACTTGTTAGACTTTTTGGTCATCTCTTTCTTTCTCCCATTGATAACCATGATATTTGGTTCATCGATAATTAGTGATGAGATCGAGGACAAAAGTATAACACACGTGTTGATATCTCCTTTGAACAGAACGAACATTTATGTGGGATACTTTATTTCTCTTATCCTTATATCAGTTATCGCTATGGTGTTGATAATAACATCCGGTTTTCTGACATATTTTGGGATTATAGGTTTAAATTTGGATGCATTACAAATCTATCTTAGCATGGTTAGTTTAGTAATAATTGGATCAGTGATTTATTCATCAATATTCATTTTGGTAAGTATACTAATTGAAAAACCACTATATTTTGGCCTATTCTATGTCTTCATATGGGAGAGTTTCATAGGTTCTCTTCCGGGTAAAGTAAAACTTGTTTCTATAAGACATTATATAAGAAGTGTTGGAAAAGAATTAATTGACTATGGATCCATAGCTAATTATGGGGAAGCCTCTGGTTTGTTCTCATCAATCCAAGCCCTATCAATAATAATACTGATTCTCTTAATTTTGGGAATAGTTCTGTTTAATAATAAAGAGTTCCCCTGATACATCATTTATTTTCCACCAGTTCGTCCGCTTTGACCAGTGATATGAGTTCGACATCGATTTCATTTAGGTTCTCTTCAGCACCTTCCTGTCTATCCACCACTACTAGAACCTTTTTGACTTCAGCTCCTGCCCCTCTTAGGACTTCCACGGTTTCAACGGATGAACCACCGGTGGTGGTCACGTCTTCTACAACCACTACTTCTTCACCTTCTTTTAGTACACCTTCTAATCTACTACTGGTTCCATGACCTTTCTTTTTTTTTCTGACCATGATGTATGGGGAACCGGTTTCTAGAGATACCGCTGCAGCGATAGGAACCGCGCCTAACTCCATCCCAGCTATCTTTTCATCGTCGGCATACTCTGCCATCTTTTGTGCAATCCTCTTTAAGATATCAGGTCTGGTGCTGGCCAATTTGATATCTACATAGTAACTGCTCTTCTTTCCCGAAGTGAGGGTGAACTCTCCATACTTTATCGCTCCACATTCTTCCAACATCTCTTTCAGCATCTCTATCACCAAGGTTCTTTTTTAAAGCCCAATTTATATCCTATTATGTTAACTATTCGGTGAAGTAAAGGGATACCTAAGATAAGAATGATTAAAGCTATCAATCCATCGCCAGAAAAATATGTACCTATCAACCATCTATGGTCTATCAAAAAGGTTATCGTTAATGCCCCGACCACGAAATCTAGCTGATCGATGAGTGGTGTTCTAGCTCCTCGTTCCCTACCCAATCTTCTTTTAAAAAAGCTGGCCATGATATCTCCAATAAGGGCACCGAAAGAAAGTGAAAGTATAACAACATAGGCAGTATTGCCTTCGGGATAGGTGTTTATAAAAGGAGATACGATGTGATTGAATAAGATGGTTAGCACTGCTCCAGCAGAACCCCCTCCTAAAAGTCCTCTCCATGTTTTCCCGTCCCCAAAGATTCTATACCTGCCAATTTTCTTGCCACCATCAATAGGTGGACCCCCACCTAATATTACCGCTAAAGGATTTGCTATTAATGCCGGTATAAAAGCTAGTATAGCACCTATCAATCCTGCATTCATCGATGAAGTATCTTCTTATCTATTAAAAAATCTTTCATTGAATGAAACTTTTATCCAACTCCATGACCTTTTTTATACGTTCAACTAACAGGTCTATTCCGTCATCCCACAGTTTTTCACCCTTCCCTTTAGTAGCCCTCTTTGGGTCCCCAGAACACCTATTCTACTGAGTTCGTAAGTATCCCAGGTGAAGAAGAAGGGTGGATCGCTATCAAATTCAAATTCCTCGTCTGGAAAATCCATTTCCTTTTCAGGTATATCTTCTTCTTCTATCAACTCTCCGCGGTTGGCTAAAGATGTGGAGGTTTCGTATTCCCCAGCGTGTACATCGTTTACGGAATCTACATATTTTTTCTTTCCGGGGCCATGCTTTCTCCAGAATCTATAAAAACAAGCAGTCCTGTTTCCCTTTTCAGTTTTCTAGCGGCTATCTTTATAGTAGATGTGTTCCCACCGTGTGCGTTGTATATGAACAACTTTTGTATTCCATGATGGACGATAGACCTCCCTATATCGATTATCATGTTTTCAAATGTTTCAGTTCTGATAGTTATAGTTCCGGGAAAGCCCATGTGATGGTCGCTCACACCGTACGGTATAGTTGGTAACATCAAAGGTTTCGGAGAGTTAGTCTTTTTACAGCCTCTTCCAAGATATAACCTGCATCAAAGGTATCAGTATCCAGAGGTAGATGTGGGCCATGCTGTTCAATACTCCCAACGGGTAAAAGTGCTGTATCCACATAACGGGTTCTCTGTGAAAGTTCCGCTCTTGTCATCTCGCCCCATTTTGTCTTTTCCATAGACGTTTAAACCATAAAGCATGATTTAGATTTTTTCACCCTAAAGATTAAAATCATTTTTAAAGTTGTAAACATTATGAAGACTCCTCGTGATATATTGAACGAACTAAAATGGGATTCTTCTAAATCCCTAAATAGGGCTGAAGTTTTTTATATACATAGGGGTGCACCTGGAGATTATAAGATAATAAAAGGGAACGATATCCTAAACCTTGGACGCTCCTTCATCGAGCTGGAAGATGGTCACATACCTTATCACAGGGTTTTTCAGATAATCTATGAAGGAGAGGTTATTTTCTCTCGAGACAGATCATAACTTTTTCATGAGGGCGTCAATATCCTCTCGCAGTTTTTCTCTGTTCGAAGATATCGCCACGTCGCCTCTGGTCTTCTCCACTAGTGCCCGAGCCATATCCTGTTTATTTTTAATAGGGATTATAGCTTTTGGGTAGTCTAATTCCATGAGCATGTCTTTTATCCTGCTCATCGCGTTCAATAACTCCTCCGCACTTTCGATATCCCCCTCTGTAAGTTTTTCTAAACACTCACGGCGCAGTTCTCCGATCACATCAGCTAATCCAAGCAGGTAGGCGCTCGGAGTTATATCCAATTCATCGGCCCCCATGAGTTCTTTACCTGAGGTCAAAGCCCACAATATATGTGCTTCTGCGAGTTCCTGAAAACCATTTCTAAGGAACCCTGAATGGAAAAGCTCCGGATAACCTTCTATGATACTTTTCAACTTCGAGACTTCCTGGATCGCATCGTTAAAGCTTTCCTGAGGATCATTATCCTGGTGTATGTCCTTTATCATCTTCCTAGACAATCTTCTAATAGCTCTTGAGGACTTCAAAGCCAGTTCCCTCACCGTATCTTTATCGTCTAATTGTCCGTCAAGCTTTTTGACTTTTTCTTCTAACTCATCTAAATCTTTCATCTCTAATCCCCTTTGATATCCTTCATATGTTTCACTTTTCTTTCGATACTTTCCGGTTTCCCTATATCGTGTCTCATATGGACTTTATCTCCCTTCACATGAGATAACGCCCTTTCGCTGACAGACTCTGCATCTTCTAAACTTTCAGAATAACCACATACCGCTAACGACCTCGAAGTAGTAGTATATATTTTACCGTCCCTTTCATCTACAGATGCATAAAACAACTGTGCACCTAACGATTCCACGGCATCTTCATCTATTTCCAACTCAGCTCCTGAAACTGGATCTATACCGTAGCCTTGTGGCACTATGTACTTACAGACACTAGATTTATTCTGGAAGGAAACATCGATATCGGATATATCTCCTTCAGCTATCTTTTTACATAGGTCAACGTAATTATTATTCAGTAGTGGTAGAACGTTCATTGCCTCGGGGTCTCCCCAACGGCAGTTGTACTCGATTATCTTTGGACCCTTCTTGGTGAGCATGAACTGGCCGTAAAGAACCCCTTTATATACGACGCCCTCTTTTTTTAAAGCCTCGAGGGTTTTTTCGATTATAGAAACGCTTTCTTTGTACGTTTCTTTATCGACGAAGGGAAGCAACCCGTCGGCCTGGGAGTAAGAACCCATTCCACCAGTGTTGGGGCCTTCATCTCCTTCGAATAGCCGTTTATGGTCCTGAACCAAGGGCATTGGTATCACATTTTCGCCGTCAGTGAAAACCTGAAGGGTGAATTCCTCTCCTTTCAATCTTTCTTCCAATATCAGCGTAGATTTACCACCGATTTTATTCTTTAGAACCTTATGACAGTAATCGATTACATCCTGTTTATTTTCTAGGTGTTCACCCATTATCTTGACTCCTTTCCCACCTGTTAAGCCCACCGGTTTCACAGCTAGTTCACCACCGTAATGGGCTAAGAAGTCCTCGATCTCTTCTATATCGTCAAAAACGTGATAATCTACTTTTCCAGGAAGGTCGTATCTCTGCATAAGATCCCTCATGAACTGCTTGGATATCTCGATCTGTGCTGCTTTCTTGTTAGGACTAGCACATTCGATACCATTATCTTCCAGCTTATCAACGATACCCTTTCCTAGTGGTGCTTCTGGACCGATAACAGCCATTTCAACACTTTTTTCTATCGCCCACTCGACCACTTTATCGATATTGGTTCCCTTTTCCAGTAAAAACTTTTTCGATAAACGAGCGATTCCTGGATTTTTGTTACCCATAGCCGCGTATATATCAGCCCCACCATCATGAAGAGCTTTTACGATTGTGTGTTCTCTTGCTCCTCCTCCTACTGTAAGTATTTTCATAGTTATCATCAAGGGTAAAAAGGTAGTGTAATATAAGATTTAGTCTGAGATGTATTCTTCTTTCTTATTAGAAAGTACTATTTTATCATCCTCTACCGATTCGATATCATCAGCATCTATTGTGATCTCCTTTGTTTTCACGTCCATATACGAGGGTACTGGCCCTTCCTCCAGATGACTGGTTGGCAGTGAGATGGTCATATCTTCAAAAGACATCATTGGAACTGCGTATCTCTCTATCTCGCCATTCTCATCCCTAGTCCGGAGGACCTTCGCCCTCACACGGATGTACTCCAGATCGCCCTCTTTATCTTTCTCAGCCTCGACCACTCTTCCGATCTCCGTATCTTCAAAGTCAACGACTTTAGTATCTATCAAATTCCTTTCAGGGCATATCCAGAGGTATATTTTATCTGACGTTATCTTATCGACATACTTAAGGTCGATCTTAAAATATTCGCCGAAGAAACCCTTGTGTATCAAAAGACTAGTAGGACTCAATGTGGTTGTATTTATCTCTATATCATCGACATGTCCAAAGTGCTCCCCTTCCGCATCGTACACATGTGTGCCTTTAATCTTATTGAAGGTTGTCTTTCCCTCTTTAGAAACGATCCTACCCATCTCTATCAATAATATTAATGTACCTTGAAGTACTTTAGATTTACCCCCTCATATATCATATCTTTTCGGAAAATTGATTAATACCTTAAAAAGTATTGCTTTATGATAAACTTGTTTAAACCATCATCGGGTAATGTCTTGTCATTTATAACCATAATTATATTAATGATGGCTAGTTTAAACATAGCTTCTTTGAATGTACATCCAGATAGTCCATCCATCCAAGCAACATATTCCAACACTGCAGATACTATATACGTAAAAAGCGGAAATAATACATTAGAATCCATCGAAAGTGATGTGAATGATGAAGGCGTATTTTACTATGACGATACTAACTCATCAGCTTACTGCTACGCCAATATCACCATCGAGGGTTGGGTAAACATCGAAGAAGAAAAACTATTGATGGATGACAAAAAGACGATCCAGATAAATTCTACAGGGGGTCTGAATATATCTAGTTCGGTAGTAAAAGGTATCGAGGAAGAGAAACGATGGTGGGAAAATGAAAATAGGTATTCTATGGTAAAGGAAGATCAGGGTATATTGAAGATTGAAAATAGCACTTTAAAGAACATCGGTTGGAGTGATAGTGAGG
Source organism: Candidatus Saliniplasma sp. (assembly GCA_048622455.1). Classification (GTDB taxonomy): domain Archaea; phylum Thermoplasmatota; class Thermoplasmata; order Halarchaeoplasmatales; family Halarchaeoplasmataceae; genus Saliniplasma. Next base: position 5,664 of record JBMCUO010000016.1, on the reverse strand, counting down.
CGGAAAGAGGCATCGAAATACTTGGAGAAGAATTTGAACTGACGAATTCAACTATCAAAGATGGAAGAAATGGCCTCATATTCGACGATTGTGAAACTGTTCTAGATGATATTGTTGACAAATTGATCATCACCGACATGGACAAAAATAGTATCATGGTTTTGGGAACGAGCTCGGTATGGATAACTGATTCTACCCTAAAAAATAGTAGAGGCGTTAGTGTATTGAAGGATGGCATCGGTAATTTGACTCTAGTTAACTCTACATTCGAGGAATTCGACGTTTCCGGTGATGGGGACCTCAATATACAATATCCACAGGACTTCACCATTAAGGATCAAAACGGTAGAGTCTCTAACAAGGTAGTTACTATTTTCGATAAAACGGAATCATGGAGTGATAATTACACCACAGATGGTCAAGGAAGAATAAACGATGTCGATTTACTCTGGAGAGCTGTGAATATTACAAATAGTTCCAAGAAGACTTACGGTATAAAGTATGAAAATAATAAAACATACTTTTCCCCCTCTAACTACAACCGATTAAATATCAATTATTCTCAAGAGGGTCAATTGTATTTAACGGACATCTCTGTAGAACCGAATTCATATGTGCCTGTCAATAATTCTCTCGAACCCAATAATATAACGGTCACCGTTAATGGGATAAATAATTTAGCAGTGGACTACCACGAGAACATCACTTTCTACTGGAACCGTATCTATTTAAAAAAATTCGATTTGAACGTTTCCGCAGGGTCTAATTTCACCTTCTGTTTCGATTGGGTACCAGATGTTAAAGGGTATGGAAAGATCCATGCAGTATTAGATGTGAAAAGTAGTATGAGTAAGGATAATCTAGTAAGTTGGTCTGAAACTTTCTTCGTTGGGTACTACAATGATACTATCAACACATATGATAACTTCACAAAAAGATCCATCCGGATGATGGAATACGGAGTTCAATATGAAGATGGGGATGAACACTATACCATCTACGAAAATTGGCTTCCTGACGTATTGATGGAATGTGGTCTCAGTTATTTCGGTGCTTACGAAGTAACAGGAAATAACAGCTATTATGAAAGAGGGAGGAAACAGTTCCATTATGCACTCAACTTTAGGGACCAATGGGGCTTGTACAATCGAAGCACATTTTACGAAGTTAGGGGGCGGTTCGAAGATACCTACCACGAATGGAGTACTCACCGAAATGTGAGAGCAGCTCTAGCTTTACAGCAGGCCTATCTATACACAGGAAACGAAACCTACAAAAATGTTTCAGATAATATGATCGACTTCGTGCTGAATAAAGCAGCGCGGGAAAATATTTCATATCATAACGGTACCGAATACAGCGTCTTCTGGGAATCAACGGAGCCCAATGATGGAGACGGAGGTGTTAAAGGGATTAGCAAGAATTTTACCTTTTTGTTTGTCAATGGGTACGTCCAGCTGGGGAGACTGTTGACTCAGGCATACTTCGATGAAAATATCAACAGCAGCTACTATCATGATGACCGTCTGATCCCACATATAAATACCTGTATAGAGTACCTTATCAATGATCAAATAGATTCCGGGGATTCTATAGGCACATGGGCGTATTTCAGCTATTACGACGAACCGGATCCCTGGAGAAGAAGGTCAATGAACTATGCTGCTTTAACCGCAAAGGAATTAGCTAGAACCAATACATATCTTCAATGGAAGAACGTATCTGAAGCTATATCGAATTATACAAGCGATGTGGAAAAACGCTTAACCCTCAGATCTGCTATCGATGTACATAACGGAGGATATGCTAATATTATGATTTATAACCACTGGCGTTCAATTTACAGAACTACGAACCGTAACGTTTCTAAGATCGAAGATTTTATGTTCTCAAATATATTCTTTAATCAAAACGGGACTACAAACAGCTTCACTCTTTCTACGGATAGAGAGATGATTGATCCCAGAGATTATGGGTTTTTATATATACATTACAATCCCCTGCGGACTATACTTTGGGATAGGTATTATGAAAACAGAACTGAAGATTTAACTATAAACTTAGAAATCAATAACGAAAGCAATGGCTGGAACTTCATCTCCAGTAGATTTGTACCTTCTTCTACTGACCTTTTGGAGATCCTAAACCATGAGGATCGGGGTATATCGGGAAATTACGATAAAGTCATGTGGTACGACTCTGCGGAGGAGTCATGGAGAAGTTACATGCCTGAAAGATCTTCTCATTTCGATGACATCTACGAATGGGATCACAGTATGGGTTTGTGGATACGTATGAGTAAAGATGATAACCTCACCGTAGAAGGAATCGCTCCTTATCGAACACGGATCACATTACAGAGCGGGTGGAATACAGTGGGTTATCCAACTAACTTGACTGAAAAAGCATCTGTATCACTGCCTTCTGAGGTAACAAAACTAGGTGTTTTCAATGCTTCGAGACAAAATTATGTTGAGTATATCTATGACCTCAAGAATTACACATTGAAACCAAACGAGGGGTATTTTGTGTACAACAGCGGTGAAAACGAAGTGGATTGGGTAATCGACTATAGAGATTGATCTAAAAATTAGATTATCATTCTCGTCTCAACATCTCTTTGATTAGACTGACATCATCCCTAGTGATTCCTTTTAAAAGATACAGTATCAGAAAATAACAAACCATGGCGATCGGAAGTATCCAAAGCGCAGATATATTTAAGTCAAAGAATGTGGGGAGGTAAAGCAATAAACCCATGAACATACTTGAAAGGTATGGCTTCCATACGTAGGATAATGGTGCGGGAGACAACTGTCCACTAACAATGTGGTAATTTAAGAGAAAATGAGTGATCTCAGCGAACAGTATGGCCATAGCCGCACCATAGACCCCATAAAGATGGATAAGAGCAATTCCGGATACTACCAAAACCGATGACGCAGCTATAAGATTTTTTGATGAGTCAACAGTCCTTTCACTGGACCAGAGTACCATCTTCAGACTGCCGTTCATGAAAAGGAAAGGTAGCACCCAAATTATCGTTCTGAAAACCTGGTTGGTTTGTTGATATTCTACAGAATAGATCAGATTGAGAATATCACCAGCTATCACATAGAGTCCTAATGTAAGAGGGAGAGATAGTATAAGTAAAAACCTCAGAGATTCCAGATATGCACGCTTTAATATCTTTCTGCCAGACGAATACAGCCGGGAAAATACTGGATATATAGCTCTTCCAAAGGAATAGGGAACTACTCCTAAAAATATTATTATCTTCCAACTTGCACTGTAAAGACCGGTGGCATAGCTACCTGCGAACAGAGCTAACAGAACGATGATGACATGGCCGTAGATCACGCTCACCGTAACGAAAAGAGCAAAGGGGGAGGAATTGCTCAACAAGTCCTTCCATATTTTCAGATTTGAATTCGTTATTTTAAAACTTGGTAGCGCTGTACGATATACTAAAAGAGAAAGGAATAGTTGAACGATATAGGATATCAGGAGGAATAAAAGGATTTTTAAAAGGTCGTACCCGAGGTATATAGCGGATATACCCATGGAGAGATATATGATCTTCCATATCAATGTAACCAGCGCCTGCAGTTCCATCCTTTCTAGTGCCTGGAATTGGGCAGAAAATGTATTGGATAGTTTTTCAAATATAAGTATCGATACGGCTACTAGTAATATGGTAAGAGGGGTATCTATAACTGTAACACTATCTATGATCTGGTAAACCAAAAAAATAACAGCAAGTGAAATTAGCCCTAAAGATATACGTAAAAACAGGACATTACATAGATATTTGGAGGCCTTCTTAGGTTCCCTAGAAACCTCCCGGATCATTAACTCATCTAGACCCCAGTCCACAACTACTGTAAACAGGTAAGAAAAGGCCATCACTGAATTATATATCCCAAATGATGCTGGTAATAGATGATTTGCTAAAAGGATTATGAAGATGGCACTGAACACTCTCGCAGTTACTTGGGCTGATGCCAACCATCCGGTATTTTTTAAAACTTTAACGGATACTTTCACCTGATCACGTATTTGTAATGATGATGATTTATAAAAATTCTTTCTATGGCTACAGATGAGAATAGATATGTTCAAATAATCGTTTCATCCAGGCGGTAACATCGATTTTATCCCTCAAAAGTCTTTTACGAGCCGCGTTAAAATCAACCTCGATAGTTTCTTCGAGTATGGTACGGATGGTGAAAAAGGCATCGTGAGTTGTTGTAATTCGGGCACCCGATTCGTACCTGATCTCCTGATCATCTAAATAACCACGGCTTTTATTAGATAAATATATCCAAGGCACGCCCAATACCCCTGCTTCAGATGCTGTGGTAGCGCCCTCACCGATATACATTTTAGAAAAGGCCAATATATCGTGGAATTTATGGTCCGGTATATCCCTTTCATACTCCCTTATAGGTACAGGAAGAGGATCTTCAGAACTCACGATCACATTACCGTATTCATCCAACAATCTTACTAAATCTATAAGGTCCCTCCTGCTGAGAAATCGTTCGTCAGTCTGATGACTAGCGTTCATGGAGGAGAATCTTACAATAGTATATTCCTTCGGCTTTAATCCTAATTCTCTGATGACGCTCTTATCTGGTTTGAATCTTTTAGGGTGTAGATAAGCTAATTCATGATAGCCCCTGTATTTTAGATGTTTCTTTTTGGGGACAGAACCCTTGTAGCAGTCTGGAGTGACAATTGTGTCTGCACAGGGGAATGTGAGAAGATTAGTAAAATCTGCTATCTCAGTATCCATGAAATCGATTGTATATGCCCCTAAAACTGAACCCGCGTGTACTGAATATAATCCACCTATTGATGCAGTGATATCCGGTTCGAACTTTTTAGCCTTTTTAATCAAAGATACATCATTGTGAATAACTCCAAAACCTTTCCCTAATTTACTAGTATAGGTCTTTCCAAAGGCTTCGTATTCGAATCCATAAAGGTCTAGTAAAGTGACCGTGTTCTCCCTCTTTTTAACCATCAGAAGAAATTCGTGACCTTCATCCTCCATCTCCCTGATTAGATTCTTAAAGAAATGAACATGGGCGGGGTGAGCAATCACTAATAAGACCTTCAATCTAACACCATTTGGAAAAGATTAGGGGGTGATATAAATGTAACCCCAGAGAGTTTGAATGTGATATGCGAAAAATATTAAACACGGTGTTTTCTAATATTGATGATGAATTGGTTGATTATAGTAGCATTGGCCTTCGGTACCGTCGCTCTAGCAGAATTTGGAGATAAAACCCAAATAATGACGATATCGCTGGCTTCAAAATATAAAAACAGGCCTGTTTTCTGGGGTATGTTCTTGGGCATGGGAGTTATAACTGTATTGGGTGTCGTTATTGGAACAGTATTCTAACAAGTCATACCTGTATTTTACGTGAAAATAACTGCTGCTTCAATATTCATCATATTCGGGATATATTCGTTGCATACTCAAGAAAAAGAAAAGAATAGAGAAGAGAAGTCGATGAGAGAAAAGTCTTTTCGACCTCTTTTTTCCTGGCATTGGTTGCTGAACTTGGAGATAAAACCCAGTTTGTTGTCATCGCTTTAACAGCTAGATAATAGGCACCCCTGAATGTACTAATTGGAGCTCTTGAAGAG
>JBMCUO010000015.1:0-25681 GCA_048622455.1 Candidatus Saliniplasma sp. | reverse complement strand
GGATCGTATCCATCTAAAGTTCCACGATATTCCTTACCATATCTCAACTCAACGATCACTTTATTCCCGAGGTTTCTATTCAAGACGGTGAGTGGTCTATTATCTTCCATATGAATTCAATCCTGCATTATGACTACTTCTACTTAAAACTAATGCCCATTCTCATCGAAAAAATCTATTTACATGGTCATTTTTACAACTTCTATGGCATCGTTCATCGTACTCGAGGGTATCGACGGGTCGGGCAAATCTAGTGTAGTCAGATCCCTTAAGAAGATCCATCCGAAATATTACATCACACAAGAACCATCAGAGTCGGAAGCCGGAAAACTAGCCAAAAAAGCGGCTAACAAACAGCACTCTCCATATCTAGACCTTTTTCTATATCTTGCCGATAGAGTGGAGCATACAGAGGAAGTCAAGGAAATACTAGATGAAGGAAGAACAGTCGTGTGTGACAGGTACTGGGGGTCGACTTCCGCGTATCAAGCTGCCAGCGATAAGATCGCCTTAGAGTACACAGAATCTATCCAGATGCCTTTCATTCTAGAACCTGACCTAACCATCCTATTCGATATAGACCCGGAAACCGCTTTACAAAGGATATCAGACCGAAACATCAAAAGCAAGTACGAGAAGATGGAATTCCTCAAAAAAGTCAGAGAAAATTATCTAAAATTAGCGGAAAAACACAACTGGCAAATAATAGATGCTGGCCTGAGTCCAGAGGAAGTACTCTCAAAGGTCAAAGAATTGATAGATCAGACCCAACAGGAAGTGGACTGATGGAACTTTTACCTTTACTGGGCCTGGTCTCTGTAATCATGTTAAATTTAGGGTGGGGGATACAGGTATTTCAAGTGATCAAGACTAAACAGACCCGTGATCTGTCTTTCCTGTTTTTAACGATCGCTTTTTTCTCGTTCATAGGTCTCCAGATATACACACTCTTAGAAGTGGACAATATGGTCTACATCATAGGAAACTCGATCGGTATGACCTTCGTCGGTATTCTATTAGTTCTTAAAATCAAGTACTAAATCATCAAAGATGTGAAAAAAAAGAAAGGGTTTTTGAAAGATGTTAGATAGTTTTGTTAGTTTTCACTAAGTCTACATCATACCGGGCATTCCGCCCATACCGCCTGGCATTCCACCTGGTGGGCCGCCGGCTTCTTCTCCACCGCCGCCTCCGCCTTTGGAAGCGACGACGTCGTCTATTCTCAGTATCATGTTTGCGACTTCTGTAGCTGCCTGTATAGCCTGGTTCTTGACTCTGAACGGTTCAATAACTTTGGCTTCGACCATATCCTGTATCTCTCCACTGTTGATCTCTATACCGTGTCTCATTAGTCCGTCCTTTTCATGGGCCGTATTCAATCCCATCAATACGTCTATACCGTCAAGGCCTGCGTTCTCTGCAAGTGTTCTTGGTATGATGGTTAAAGCGTCTGCGAACGCATTGACTGCGAGTTGTTCTCTACCTTTGATAGTTCCAGCGAAATCCTTCAGCTTGTTGCTGAGTTCGATCTCAGTAGCTCCACCACCAGGTAATACAGCGCCGTCTTCTATAGCCACTGAAACCACCTTCAAAGCGTCGTGGATAGCTCTTTCGAGCTCGTCAACTACGTGGTCGGTTCCCCCTCTTAAAAGGAGTGATACTGCTTTGCCCTTGTCAGCCTCTTCAACAAAAGTCATATGACTATCGCCTACATGAATTTCATGTACCAAACCCGCTCCACCTAGGTCTTCTTTTTCCAGGTCGACCAGATTCGTAACGATATTTCCACCGGTAGATTTAGCGAGTTTCTTCATATCAGATTTCTTGACTCGTCTGATAGCGAATATTCCTTCTTTGGCTAAGTAGTGCTGTGCGAGATCGTCTATTCCTTTCTGACATAGTACAACGTTTGCACCGACATCCTTTATCTTGCTCACCATCTTCTTGATCGATTCTTCCTCTTCATCGATGAACTGCTGTAACTGTTTTGGATCAGTTATCTCTATCTCAGCATCGATCTCAGTTTCTTTGATTTCGAGGGCTGAGCTTAGAAGTGCTATCTTTGCATCCTTGACTTCTTTTGGCATCCTATCGTGTAATCTTTCTTTGTCCAATATTATACCGTTGATCATCTCGGATTTATCCACGCTTGCACCTGCTTTCTTCTCTACCTTGATGTTGTCGATGTCAGCTACATATTCTCCATCTATTTTCTCTGCTATCTGTTTGACCGCTTTGACAGTCATTGCTGCTAGATCGTCCTTGTTTCCTTCTATAGCTTTCCCAGTCATGGCTGTCTTGGCTATCTCATTGAGTTTCTCATCCTCCTCTATGGTTATATCGATGTGCTCCTCATCAAGGATCTTCTGAGCTTCTAATGCTGCGATCCTGAATCCTTTCGCTATCACGCTTGGATGGATGTTCTGATCGATGAGGTCTTCAGCCTTCTTCAAGAACTCTCCTGCCAAAACTACTACGGTAGTGGTTCCGTCTCCACACTCGTCATCTTGGCTTTCAGCCACTTCTACTACCATCTTAGCAGCTGGATGTTCAATATCTATCTCACTGAGGATCGTGGCTCCATCGTTGGTAATAACAACATCGCCTATACTATCGACGAGCATCTTGTCCATACCCTTTGGACCCAATGTCGTCCTTACAGCTCCCGCTATAGCCTTTGCTGCTGCGATGTTCCTTCTTTGAGCATCTTCTCCTCTTTCACGTTTTGTTCCTTCTTTTAATAACAGAATTGGTTGGTTTCCACCGAACATATTATATCACCTTATTATCAATTTACTAAGTCTATGTATATAGAGGTTCTATATATAGATTTCTATCTCTTCCACTCGATTCTATCACTTCTCACAATCAAATATTTGCAAAAGATATAAATTCCACTCGAAAAACTAAAACAATAGATCAAAAGAGGTCGAGAGATATGCATTACAGAAAATTTGAAGAGCTTGATTGGAAACCGTCCGCACTGGGATTCGGTGCCATGAGATTACCCTACGAAGGAGATGAACGAGGTGATATCAAGGAAAGTGAATCGATTAAGATGATACGTTATGCCATCGATAATGGTGTGAATTACATCGATACGGCATGGCCCTATCACGATAAAGAAAGTGAAAAACTAGTAGCTAAAGTCCTTAAAGACGGATACAGGGATAAGGTCAAAATCGCTACTAAGATGCCTTCATGGGAGGTAGAGAAGGTCGAAGACCTGGATCACTACTTGAACAAACAGCTGGAGAAGTTAGAGACTGATCATATCGATTTTTACTTACTGCATGCTTTAAGCAGAAAGCACTGGGAGACATATCAAAACCTAGAAAAAGACGTATTCCAGTGGATGAAGGAGAAGAGGGATGAAGGTAAGATCAGCTATCTGGGATTTTCATTTCACGATGACCTGGACACATTCAAAGAAATTGTGGATACATATAACTGGGACTTCTGCCAGATACAGTACAATTACTTAGACCAAAAATTTCAGGCTGGAAGAGAGGGATTAAAGTACGCTCATTCAAAAGGTCTCGGTGTCATCATCATGGAACCATTGAGAGGAGGGAAACTCGCTAAAGAACCTCCTGGATCTATTAAGAATATCTGGAAAAAAGCTGATAAGGACCGGTCACCTGTAGAATGGGCCTTGAGATGGCTGTGGGATCAACCGGAGGTTTCACTTGTACTCAGTGGTATGAGTACTTTAGAGCAGGTCAAAGAGAACGTTGATATCGCAGCAGATTCGGGAATAGATCGACTTTCGGATAAAGATCTTAAAATCGTGGATGAAGTGGCTGAGAAATATCGAGAGATCTCACCAGTAGAGTGCACGGGCTGTAACTACTGTATGCCCTGCCCCAACGACGTAGCTATCACTTCTAATTTCTCACTGTACAACCAGGCAGAGATCTACGACGAATACGGGGAAAACAAGGAAAAGTACATGGAAAGGCTCTCAGAGGAGAAAAGGGCCAGCGCTTGTGTAAAATGCGGCCAGTGCGAAGAGGCATGTCCACAGAACCTACCGATAATGGATCTGATGGATGAGGTGGCTGAATACTTCGAAGATTGAGCTATACTTCTATATATTCCTCGATTGGAACGTAAACCTCGAGTTCAGAATCCTCTAACTGATCCACACCCTTGAAAACCTTCTCGTCATAGACTTGGTAATCTAAACTGTAAGTACCGAATAATCTGACCTGGTAATCTGAACTTTCCAACCACTCTTTGTAAACTAGTTTCTCCCAATTCTCGATCTCTTCACCTTTGAGAGTCACTCTAGCATATCTGCCTTCTGGGATCAACTTCCCCACCAACTCTACGGGAGTCCTTTTAAATTCTTTAACCCCGACACCGATAAAGGCCATAAAGTTCTTACTCTCTTCCAGTTCCTCCTGGTTCCACATATGAACCTCGTAAGATGTATCTTCGTTCACGACTAACTCCTCGATAGTATACCATCTTTCACTGCAAAAAGAGGCGAATCGGTCCCAGAGATTCTCGATAGGACTTTTCTTATCCCTAAGATACTCTAAAGGCCCGTAATAATCAACGCCTACAAGCTTCAACGATTCCTTTTCAACTATATCTACATCCATAGAAACCACTATCGATTAGTCACCAAAATATTTTTCCAACCGTTTATCCAAATTCTTTTTATAAACTTCAGAGAACTCCTCTAGATCTTTCACGGTTATATCTATATCATATTTCTCGTTCAAAGTATCGATGACAGCCTCCATAATAACAGCTTCTATCTGTTCCGTAACTTCATCAAATTTTCCAAAACTTTGTTCTCCTTCCAGTACCTTAAAGAAAAATTTTGTCTCGATATCCATATTTTTGCACCCTTGATCCTCACAAAATAGGGGATACATTATATTTTAAATTATTCATTTTGTAATGAAAATAAAAAAGGTTTGAGGTGAATTGGTTTTACACGTCTATCTCGATGTCAAGTTCTTCGACCAGTTCTTTGTAACGGTTCCTGACGGTCACTTCAGTCACCGCAGCCACATCGGCGACCTCTCTCTGAGTTCTGCGCTGATTGGACTTTATAGATGATATATATATCGAGGCGGCAGCTAAACCCGTTGGACCTTTACCAGAGATCAGCTCTTCCTTCTCAGCCTGTTCTATTATATTCTCTGCCATCTTCTGAACTTTACCGTCCAACTCCAGTTCACTGCAGAATCTACCGAGATATTCTTGAGGTTTCGTAGGTTTTAGCTTCAATACCAGTTCTCGACTTAGGAATCTGTATGTTCTACCTATCTCTTTTCTGTCTGAAGAGGTAGCCTCAGCTAGTTCGTCCAATGTCCTGGGGACACCGGCTTTCCTGCAGGCTGCATACAAAGAAGCTGAGACAACGCTGTTTATACTCCTACCTCGTATCAGGTTCTTCTTTACAGCTTTTCTGTATATCACTGCTGCAGTTTCCCTGATATTTTTGGGTAACCCCATAGTAGAAGCCATACGATCCATTTCCGTCAGAGCATAAGCCAGATTTCTTTCAGTAGCATCGGAGACACGTATCCTTCTCTGCCACTTTCTCAGCCTGTAAATCTGAGCTTTCTTTTTACTGGGAATCGACCTGCCGTAAGAATCCCTATTGGAAGAATCGATCCCCGTAGATAAACCTTTATCGTGAACCATCTGGGTCATGGGAGCCCCGGTTCGTGCGCGGCTCTCTTCCTGTTTCATATCAAAGGCTCTCCACTCCGGTCCGCTGTCTACATACTGATCATCGATCACCAAACCACATTCCTCACAGACCAGCTCCCCTCTATCGTAATCCTGAGCAAGATGGCGGCTGTTACATTCTGGACATTCTGTAACTTTTTCTACCTTATCTGTTCTACTTTTAGTAGATAATTCGTCTTCATTCATTTTATTACTCCTCCTCCGAGTAAAGTTTTTCATTTATTATGGAAAGCCTCTTCATATCCGGTATTTCAGACTCTATCTCGTAATATGGATCGTCAACTGGACCAAAAATCCATCGGATCTGTCCGATCCTGGTTTTCCTCTTGTCATAGATGTTAGAGCCGATATCAAGACCTTTAGAAAATCGAGCGATAATCTTATCTCGACCAACTACTGACACAACTCTACCATGTGTTCTCAAATTAGAGGCCTCCATTTTATATAGTACTTCTAAAGTTATATATGAGGAGGTTTTAATTATATTTAAGTCTTACGCAAATTTTTATTAGATATACTAAAAGTGGTAAATTTCAGAATAATAGCAAAACCGATCAAAACAAGGATAATATCCAGTCGAATAAATACAAAGTAGGATTACCTATGATGTAAGACATCAGATATCCCAAGAATATGAACACTAAAAAAGGTATCTTAGGACTTACCCACGCTCTTTCCCTACCCCTTTTCTTTAAAGACTTTAATTTATCATCATTAGTTCCTCTTGGGAATAATTTGATCTTCCTTTTATCACCTTCATAATATTCCATGGGCCACACGAAAGAATCCTCGATCTCCTCGATCTTGATCTTGTACCCAAAGATCATCTGTGGATACTCTGCTTCACCCCTTTTCAGATTCCTAACGATATAATACAGTGGAAGTAAAAGTGCTAAGATCGCTGCATTAAGCAGTATCACAAAGGTGAACGGAAATAGTACTTCCATAAATTCTATCATCATCTGATCCCCGCCCCAATGAGTGATCCCCTGGATCTCTGGATAAAAGGGGAAGAGCACTGCTAGAACAACTACTGCCTTTGCATCGGCTCCACCATATAATATAGCAAAGTAGTATAAAATAAAAGCTGCGGCCATCATGACTAAGATCGAAATCAACGACCATAATAACATAGTTTTTTCGATAGAATAAAACATGTAGGCCAACGTTATGATGGGGACCATTAACCAAGCACATACCATCAAATTAATTCTACCTTTTGATACGACTGGAGGCCTCTCAACAAGTGCTTCAAAAAGAAAAAAACCGATCGGGATCAAAATGAGATAATATCCCCAGCCTACCGCTCTAAAATAAAGGTCAACAACTAAAACCACAACTGCTGCTGGAGCCATCAACAGCCATAATTCATTGGGAACTTTTCGTGTTTTTAAATCGCTAACCACTGCGACCGAGAGGAATACAAAACATATCACGAACCGAATAACTGATAAGTCTACCAATCCATCAACTCCTACATCCTGATAATATCGTTTATCCTTTTAATTCCAACGAATGATCAGATCACAATTCGATAGTTTCTCCAGCCTCTGGCATATATATCTCAAATTCGCCAAGATCCTCTGCCAGCTTCTCTCTTTGATCACCGTGCATCAGTACGATCTTTTCTGGGTCACACCCTTTAGCAAATTCAATCAGTTCCGAATGTCCAGCATGAGCGGAGAAGTCGTACTTTTCTACTTCGCACTCCACTGGCAAGGTGGCTCCCCTATCTCGTATCATACCGTTCTTCTGAAGTATATCACCGTTGGTGCCTTCGACCTGGTAACCTGTAAGCAATATTGAACTTTTTGGATCACGTCTGATCTTTTGTAAATAACTGAGTACGGGACCTCCTTCCAACATACCACTGGTTGTAACTATCACTTCAGCATCCATGGCCTGTTTTCTCGTGGAGTTAGATTTCACCTTATTGGCGTTCTCCATACTCTTCCTGAGTGCCTTGACTGAACGTACGAATCCTTCGTGATTCTGATAGATACGACTAACTGTCCTACCCATCCCATCGTACCATACGTCATAACCTCTGTCATCTAAAACCATCAATATCTCTTGGGTTCTTCCCACTGCGAAGACCGGTACAATCACCTGTCCACCACGTTCCAAGGTCTCGTCGATCTTATCCAAAAAGGCATTTTCACTCTCATGTCTATCTTCGTGTTCTTCCCCACCGTAAGTGGCTTCAAGGATCAGATTGTCACATTCTACTGGACTCGTCCCCCAAAGCAACCTTGTGTTTTGGGTGTTGATGTCACCTGTGAACAGCGTGTTCTCTTCGCCTTTGATTTCAAACATACTAGACCCTGGTATGTGACCGGCTGAATGTATCTCAACTTCCAACCCACCGATCTCCCGTTTCGAACTGTATCCCATCATGTCGAAGGCCGCTTTAGTCTTCTTTATATCTTCCTTTTCGTAATGCTTAGGATAGCCTTCTATTTCCGCTATCTTCAAACTGTCATAAAGCAGTAGTTCTGTTACTTCTAATGTAGGATGAGTAGTTAAAACCCTTACATCATTCTGTCTTACCAGCGCAGGCATCATCCCGCAGTGGTCAAGATGTGAATGAGATAAAAATGCAACATCGACCAGAGGAGACCTCATAGGGTACTCTGGCGGATTTGCTGGAAGCATACCGTGATCAAATATTAAAGTCATATCGTTTTGATGCATTACCATCGATAAAGGGCCGACTTTCGAGACCCCTCCTAAGAAATTTAATTTCATAATATCTACCTTTAATTCTATATCTATTTTATTCTCTCTCTATATTTTCATTAACGCATAGTATAAATAGTATTGGTAAAAGACTAGTATTTATAGTGTTTGCATAAGTTTGTAAAAAGCATACGAAACATATCAAATTGAATTTACGTCGTAGATCCTTTTCCCATCTTTATAGATACGGATAGGACCCTCGGAGGATACCACGATTGCTAAAGCCCTAGTATCCTTCGTAATAGAAGCAGCTGCTAGATGTCTGCCACCGAACCCTTTTTCCACTGATTCATGCAGGTTCTCACTGAACATCACATATCTCCCGGCAGATTGAGGATATCCCTTTTCGTCTATAACGAATGCACCATCCAGCATTGAAAATTCTTTGACGGTGTTCCAATTCGATCTGTCTTTTATGTTCAGATTTTCCTTCTTGCACCCCTGCAGCGGATCTTGAATACTGTCCCTGGTATGTCTCAAAACGTTGTTTGCATCACCTAAGATAAGCAGTGCTCCAGCAGGCATACCCTCCTTACCTTCTCTTACAATATGTGACCCGATGTTGAATGCAGCCTCTAGAACTTTAATATCTACGCGATTGTCTATCTTATCTCTCAGATTCGCAACACCGATATCTTCGATATCAAAGGACAAGATCGTATCGATATCCGTTGATATGATGAAAAGTATACGGTCAGAATTGCCCATAAGACCTTCAGCGATACATGTGAGTACTATGTCTTTAGCCTGTGTCAAAACGTTTATCCCGATCTCAGGTGGATGGTTTAATTTCCTGATGCGAACGTTGTTTTTCTGGAGTAAACTGGATAAAGGAGGTTTACTGGTCGTGATTATAATATCCACATCCCTGATCTGATCCGATAGTTCTTCCATCAACTGTTCAGAATCTGTGAATAAAATCATCTTGGACGGGTCGAGGTCCCGCTTAATATTGATTATATTTTCTACGAAGTTCTTCATGGTCAAGTAGGTGTGAAACTATCTCTCTTAGTTTTTATCATTTTCGCATGATTCATAATTCATACTCCGAAAGATCTGAGGGGATAGTAGTCTCTTTAAAAATCTCCCTGGCCTCATCAAGTAATCCTTTTGTACTCTCATATCTAGGACTCATGTGAAATAAAAATAATCTATCCACACCAGCTTTTTTAGCCGCTTCAGCTGCATGTCTGACAGAGGAATGACCTCTTTCTAAAGCCATGTCTGACATTTCCGATTCTAAAGTAGCGTCGTGTATCAAAATATTCGAATCCCGGGCGGCATCACATATCTCAACACTCGGCCTAGTATCGCCTGTATATACTATCTTTTTACCCCTCCTGGGTGCACCAACTATTTGATCGGGATGTATTTTTTTACCATCGACTTCTACTTCCTGGCCTTTATGAAGCCTACTGAACAAGGGACCCTCTGGTACACCCAACTCTAGCGCTTTTTCTCTATCGAATCTACCTTTCTTATCATTTTCCTTAAAAATATATGCCAGAGAGGGGACATTATGGTCCGAAGATACTGCCTCGACGGAGTAATCATCGAATCTCAGCACGGCTCCTGGCTCTACTTCTACAACTTTAACAGGGAAATTCGGCCTGAAATAACCAAGGTTTATCAATCTTCTACACATCTCCTGATTACCCCTTGGCCCGTATATCTCTAACTCCTCGTTTCTATCATTCAAGTTCATACTCTGAATGAGGCCTGGTAATCCTAGGATATGGTCACCATGAAAGTGAGTAACGAATATACGCTTAGTTTCCATGAATGAAAGCGATGAGCGCATGAATTGACGTTGTGTACCCTCACCGCAGTCGAACAGTATCACCTCGCCCTTAAATTTGATAGCGATGGATGGAACGTTTCTTTTTGGAGAGGGATAACTTCCACCAGTTCCCAGAAATACTAATTTCATGATGGTTTATGAATACGGCTTTTATATAAATGATTTTTGAAAAGGTTCATAAGCTATTTTCATCGACCTCTATCAGGATGATTTATATATGGAGGATTTAATTGTCAATTGATTGGTGGTACGCTGGAAGAAGAAACAGAAAAAGCGGAAAAGAAAGGAGACGAAATCCGTGAAAAATTGATCAACAGCCTCTTAGAAGGTAAAAGGATGGAGGCCTATGCGGAACATAGAACCGAGGATATGCATCACTGTCACCTCTGTGAGAGGATCGCTTATAAAAAACTCGCAGGTAAAAAGATAGGTAAAAAATGGATATGTATCGACTGTCTTAGAAAATTGAAAGAGATTTTAGATACTTTAGACGAATGGGAAGAGGAAGTAGCTATGGGTGAAGAGATGGAAGATCAACTCGATGAAAATTTAGGACTGTAGGTATGGGGTGAGCATTAACTTTGACATATTATGAGCACCCACTTGTAAAAGATGACGCCATCGAAGAGAGGGATTACCAGCTCAACATCGCTGAAGTAGCCAAAGGAAATTCTACTCTTGTAGTTATTCCCACCGGCATGGGTAAAACGATAATAGCTTTTTTAGTTATGGCAGATGTCAAATTAAAAGATCCTGATGGGAAAATCCTTTTTTTAGCTCCAACGAAGCCTTTAGTTAACCAACACGCGCTGGACATAAATGAGGTTCTAGAAGTCGATGAACCGAAAGTGTTTACGGGTGATGTTAAACCCGAAGAGAGGAGTGAACTTTGGGAACAAACAGACATCATAGTCTCCACACCCCAGGTCATCAGAAACGATCTCATGGCTCATCGTATTTCACTTGACGACGTTTCTTTTTTGGTATTTGACGAGGCTCATCGTGCTGTAGGAGGATATTCATACGTTTACATCGCTAATCAGTATAAGAAAAGAGATGGTTTAGTTCTGGGATTGACTGCATCACCAGGAAGTGAAACAGAACACATACTTTCCGTTTGCGAAACTTTAGGTATTGAAAACGTTGAGATCAGGACGAAATACGACCCTGATGTAGTGAATTATATCCAAAAGATGGATATCAATTGGATAGATGTGAAATTACCAAAAAAACACAAGAGGGTTGTCGAAAGATTAAAAGATATATTGATAAGAGATATCAAAAAACTGCAGAGATACGGTTTCCTAAAGGACCAAAATCCAAAAAGAACTTCCAGAAAGAAGATAATCGAAGCTAGTAATCAAATACAGGGGCGTTTACATTCTGGTGACGACCCTAAATTGTACAATGCCGCCAGTATCGTAGCCTCAGCACTGAAAATAGACCATGCTATCGATCAGGCGGAAACTCAGGGTCCAGATGTTTTGAAGGATTACCTAGATAAATTGAAGAACGAAGCAGAATCTAGGGGTGGGTCCAAGGCCTCACGAAGGATAATGAACTCCAAGGAGATGAACGAAGTACTAGCTCTACTGAAAAATTTTGATGAAGACCATCCGAAGATACCTAAAACCGTTGAAGTGGTCAATAGACAGCTGAACAGAAAACCAGATTCAAGGATAATAGTTTTCACGAACTATAGAAATACTGCACAGAGATTGACTAGGATCTTAGCTGAGGAAGAGGGTGTAAAACCGATACGTTTCGTAGGACAGGCGGATAAGGAAGGAGATAAAGGGCTCAAACAAAGGGAGCAGTTAGAAGCTATTAGGAGATTTGAAGATGGGAGGTATAACGTTTTAGTTGCAACAAGTGTAGGAGAAGAAGGTTTGGATATACCCGCAACCGATTTAGTGGTCTTTTACGAACCTGTACCCTCCGAGATCAGGACGATACAAAGAAGAGGGAGAACGGCTAGAGAAAGAAAAGGTAAGGTCGCCATATTGATAACTAAGAACACTCGTGACGAAGCTTACTACTGGTCTAGTAAAAATAAAGAAAAGAATATGAATAGAAACCTCAAGATTCTGAAAAGGGACTTGGAGGATAAAGTAAGCGTAGGTGAATCCATGAGGAAAAAAGAAAACGATTTCAAGGTTGTTAAAAAGAAAAGCAAAAAAGAGCTGGCAAGGACTAGAGATAGCTATAAAGAAAAAAAGAACGAAGACCAAAGATCACTTATGGATTTTGAAAGGAGAGAAGAGAAAAGCGATCTAGATGAGGTTGGAGATGAGGTTGAAGAAGAAGTTAGGGATAAGAGGGAAAGGGAGGAAGTTCCCTCATTAACTATAGACACGCGCGAGCAGAACAGTAAAGTAGTTACTGAGATCTCCAAGAAAGGTATCAGGATTGATACAGCCCAGCTCTCAGTAGGGGATTATATAATATCGGAAGATACCGCCGTCGAAAGGAAATCGGTAGAAGACTTTTTAGAATCACTCATCGATGGAAGATTATTTTCTCAGGCGAAATCCCTAAAAGAACAATATATCAGTCCGATAATCATCCTAGAAGGAGAAGGACTTCACCATAAAAGGAATATAAGTGACAACGCCGTTTACGGGGCCCTAGCATCCATAATAAACGATTTCAGGATCCCTGTTGTATCTACTAAAAATGAAGAGGAAACCGCTTCTTTGATCAGCGCACTGGTGTCTAGGAAAAAAGGTGTCAAAAGGTCTACATCGGTGAGGAAAGATAAAGAATCCATGTCCACGTTCAACCAGAAAAAATTTATCATCGAAGGACTGCCCTCTATATCTGGAACTTTGGCAGAGAGGTTATTGGATCATTTTGGGAACGTCAGGTCTGTTTTCAAAGCGGGTGTAGATGAACTCCGGGAGGTAAATGGAATCGGTCCTGAAACTGCTGAAAGGATCGTTAAATTACTCGATGATGACACATGATTTGGATATACCGTAAAATTCAATACAGTTACACAACATTGTAGCCATCAGTGATAAATCATGAGCCGAAGATGGAAGGGTCCTATGGAACATAAGAGTAAATATGTGTATAAGATACCTAAAAGTTACAAAAAGGGGATGAGAGTTGATGGGTGGATATTTTCAGACAGTGAACTTATCGATTCTATCAAAAGTGATAACGCGCCTGAACAGGTAGCTAACGTTGCAACCCTGCCAGGTATCGTAGGAGCTTCAAAAGCCATGCCTGACATACACTGGGGTTACGGTTTCCCTATTGGAGGGGTCGCTGCAATGGATGCCGAGGAAGGAGTTATATCTCCTGGAGGCGTCGGTTATGATATCAATTGTGGAGTGAGGTTGTTAAAAACTAATCTAAATGAAGGGGATGTCAGGAAAAATTTAAAAGATCTTGTAAACAGGATGTTCAACAACGTTCCCGCTGGAGTAGGTAGGAAGAGTAAAGTAAGGTTGGAAACCGGTGAATTGGAGACTGTTTTAGACTACGGCGTGGAGTGGGCTGTAGAAAAGGGGTACGGTTGGGAAGAGGACTTAAAGCGTATCGAAGACAACGGAAGGTTAGAGGGGGCAGATTCTGAAAAGGTCAGTAAGAAGGCTAAAGATAGGGGTGCACCACAGCTCGGTACTTTAGGCGGCGGGAATCATTTCCTGGAAGTTCAAAAAGTTGAGAAGATATTCGACCAAGAAGCCGCTGAGGCCATGGATCTTAAAGAGGGGATGATCACAACCATGATACACACGGGTTCAAGAGGATGTGGCCATCAGATCGCGACCGATTACATCAAGAAGATGGAAAGCGCTGTCAGAAAATATAATATTGATCTACCGGATAAACAGTTGGCCTGCGCCCCTTTCGATTCACCTGAAGGAGAGGATTATTTCGCAGCTATGAACTGTGGGGCGAATTATGCATGGACCAACCGACAGCTGATTCTACATTGGGTGAGGGAAAGTTTTGAACAGATATTTGATGAAAGTGCAGAAGATCTCGATATGAGTATGATCTACGATGTCTGCCATAACGTGGCTAAAAAAGAAGTACATGAAGTTGACGGAAAGGACAAAGAGCTTATTGTTCATAGGAAAGGCGCAACTAGATCTTTCGAACCGGGTAGAAAAGAAGTCCCAGAGAAATACCGTGATGTAGGACAACCAGTTATAATACCAGGTGATATGGGGACTGCCAGTTACGTGATGATGGGAACTGAACATGCCATGAAAAGAAGCTGGGGTTCGACCTGTCATGGCGCTGGTAGAGTTATGTCCAGAACTGGCGCACGTAAAAAGTTCAGAGCCAATCTGATAAAGAAGCAGCTATCCGATAACGGGATATATGTTAAAGCAGCCAGTGACGATGTATTAGAAGAAGAAAGTCCGGGTGCATATAAAGATGTCAATAGAGTTGTGGAGATCACACATAATGCAGGACTTTCAAAGGTAGTTGCAAAATTGGTCCCACTTGGCGTTGTGAAGGGGTAAAAAACTTTTTCCCTTACTTTTCAAAACATCTATCTCCAATTATATTAAAGGCCAACATACCTTGGTGGGGGTATTTTTTTATCTGTTTAATGTGGAAAAATATAAATAGGCTGAAGTTTTCTCTTAGATGAAGAAATTAGGAGGCTTAGATATATATGAACGAAAAAAATTCTAAATGGAAGGTGTTCGTTGTAGCATTCGTCCTGGTCTTTGCAGGATTTGCTGCTATGATGGCAACACCTACAGTCTTGGCACAGAATCCAACGGTGACTACAGAGCCAGCTAAAGACATCACTTCGCACACAGCAGTACTCAACATGTCATTCGATATGGATGGAGCAGAAGAGGTTACAGTATGGTTCGCATATAATGAAACAGGTGAAGACCTAAACATGACAGTAGGCGAAGAGACATACGGCGCTGGTAATGATACTCATGAATATGAGCTAACAGGTCTTACGCCTAGCACAACATACGATTTTGAAGCTTACTTGGAATATAATGAAACAGTTATGGATGGTACAGTAGAATCATTCACTACTACTGATGTAACCACAGAACCAACGGTAACAACACAAGAAGCAGTTGTTTTAGATTCTGAAAGAGCTAACATTACAATGGATTATGAACTAAATGATGCAGCAGAAGCAACCGTATGGTTCACTTATAATGAAACAGGTGAAGAACTCGACATAGAAGTAGGTGAAACTGACGTTACCGAGGATGGAGACCATACTTACACCCTAGAAGGGTTAGAACCATGGACAGAATATAATTTCACTGCAATCATCGCATATGTCAACGAGACAGGAGAACTTGAGGAAGCTGATCAAGCTGAAGAGCGCACATTTTTAACTGGTGCTGGTGTAGAAATCGATGGACCTACAACAGCAGCTATCGATACAAATGTAACGTATGAAGCGTTAGTAGATGGTGATGTCGCATCTTATTCGTGGACTATCATGGAAGGAGAAGACGAGGTAGCTAATGGAACTGGAGAAAATATTACACATTCTTTTGGTTATATAGGCGAAAATACAGTGATGGTTGAAATAGAAGACGTCAATGGAGTAAATGAAACCGCTGAGATGACCGTAGACACATTTTATGATTTCCACTTGACTTTATTAGATAACGAAACAGATGAACCGATTGAAGGAGCTAGGGTAATGTTAGAATACGGTTCTACCCAAATTGAAAATTACACAGATAGTGACGGTTTGATTCCTTATGAAGAACTATATACAGATCAGTTCGTGCTGTCAATTACCACTGATGAATACAAAGCTGAATACGATATTCAATATTCTAATTTTGTAGATAACATAACAGATGGTACTCTAGTAGACACAATATATTTAGACAAAAAAGATGATTTTATTGTCAAAATAGGACCCGTTGTTCATGTGGACGAAAAAACAGGTGATGAATTTGGTTTGAACGATGCTGAAGTAAACTTAACATCCGATGCAACAGAAGAAGTTTACCAAACAGTTACTGACGACGATGGATTAGCTACGTTAACAATACCTGAAAATCCATTCAATAGATCTTTCACATTCAACATTACACACGAAGAGATCTATTATGAAGGTGTTCTTGTAGAAGAAAATGAATACGGTAGAATTGAATACACCTCTTTATTACATATAGGAACAGTTGTAGACAATGAAACAGATGAACCGGTTGAAGGAGTAGAATTACTCATTCAAATTGGGGACAGTAAATACGAAGGTGAAACCAACAGCCAAGGAATATATACATTCGATTTACCTGAATATACTCTACTCTCAGAATTATCATTTGGTGTGACATATAGCATGTACGAATATAAGGATGTTGCAGAAACCTATGATGGATCTCTCACCGATATGGTAAGATTAAAACCAAAGGACGAGTTCGCGATCTTTATTGGTCCTATCGTTGAAGAGTACGAAGATGACTATCAGGGACTTCAGGATGTTGATGTGACAGTAAACCATGATGATATTGATCCGGTAACAGGCTCTACAGATTTCGACGGAGAACTTGTACTTTATGTTGATATAGACCCTCGAGAAGAAACATTCGAACTAGAAGCATCCTTAGAAGGATATGACGATGTGACAAAGACTTTCACAGGAACTGAATCGGGTAGAATAGTAATGACAGAAAAGCCACCGGAGTACTATGAAGTAACTATAGGACCTGTAAGAGATCAAGATGGTAAAATGGTGAGCGGAGCTGAAGTTACTCTCTATGACGAAGATGGGTTGTCTTTAGGTAGTGAAAATACGGATGATTTCGGTGAAGCAACTTTTGACGAGATAACAATCGATCCTGAAGGAACTGAATTCGAATATATGATAACAAAGAACGGATACGAAGATGCAGAAGGAACCTTTACTGGAGAATCATCAGGCGACATCGAAATGACCCGTAAAGAAGACCAAGAACCACAACCCGCAGAATTCAGTGTAACTGATTTCAATGTGGATCCAGCTTCAGGTGAAACACCATTAGAAATTACGATTACTGCAAACATAGAAAACGTTGGTGATGAAGAAGGAACTATAAGACTTTTCGTAGGTGGAGAAGAAGTTAACAGCTGGACACTTGGAGGTGGAGAAACAGCAACGGTCGATGAAACATATGAATTCGAAGAAGGTGGAACATACAATGTAGAACTTGGTGGAGAAAGAGAAACTGTTGAAGTCGAAGAAGAAGGTGAAGATGAAGTTGAAGGACTAAGCACAGCGATGTTAGCAGGTATAGGCCTTATTGTTATCATAATCATAATCATCATCGCAGTTATGATGATGAAGAAGGGTGGCAAAGGACCTATGGAAGAGGAAGAATTCGGTGAAGAGGAAGAACTATTCGAAGAAGAGGAAGAATTCGGTGAAGAGGAAGAACTATTCGAAGAAGAGGAATTCGGTGAAGAGGAAGAACTATTCGAAGAAGAGGAAGAGTTCGGTGAAGAGGAAGAACTATTCGAAGAAGAGGAAGAGTTCGGTGAAGAGGAAGAACTATTCGAAGAAGAGGAAGAGTTCGGTGAAGAAGAAGAGGAATTCGACGAAGAACTCGAAGAAGAGTGATAATCTCATCCCAAACCCCTTTATTTTTTGTTTTTTCTTTTTCAATTGTTATGAAATAGAGAGTGGAATCAATTGGAAGTAGTTTTTATATCGGATGTACCTGATATCTCTGTATTATCTTTGATAATCTATAGGTACATCACTTCATTCTTGGGAGTTAAACTCCTGTGGATTATGTTAAGAAAATGTCAACTTTTTTACCTCATAAAATGCCACGTAGTTAAAATAAAATCAAGTTGTCTTTGAGATGCCATTTTCTCATCCCTACTCTATTAGGAAGTACAAAATTCTATTTATTTTACCTTATAACCTCCATAGGAAACCCTTTCTTTTAGGGAAAGAAGAATACCACCTTCACCAATCTCCATCTGAAAAACCTTTAAAGGAGAGAAAAATAGGATACATTTAACCTAAGTGTAGAACTAAGAAAAACACACTTTCTGATGGATTGATGGACGTGAAAAACGCTTCGCTTACGCCTAGCTGCTACGTTTATAGGGAAATACCTAAAACACCGCGTTCAATTAAAATCTATCCGTGAGGGTTGATTGAAAAAACTGCCGTGTTTCACTATTTTTGGGTACAGGGCTGCGATCAACCCTCCTTAAAGACAGGCTCGAATGAGTGATGGTCTCTTTGCTCACGACATTAACATTTTGGCACTATCAATTAAATTATCCCTACAGTATAGTCCTGAGGTAAACAAGCTTCATGTATTTAAGGAGGTAGTTGACATACATCTGTTACATTTATGCTATGTTTATAGCTTTTGTATCTATTATTAACTAAAAACGTCCACCCCAATTTCCTATCATCATAGTCACAAAAGATTCTTTTTGTTTCCATAACATCTTATTAGAAAAGATCTTAGATTGGTCTTTAGACAATTTCTCAATGTCATCCGGAACACCTTCTACTAATGGACCGAGACTATCTTTACTTTCTACATAAAATACATAACTATCCAAGCCAAATTTATCCCCAAGGTCAATTTCCTTCCAAACGAGATATAATAATTTCTGCGATATGGCCATACCAACTATTTTATCTGCTTTCTTAATTTCATTTACTGGATTTATCTTAAAACCGAACTTTGATGGATTTATTACCTCTATGGTATCATAGTCATCTTTGAACGCTTTTTTGATTATCTCTATACATCTAGATTCTGTTTTTGTCCGATATGTAAATGTCGGATGACTGAAATATACCTTCATGATTGATAGCTCCTTTTCATCTAAACCTCTTATTCATATCTTCATACGTAAACAATTTACATTATACTAGTATTTAACAATAAAGTAAAAACCACTAATCTTTAACAATTATTCTTTTTTACCCCAATCTACACCCATGAACTTTTGTTCAGGTGGTGATAATTCTTTTCCAGGTTCTTCTACCTTTTCTAACTTCTCTTCCTGCTCATCGAGCTTCTTTTCAATTTTCATTCGGTGCATACCGCTATAAACAAGAACCAAACTTATTATCGTCAAAACAAATGCTGGAATAGAGAACAGACCATAAGGTTGTGTCTCATATACTATAGTCTGTGAAAAGGTTATGTTTCCTCTTGAACTGTCAAAATCTGATACTATAAAATTAGCATCATCTTCTAGCTCGATCGTTTTATTCTCTTCATACTCCAGATCATATGTTTCATTTTTTCCACCATGAATGATGATAACTGTTACTTCTCCCCTGCTATTATCATCACCTTGGTTGGCAGGGTTAAATTCCATCTCTAAAGAAGAGTTGATCGATTGAAATCTAGATTCAAGGGCCTCAGAATCACCATCACCCTTCAATGATTTTTCTTGGCTCTCAAATGTTCTAAATGTTACGTTTATAGATACAAAAGCAAGCAATAAGGCTATTGATATTAGTCCTAATCCTGTTAATAGGACTTTTCGTTTTATAATTTTTCTTTTTATTCTATGAATATCCATAATGAGTACACTCTTTTTTAATCATATCTATATCCGTTATAGCAGTTTTTATAGTTTTTGTCGAAGAGAAGTTTTGTTATCTGTGAGTTATTTCGTTTCATCCGTAGAACTATGTTTTAGATGAATAAAGGGATAAAATCCCGCCACATCCTCAGTGATAATGGGGATGAAAGGACTTTAGTCCTGTCCACATTTTATCACTTTTTCAGTCATCTACGGTAATTGTTTCATAATTCCATAGATATAAGGAATTTGATTCAATAAACATATTTGAAAAATTAACCAAAATATAGGAAGAAACACTTTCCTAGAACACTTCTTCAGATGTTTTTAGTTTTAGACTAAAAAGAGGTGTGATTTCATTATATCAGTCAATAAAGTCATCAATAGAATCATACCTATACCTATGTTGTTCATAGTTGTGGAACAATTTTTCTCGATTTACTGTGTAATTCCAAAAAAATTGTACTTGTCAATAGGATATGGTAGTAAATTCTATTAAATTTGACGTTAATTTTTTCAGTAACACATCAAAGAGATGCTTTTAAAAGTTTAGTGAGATCCAATATGCAAGGAATAATGTAAATTAGCCCAACTCATTATTTTTTCCGTATAATTAATATAATAAACAAAAAAATAGCTAAAAACTTTACAGACTCGTCGAAAAAGGCGGTTTAATATTATTCATCATATCGTAATAATATAACATTTAAACTTACAAAGCTACGATAAAAAGTTAAAAATAATGGAAATTAAAAAAGGTTTTTAGGTAAAGGAGTTTTATTTGATGAACTTTTCTTTTTGATATTCAATTTGTCCAGCAAAGTGACATTTTGCCCCATGCCCATCGTCATATGGGTATTTCTCAGGAGGTTGCTTGTTTTTACAAACCTTCTTAGCGTATGGGCATCTAGGATGGAACCTGCATCCACTTGGTATGTTCGTACCTGATGGTACTTCACCTTTGATGGGAATCTCTTTAACTCTACCAACCCTTTCAGGTTTAGGTTCTGGAACGGCAGTTACCAAAGCTTGTGTATATGGATGTAATGGAGTATCCAACACATCTCCGACTTCTCCTTTTTCTACTAGATCGCCCAGATACATTACACCGATTTCATCCGAAAAGAATCTAGTCGTACTGATATCATGTGTAATGTATAAATATGTCAGATCTTCCTCTTCGATAAGATCTTTCATTAGGTTCAAAATTTCTGCTCTCACTGAAACATCTAGCATCGAAACAGGTTCATCTGCTACAATAAAATCAGGCTTTAATATGAGTGCCCTAGCTATGGCAACTCTCTGTTTCTGTCCACCAGAAATCATGTGTGGGTACCTGTCTATAAATTCCTCTGGAGGTACTAATCTAACTTCTTCCAGAGCTCTTTTTACAATTTCTCGCCTCTCTTCAATACTTCCTCCGATATCATGTATCAACATCGGTTCCTGTAGGATATCAAAGACCTTGAACCTAGGATCTAATGAAGAGAAAGGGTCCTGGTAGATCATCTGTGTTACTCTTCTATAAGCCTTGATCTTAGCTGTATCCTTTATTTTGCTTATGTCTTTGCCTTCCATGATAATATTCCCGTCGGTGACTTCAAGAAGTTTCATTATCAGTTTTCCAACTGTGGTCTTACCACATCCTGATTCACCTACAAGGGCAAAAGATTTCTTTTTATGAATTTCAAAATCGATTCCGTCAACCGCTTTTACAATCATCCTTTTTTTACGATAAAGCATGCTTAAGAACGATTGGGTTATCTCAAAGTGTTTAGTCAAATTTTTCGCTTTAAGTATAGTTTCTGGCATTGTTTAATCCTCCGGGTATAAATGACATCTAACTTTAACTCCATCTACGTCCCTAACCGCTGGTACCTCTTCTTTGCACTTATCGAATGCTTTGTGGCACCTAGGATGAAATCTACATCCACTAGGAGGTCTAATAAGATCAGGTGGTGCACCGGGTATGTATTCAAGCCTCTCTATGTCTTTATGTAGTGTAGGTATTGCAGCCAAGAGTTTTTCAGTATACGGATGTTTTGGGTCATGATAGATATCTACAGCACTTCCTATCTCTACTATCCATCCTGCATACATGATACAAAGCTTATCTGATACCTCAGCTAGTATGCTTAAATCGTGTGTTATAAAGATGGAAGAGTTATCCAATTCTTTCTTAAGTCTTTTTAGATCGTTCATTATACGAGCTTCAACAACCACATCCAAAGCAGTTGTAGGCTCATCCAATATCACTATATCGGGTTCCATCAATAAAGCTGTAGCAATTATCACTCTTTGTTTTTGACCACCACTAAGTTCATGAGGGTATCTATCAAAAAGTTCCGCATCAAGGTCGACCAGATCTAGATATTCTAGACAAATATTTTTTGCCTCTTTACCTTCGATGCCCTCATGATATTTTAATGGTTCTTTCATCTGTTGACCTACCGTATAAACAGGGGTAAGTATATCCATTGCGCCCTGAAATACCATAGATATCTTGTTCCATCTAATCTTCTTCCTAGCTTGCTTTTCAGTTAACTTAGTAACCTCTATTCCATCTAGGTCTATACTTCCGTTCACTATTTTACCAGGAGGTTGTACAAGTTTTAATAAAGAGAACGCTAAAGTGCTTTTTCCGCAACCACTTTCTCCAGCAATCCCTAGCGACTCTCCTTTTTTAAGTTCAAAACTTGCATCACTCAAGCCCTGTACGTCTCCTTTGCTTGTTAAATAATGTGTTGATAAGTTCTTTACATCTAAGATCGTTTCATTACTCATTTAAATTACCTCTGTTTCATCTTTGGATTTACAATTCGTTCTATAGCCATTCCTGATGCGATGAAACCAAAACCAAGCAACGTAATTCCTAAACCTGGTAAAAGAACCCACCACCAGAGACCTCTGATTGTGGCACCTCCATTATTGGCCTGGCTTAGCAATTTGCCCCATGTTACAAGATTTGGATCTCCAAGCCCTAGTACACTAAGACTAGCCTCTGTAATCACGACAATTGGCACTAAAAGAGCTCCTTCAGCCATAGAGTATGGTAAGATCTGTGGGATCATGTGTGTAGTAATTATTCTACCCGAACCAGCCCCTAAAGCCTGAGAAGCCTCTACATAAGTAGCTTGTCTTATCTGTAGTCCACGTGCTCTAATTGTTTTAGCAATACCTCTCCAATAGAGTATTGACATCAATAATACCATTACCCAAAATGATTGTCGCCATATAAACATCATTATAATCAATATTGGTAGAATGGGGATTCCTATAACTATCTCGTTAATTCTCTGCATGAATTCGTCTTTCCATCCGCCTAGATATGCACTAGTCATACCGAATAGTGTACCTAAACCAATCGTTGTACCACCGATTATGCCTCCAAGTAAAAGGGCGTATCTAGCACCCCATACCCATCCTGCTCCTATATCGCGTCCTCTGTTATCCGTTCCCATCGCACCGTACATAGACCCCATGATTACCAATCTACCAGAATTTTCACCAAAGTTGAATTCTATATCCTCACTGACATATGAAATCCTAATAGTATATTCTCCATTCAAAGGATTTGGTTTCGACGATAGTAAATCGGAATCAGCTTTTCCGAACAATGTACGAGCATAATTCACCCTTTCCCGACGTATGTCTGGAACGACGTAAACGATTAATTTATCGTCTTCCTCTTCTATCCTATATGAGTCAGCACCAGCTTTTATGAACCAGTTCCCTTCATCTTCAGACATGACAAGATAAGGATACACTTCTATATTGTCTTCAGTTAAAGCCATTCTGTATTCTGTTTCATCGTCATCTAAAATCCACCAAACTTGAGAATCCTCATCATCTTGTTCAAGATTACCAACGGGTTCAAGAATTTCAATCGTTTCTCCAGAAACTACCAATTTATATTCTAAGTCGTCAATCACCAATTCATCTGTTGAATTATCCCATTCCATCTTTGCTATCCAAAAAGCATCATCTTCTCCAAGATCACCGTACAATTCAGGTGAGGTTTCTGCAAAAAATGTAGCATTTTCACTTAAATCAAGTCCCGAAGCTTGTTTAAATTCCTCAGGTACTAATTCACCATTGATTATATATTCCTCATATTCAGATGCGCTCATCTCAGCAGCAGAATCGTAAAATTCGATGTCTTCATCCTCTAGAGCTTTTCTCATCTCATCAGTAAAGCGCCCTTCTTGTAGATGATCCTCATATTCATTCCGATCAAGATCAAACAACTTCTGTTCGATCTGAATATCTTCTTCAGCAAATCTATCTACTACATCTTGAGATGGGGCACCTCCATCTTCAAAAGAATCTAAGTACTCTTTATCCATATCAAAAACATGTTCTCCAGTAACATCTAGGCTGTCTGCCCAGTTATAAATTCTCTCTCTATTTCTACCTATGAGTGACGCTCTTCTATCGATTTCCCCTGCTTCGCGGTCGACATTTTCATCAATCAAACTTACTTCCTTATCATCAGGCCTAATAAAATCAACTTGCAGAGAGTAAGCATCAGAAGTGTTATCAAAGGTTGCATCTAAATATAAAGCCAAATTAGTAGGTGGTTCATCATTATTGTACGTATAATTATAATATACTACATTCTCTTCAAAACGACCAAGAGGACGTTCTATATGGCCATCTGGTTCATTCATTTGAGTATGCGGAGTTAACTCATCAGATGTTAAATAATTCCACCAAGTAGGAGGAACACCTTTAGGACTATCCCTCCATTTATCAGTGTTCTCCCAATTACCCGTAATACCAGGGGCTAGGATCGGTGCTAATATTCCTATAATCAAAAGGAATACAATAATTCCCAATCCTACCATACCAACTTTCTGACCTTTAAATTCATTTAACAATTCACTTACTTTTTCTCGGATATCTTCCCATCTAATAGCCATAAATATACACCTTCTAGTTTACACTGATTTTTCTGCTCCTACTTCTACCCGTGGATCAAGCAATCCATAAACCATGTCTGCTATCACATAACCAAACACATACATAAAGGTCGTTATGAAAGTTAATCCTAACACCACAGGTACATCTCTCTGTTCGAATACCGCTTGATAATACAATCTACCCATACCAGGCCAACCAAATATTATTTCTGTGATCATTGCTCCACCAATCGACATTAAGAAAGTCAATATAGCTGTTGTGACTATGGGTGGAGCTGCAGTTTTTAACGTATGACCATATATGACCTTTCTTTCAGGGACACCTTTTGCTCTTGCTGCCATGATATAATCATCTTGTAATACATCAGTTACAATATTTCTAGTAGCCCAAGCTCTAGCACCAAACAAATTAAACACTATAACCGCTGTAGGCAGAACCATTCTGTATAATACTCCTTTGTAGTATTCAAAACCAGTCTCCCTCGGGAACGGGAAGGCAGTTGCTGGGAACCATTGCAGTTCATAAGCAAAAATAAGTATAGCTATCATACCCAACCACCACATAGGCATGCTAGAAGCTGTCATACCAAATAATGAAAGTAATTTATCCATTTTAGAACCTGCAACTTGAGCTGCCTTTAGACCTACTATCAAACCAAGGGCAATATAAATTGTTGCAGATGTAGTAAACAAAAGAACCGTCCTTGGTAGGACTGCCATAATAATATCCAATACATTTTGACTTCCACTATCTGCTGCTGTAATACTATGCGACTCTTCAAAATTTAATAAAAATGTATTAATAGTTCTATTTACTATCCTTTCAGACAATGGTTGATCTAAACCATACCGGGATCTTAATTGATCTTCTTTGTTCTCCTTCCATCTAGCATACGCTGTTTCATTTAACTGTTGTATCTCCGGTGTTTGACTAAGACCTCTTATCTGTTCATTAATATGTTGTTCCAATTGCTCATCTGCAAGAGAGCTAAAG
>JBMCUO010000014.1:0-25742 GCA_048622455.1 Candidatus Saliniplasma sp. | reverse complement strand
CAATGTCTGGCTCGTCTGGACTGGCATCCCAAGTGAGTAAGTTGTCTTCTGTACCTCCTTCACCAGTAGCGCTAGTTACACTTATATTATCCATCCACAGTTCTCCAGTAGCGGTTAGTGGTTGACCATTTGGAGCGTCATCACCTTCTGCTTCAACATACATGTACGCCATAACGTCCGTGACTTCGTCTTGAGGTGTGTACGTTGCATCTGGTCCAAATTCTATCCATCCAGAGTCTCCATCTGCAGTATCTTCATCGATATAAATCTCTACCCAATCTCCAACCCCTGTATCATATACTTGAATTGTTGTCACAGCAGCAGTTACGGTAGCATCACCACTACCTTGACTATCGGTGGCTATATTTTTTCTGAAAGCACCGTTCACGGTTATCTCCTCCGTAGTAGGACCTATCTCTTGTTCCCAGTAAGCTTCTTCAATAGCATTATCCACATTAGCTCCACTTTGTTCAGCCATGGTATATATCGATCCTGTACCATCATCTGGATAAGTCTCGGTATCGTCCCATTCGGCTACGCCTCCAGTTTCTAGTTCTTCCAATGTCCAAGGACTATCATTTTCCGTTACATTCTCGAAGACACCATCTTCCACTAATTCTTCACTACCTCCAGTTCCATAATGTTCAACTGTCAAGTTCTCAGGCGGTGCTGGTGGCGTTCCTAAAATAGTGAATTGGCCGCTCTCGTTCTGATGATTCAGATCATTATCGTCGTGCACTGTTCCTCTTATCACAGCCTCATTTGTCGGTTCATCTGGTACTGTCCAAGTATATACACCATCATCCTCCGTACCTGTAACGATATTCGTCCATGAAGCTCCGCCGTCTACACTGTAATCAAGGTCAACTCCTGTTATTGTACCGTCGCCTGCCGTAGTATCCCAGTTTATATCTTCTTCATCTCCTGCATTCCATTCTTCTCCACCTGCCGGTCTTGTGATGGTTATCTCAGGTGGTGTAGTTCCTTCGATTGTGAAGGTTCCGCTTGTATCATTATCACTGAGATCGTTATCATCGTTGACAGTAGCTCTTATCCTTGCCTGGTCCGTCGATTCGTCCGGTACCGTCCACATGTAACTCCCATCGTCTTCTGTCCCCGCTACTATCTCCGTCCATGTTCCACCATCGTCTATCGTGTATTCCAAATCTACTCCTGTTATCGCCCCGTCTCCGGCTGTTGTATCCCACGTTATCTCCTCGTCGTCTCCTGCACTCCAAGTCTCTCCGCCTTCCGGTCTCGTAAGCGTTATACTCGGTTCTGTTGCTGCAGTAGTTGTGAAACTCCATGTATCTGAGGTCGCTGTTTGTGACCCATCATCTGCTACTGCATACCAATCATAAGTGGTATCATAGTTCAAACCTTCCCACATTGCATAAGCTCTGTCTCCACTTGCAACATTGTTATCTGTACCGATCTCACTGTCATCCGAGGCATCGTAAAAGGAAACGTCTATATTATCTCCGTCTTCATGTTCCGCATAAACGCTCAATTCTACGTCGGTCGCCACTCCTGTCTCACCATCTGCTGGATCTGGATCAGTAGGCGCTAGGGGTCCCGGATCTGTAGAAGCTTCAACCGCGTTGTATTCAACTAACGAGTAATCCTGGTTTGCGGTCCCGTCGTTATTCGCATCTGCTGGAACATCGAATCCATTTACTCTTACCGTGTAAGTCCCGTCTTCTAGGTCAGTATCTCGGATATACACATTCTCTACATTGTTCGTGTCGTCCCAACCGTCTCCACTATCATCAAAGGTATCGTACGTGTCTTCACCTGTAGCAGACCAACTCTCTACTAAATTATTACCCCGGTATACACTACCACTTGGGGAGATGACTTCAAGATTGAGGTCGTTTTGTAGGGTTTCTGCTGATCCAGAGGCTGCCTCATCATCTGTCCATACCAATGATATTCTTAACGGTTCACCAGCATCTTGATATTCTATCTGGTATTCATCTGTTTGGCCAGTTTCTAAAAGAGATGTCTCATCTTCAAGCATGAAATCAACAGGGGCATCCACTATCTGTGGTAAATTCACCATACCCCATCCTTCGTCCTGGTTAGGTATGTAAGGACTGTTCTCGCCAGTGTCCGCCTGTGTGTTTTCAAGATCGTAGGCTGTGTTTATCATTAAGGCTTTAACCATCGACGGATTGGGTCTTGCCCCATACTGTTGCTCATACCAATCTACCACGACACTCGCTGCACCAGCAGCCGCTGGAGTCGCCATGGAAGTCCCTGACATGATCTGATAAGGAT
Organism: Candidatus Saliniplasma sp.; assembly: GCA_048622455.1. Taxonomy (GTDB): domain Archaea; phylum Thermoplasmatota; class Thermoplasmata; order Halarchaeoplasmatales; family Halarchaeoplasmataceae; genus Saliniplasma. The sequence goes on along the minus strand of JBMCUO010000014.1, from coordinate 23,462 downwards.
AATCTCCTGTTGTAGTAGGTGCAGTAGAATAGATACTTTCACCGGGTGCTACCAGGTCTGGTTTAACACGGTTATCTTCAGTCCATCCACGAGAACTGAAATCAGAAATAGCTTCTGGATCAGTGGTACCTTCATCTGGATTGTAGTTCTGGTTTGAGCCAATTGTAATCACATTCTTTGAAACTCCAGGACTACCTATAGTTTCGTAACCTCCTCCCTGGGCTCCTGGTCCTTCGTTTCCAGCTGCTACGGTTATGACGACAGGTTCATTTTCAGCCGTATCCCGATTACCATCTCTTACTGCTTGATCATATGCTTCATCAGAATCATCATAAGCACTGTCCCCAGATCCTCCCCAAGAATTAGAATGGACATAAGTATCTGAATTCTGTAGAGCTACATCGATTATTTCACGATAATCTTCACCAGCAACAAAATTGCCGTCAGCATCAAATATCCTCACTGAAAAAAGTTCAGTCTCCGGTGCAGAACCTTGGGCTGCATAATAATCCTCATAATACAAGTCTCCTCGTCCATTATGGGTATCTCCACCTACTGACCCCGCACAGTGTGTTCCGTGACCGTGACCATCTTCCCAACTATCATCATCGGTAAAGGTGTAGCCACCGACTACTCTACCGGTGAAATCTTCATGACCCGCATCCGGAGTCGTTCCATCGCCTAGACCTGTGTCTGCGACAGTTGTTACGTGTCCTGAACCATCATATCCTATCTGATTGGCATAAGAACCATAATCACCGTCAGCACGATAGGCTGTATCCGGATTATCGTCATCATCCATGACCCATAGACCGCCACCGATTATCTGAGTAGCCATCTCATCGTAAAGTTCGGGTTCATCGTACTGAGATATGTAATATACATCCTCATCGTTGGCTATTTCTACCAATTCTGATCGATCTTCTACTTCCGATATTATCCGGCCACCGTCAACCATCTTTATACTAACAACACCTGGTTCAACGTTTTCATCTATCTTGAATCCCGGCTGATAAACATCGACCCAGTCTACGAAGTCAAAATCTTCGATCCTTTCTGCCCACTCTGGAGTCATCCTAACTTCGTAAGCATAATTTGGGGCATAATTAAGTATCTCGATCCCTCTGGATTCGAGTTTCTCTCTCCACTCTGGGTTCACCGGCCCTACCATGTGTACTATGTATACACCCTCTTCACCGGATTCATAATCGTCGATGGTCAGTTCCTCTGGGAAATCTGGTAGTCCATTTTTAACGTCGAAACGATGGCCTTTCACCGATACCTCTGTTCTTTTGGGTAATCGATTTATATTCAAACCCTGTTTTTCTAACTGCTTTGTAGCTTGTTCACCTGCTCTTATCAATGCGTAATCGTTGTACTGTTCCATTATGTTCAAACCGTGTTCCTGTATTTCGTTTAAATCTGACTGTCCTTCAAGTTTCACCAAAATTATATCATTCTCTACACTGCCAGCAGATATCACTATACCCGCTGACATCACAGAAACTAGCAAGACAATAGCGACCGCTATAGTCGCAGATTGCTTATCAACTTTCATTTTTTTTCCTCCTCAACTAAAAAGTCGAGTCTAATTGCACTCTAGAACATCTACCCTATATATATTTATGCATTTAGATAATAATATATAAATTATGTATACTATGAGAATATATTTAGTAATTATAGTATTATTTAATACAATAAGAACGGGAAAGAGATTTGGAGTATATAGTCCTAAAATTGAACAGCCCACTCGATTTGTTCTTCAGCGTACAGCCAATAGCCTTCTCCAGGTGTGAACGTGAAATTCGCTGGATCATAGTCATAGGATAGGTAATATTCCTGTGACGCATCGAAGTATCCCACCTTTGTCACTTCATCAGGTACATCTTCGACGGATTCTGTAGAGCTCGGATGACTAACCATGTTCCAGCCTGGTTGTAAAGTTAAAGTGGTATTTCCATCCCCTGGTAAGTATAGTACTCCACCGCTTCAACAGTGTAAGTAATCTCCTCTTCTATGTACATGTAATCATCACTATCTGAATCGTTTTGCCATAACTGCTGATAATAAGTCCACGTTGATCCTATCTCCCATGTAGGTACATCGGTATCCCCCGATTCATCGATACTATCTGAGTTGACACTAGTCCCTCATGATCTACTATATCCGCATCTAGAGTTTCATATTTACCACTACTAATATTGGAAGAACGCATCATACTACCTCACAGTGCGCTGATAAGAAGTAGAGCAACCAACACAAAAAACAGATAAACTGCCTTTTTATTCATCTTTTTCAATCCTCATAATATAGTTTTTTCAACCACACATAAAATTTTTCACCGACTTTGAGCACGTGTACTACTCGGTTTAATATACTACAAACTTAAGTCAAAAATACTGTTATCCAAAGAGTTATATAATATGCCTAAATGTTGCGGCTTCGATATCATGAATAAACATAGGACAAAATTATCGAACGAAGGCGCATTAGAAGGATTACCACTTTATCTGATATTGTTGGTGGTTATCGCAGGAATCGGAACAGCGATAATCGTAGGGTGGATGACTAGCGCACAATCTACAGAGTTGGACACCGTAGAAATAGATGAAGGTGATAGAGTAATCTCTTCAGGCTCTAACAACAATGTAAAAATAACTGCCTATGATCAGAATGGAAATGGACTCCAGGGTGTAGTTATCACGTTAGAAGGATGTGATGTTGTAGAAACTGGAGAAACTGGACCTGATGGCACATTTACTTTTGAAAGAATGAACCCATCTTTATCTCAAAATCAGAACTTCGGGGAAATCGAAGTCACTGCAAAATATACCGGTGATGTAACCACGGTCCGAAGTGCTGTAATAACCGTTCAGGGATAAATCAGAGGCTTAGTCTTGCTTCAGATCGAAGAAATCCTTGGCCGCTCTAAAAAGCAGGCAGAGAAATTGGGCATTAAAGGATGCTGTTTTCTAGGTAAGAGCGTATCTTATCCTGGAGGCGAATACGAAGAGATGGGTAAGACCTATCTCGATATCGTTTCTCCCCATTGTATGTTGGTAGTGGGTAAAAGAGGAACTGGAAAATCATATACATTGGGAGTTCTAGCTGAAGGGTTCGGGAACCTCGAAAAAAAACACAGGGATCGTGTAGCATTGGTTATCGTCGATACTATGAGCGTTTTTCACAGCTTAAAAAAAGGGAATACTGATCAAGGTGAAACACAGCGTATGAAAGACTTCGATATCGAACCTAGCTCTTTCGAAGATATAGTCAGAGTAATGGTTCCAAAGATAGCGGTCAAGGAAGCCGAGAAGGATGGGTACGAATTATTTTACGACCAGTTACTAAAACTCAAACTTTCTGATGTTACTGTTTCTGAGTGGCTGGAACTTTTTGACGTGAAACTGACCGAACCTACCGGTATCCTTCTTCAGAAGGTTTTGACCGGCCTTAAGGATGAAGATTATTCTTTCGATGACATATACACGACCATCGAAAGGATTTCTAAAGACGAAAAAGCTGTCAAAGCTTTAAGAGGATATTTCCAGATGATGGAGGAACTCAGACTTTTCTCAAAAGAGGGTATGGATTCCCAGATAGCAGAAGGTGGTAAGATCACCGTCCTAGACATATCCTACCTCGGAAGGATAGGAAACTTTGAACTCAGAAATCTGATAGTATCAATATTCGCTAGGAAACAGATGGCCCAGAGAACATTATACACAACCATAGAGATGCAGGCCCAGGCCGGTCTCGTCGATTCTGATACCAATGAAGATATAACCGAAGAGCATCCGTTGATATACATGCTCATAGACGAGGCACATCTCTTTTTACCCAATAATGTTGAAACTCTAGCCACCGGACCATTGATCGACTGGATAAAATTGGGTAGGCATCCAGGTCTTTCACTTATACTGGCAACCCAAGAGCCATCAGCGGTCCACGACAGTGCAATAAGGCAATCTGATCTGATCATCGCTCACAACCTTACTGCTAGGGACGATGTAGCCGCACTCGGCATGGCAAAGCAGTCCTACATGAAAAATGGCTTGGACAAGATGGTAGGGCAGATGGAATTCCGGAGGGGTTTAGCTTTGGTTTTCGACGATAAAACCCGCCGGACCCAACTGTGCATGGTTAGACCTCGACACACATTACACACCGGTATCGACGCATCGGCACTTACTGCAGAAGAGAGATGTTGAATGATATAAAGGGTAAAGATAAATATACTATCAGTACCATTATTATGGATTAGATTCGGTGATGATGATGGAAGAAAAAAAATTTAGAGGGGACCTGCTTATAGGGTATTATAAGGCCGTTAAGAAATTCTGGGGAGTGAGGGGCTTAAAGGAATGTGAGGAATACGTCGGTATCAAAATGGACGATATAAAAAGCACGAAATGGTACCCCATCGAATATCACTCTAAAATGCATAAATTTCTCGGAGAAAAAGGTGAACAATATGTCACTCGGGCGGCTCGACAAGCTATCCATGGCCTTGGCATGCTGTCATATCTGGTAAGATTTGTATCCATCAAAAGCTTATTAAAGAAAGCGCCTAAAAGTTACGACGATACCTTCAATTTCGGAGTGGTTGAAATAGATATAGAAGAAAACTCTGCTATCGCAAAATTAAAAGATGTCGTAACTACAGAATATACCTGTTTAGCTTGGAAAGGGGTTTTTCAAGGTACACTAGAAGTAACAAAAACCGAGGGGACCGTTGAAATCATAGATCACGAAGAAAAAGGAGAAAACGATTGTTTCTTCAAGATCGAATGGAAGTGAAAAATCTTTTAAATTTATTTCACCGAACACTTTAACCTTCATATCTGAGCACAAACTAGATAAATCAGTAGCATCCTTAACATTGTTATAACCTAGAGGAGTTTTTAACATGGCAGATAAAAAAGTTAGAGGAGATTTGATCAAAGGATATTTTAGTTCAGTAAAAAAATTCTGGGGGGAAAAGGGTTTGAAAAAATGTGAAGAATATCTGGGTGTAGAAGAGAAAGATCTTAAAGGTTCAGTATGGTATCCTATAAAATATCATAAGAAAATGCATGAATTTCTTTCTAATAGAGGAGAAAAATACGTGATTATGGCGGCAAGGCACACTACTCAAAACCTCGGTATGCTTGCTTACCTGGTTCAATTCGTTTCAATAAAAAGGCTTTTAAAAAAAGCACCTAAGAGCTACTACGATACCTTCAACTTTGGAGATATCGAAATCGATATAGGAGAAAACTCAGCCCTGGTTAAGTTGGATGATGTTATGTTCGCAGAAACGTCTTGTCTAGCATGGAAAGGTGCATTTCTGGGAGCATTAGATGCTACCAACACCAAAGGTACTGTCGAGATAATCGATCATGAAGATAAAGGAGATGAAGATTGTTTCATAAAGATAGAATGGTAGTTTTCCGATTACCCCATCTTTTTTCCCAACGTTTCCTTCCAGCTTTTTCTGATATCTTTTACTGGTAGGTCAACCACTTCATTTCCTCGGTGTTTAATGACCAATATTTTTCCGCCAGTTCTACCTAATTTAGTACATGGAACGGTGAAATTAGATTTGAATTCATCTACGTTCTCTTCTTCTACTTCCACCAACCAGCGAGTGTTACTTTCGGAGAACAACAGCTTATCTGTTCGGATATCACCTTCAACAGAGATCCCAGCACCGATATCGCCAGCCAAACACATCTCAGATAATGAAACCGCTAAACCACCAAGTGAGACATCATGACAGCTGGTTATCAATCCCTTTGAATGGGCTTCCAGCATCTCTTCCATGCTGGTTTCGAATTGCTCCACATCCACTTCGGGTACATCACCACTAAGACCGTCGACCAATTTATAGTACTCTGATGCACCCATCTCGTCCTTCGTTTCTCCGACCAGGTAGATATAATTATCACTATCCTTGATATCCATGGTGACGGAGTCCCGTACATCATCAATAAGTCCACAGGCCAAGATACTGGGCGTGGGTTTAACGGGACCTTTATCAGTTTCATTGTAAAAGCTCACATTCCCAGAAATGAACGGGATGCCTAAAGTTCTAGCCATCTTTTCAAAGCCATTAGCAGTGAGTTCGAAATCTCCCAACCTTTCAGGTTTCTCTGGATTTCCATAGTTCAAACAATCAGCCAATGAATGAGGCCTAGCCCCTACCGCTATAAGATTCCTAAAAGCTTCTTCAACTGTTGACATCGCTCCTTTTTCTGGATCTAAATACGTCTGGCTGGGGTTTACATCAGTCGTAACAGCTATACCCTTGAATGAGTCTTCCAGTGGTTTTATCACCGATGCGTCTCCGGGACCCTGCTTGTTCAACTCCCCCTGCAGGGGTTTTATAATGGTGTTAGCTCGGACTTCGTGGTCGTACTGTCTTATCACCCATTCTTTGCTGTTTATGTTGTCACTCTCGAGTAGCTGAAGAAGTACTTTATTGTAATCTTTAGGTTCTCTCGGTAATTTTTCCTCCAAACCCTCGGTTTTCCTGATCATTTCAACTGGCCTGCAGTAAGATGGTCCACCGGTTTGAAATTCCAGGTCCAAATCCATTATCTTTTCTTCATCGTAGTAAACCTTCATCCTGGGTTCTTCTATCACGTGTCCAACGACCGTGGCCTCCACGTCCCATTTTTTACAGATATGCAGTACATCTTCAACGTTTTCTTCTTTTACTGCATACATCATCCTTTCCTGACTTTCGGATACCCATATCTCCCATGGTGCCATATCGGGCTGTTTCAAAAGAACTTTATCTATCTGGATGACCGCTCCATACCCCGCAGCTAAGGCCATCTCACCGGCAACACATGACAAACCTCCACCACCGAAATCCTTCATGCCCTGAAGTAAGTCTTTCCGATTCAACTCCAAACTAACATGGATTAGAGGTTCTTTAGTGATGGGATCGCCGACCTGAACTGCACCTATATCCTCTTCTTCGGATCCCTCGTGAAGTTCATCTGACGCAAAAGTGACTCCGTGGATCCCGTCTCTTCCGGTCCTTCCACCGGCCATGATGTAGATATCACCGGGCTCTTTGACACGGCTCCTGATCAGTTCATCTTTTTTCGCGATACCGATACATCCAACGTTGACCAGGCAGTTAGTCAGGTAACTTTCATCGAAATAAACCATCCCTGAAAGTGTGGGGATCCCCAGCCTGTTACCGTAATCGCTTATTCCGTCCACGACTCCGTGGAATAGATACCTAGGATGTTTGGTACCTTTCGGAAGGTCTTCATAATCCATATCTAATGGTCCAAAAAATAAGGGGTCTACGAAAGCTAAAGGCTGTGCACCCATACAGGTCACATCCCTAACGATCCCTCCGATACCGGTTGCAGCACCACCATAGGGCTCTATAGCTGAAGGGTGGTTGTGACTTTCCAGGGCTACAACATAAGCGTGATCGTCATCCAATTCCACCACTCCGGCATCCTCCTCGATTACGTAGATATTTTGAGGTGCGTCGATATCGAAAACAGTGTCCTTCAATATACATTTGGAAGATTTGTAACAGCAGTGTTCCGACCATGCCTGGCCGAGAGCTTCTAGTTCTAAATCCGTCGGATTACGGCCCAATTTTTTAAAATGTTCCTTCACGGTCTTCATCTCGCTCAAACTCAAACCGATACCGCTCTCCTGTGATATCTCTTCTAGATCTTCATCTTCAGCGTCCAATATGTTGACTTCATGAAGTTCGAAATGTACATCCTTTCTTGTGTAATGCTTCATGATCTCCACCTACTTCATCTCGATATCGTAGGTCTGGATAACTGGGTTTGCCAGAAGTCTTTTACACATCTCTTCGGTTTCTTTTTCAGCTTCCTCAACGGTAATTTCTTCTCCAAAATCTATCTCGAAGACTTTACCCGATTTGACATTCTTTACTTCCCAACCCAGGAGTTTCAAAGCTTTCTTCGTGTTCATACCTTCGGGGTCCGCTAACCCTTCCTTCAGTTCGATGACGACTTTCGCGACTACCATGTGACCACAGGGGACGTATATCAGGGGGTTCTTTAATAGTTTTCTTTTCGAGTTTGATGCGAAACGAATGAAAATAAATACTTCCTTTCAATTCAAAGAATAAATGTTCAATGGAGACCTAATGTTCAAATGGATAATAATACTGTCCATTTCGCTCATTCCACCGGTTGTGTATTCTGTTTACATACGAAACATTGAAAGATGGGAAAAAGAGCCATGGAGTTACATCCTACTTTCGTTCATCTGTGGAGCTTTGGCCGCTGTGGTTTTCATTTTCATATCATATCTCATCTATGGTTATATAGTGAGGGAACATGAGTACTTTCAGTTCTTCAGGTCTATAACCAACATCTTCATAATCATCGTATTCATGCCACTGCTAGGGGAAGGACTGAAATCCCTAAGTCTTTTATCGGTCAAAAAGGAGTTGGACGAGGTGGAAGACGGGCTGATACAGGGCGCTACAGTGGGTCTGGGTTTTGGAGGAGCTGCCAATATCTTTTATCTATATTACACGTTCACCTGGGCCTCCGAAAGTATAGCGGGGTACGACGTTCCGATCCTCGTCTTCTTGGGTATAGCTAGTATATCGACCATGCTTCTCCATGGGAGTGCTACAGCTGCTGTAGGTTACGGGATCTCGAGTGCTATGGTAAAACATGACTATTTCCACATGTATCTTTACTTTATCGCCGGGATATCTATACACCTGCTCTTCAACCTACTCAATATAACCACTATCTATCTCGAAGTACAATCTGGACTTTACTACCTCATAGGCCTAGGAGGTGTTTTACTCATCACTAACCTGGTTTTCAGAACGATAAGAGCTAGGCTGCTCAAACTAATCCAGATCTTGGATCGCGAAACACGTAAAGAGAAGATCAGATAAAAGGCGAAACTATGAACCACACACCGAACACGAGCATCAATGCTCCACAGGCTGCGAACACCTTCCTCCTGTGCTTTTCCCAATAATCTAAGGTACTGTGAGATGAATAGGTCAGGAACGTGTCCCAAACTAAGTCACACGACCAGTGAACAACGGCAAAGATGACTAAAAACAGTACACCAAACTCCAAAGCCCTTGTTATCAACGCAGCCCCGACTGTTGCCCACCAGATGAAGAAGTACGGATTAGCTGCGCTGGTCATAACCCCGACAATAGTCGGTGAATATGGAAAACGTTTCTCTTCTTTATCAACGGGTTTGAAAAGTTGGATAGCTAGGTAGATCAGGAGAGCACCACCGACGACTCCGATAAAAGCTTTAGCTTCCCAGGAAGCTATGAAAGTTAAACCAACGGCAACAAGTGCTATAATTGGGAATTCAACGAAAGCGTGGCCGAGAGCTATCTTGATACCGGCTTTCTTATCTTCGGCACCTTTAGCTATAGCACCTGCGGTGACCGGTCCCGGCATCATGACACCGCTGAGTGAGATCACCACCGTGGCTCCAAGAAGAAATAGAGCTTCCCACATCTATCCAACTACCGCTCCTTCCGCCTCGAAGTCCTCTGCTTCAAACCTGGTAACGCTCAACCTATCTATGTCCATTGAGGGTTCTTTTCCAAGTATCAATTGTGCTGTAACTTTGTCTACGACCGGTGAAACCATGAAACCGTGACCGCTGAAACCGTTGATCTGGTAGAATCTTTTAACTTCGGGAACCGTTCCTAAGATCGGTTGGGCATCTGGCGTAGTATCGTAGAGACCGGCCCATTGGCGTATCATATTTACACAACTGAACCTAGGGATGAAATCTAAAAGTATTTTGGAGAAGTTCTTCATGAACCATAGACTTCCAGTCTGATTGATTCCGACTTTTTCGTCTGGATTACCCAGTCCGCCTACTACGTTCCCGTGTTCACTCTGGCTGAAATATATACCGTGGTAGTAAGATATCACCATGGGTTCCAAAAACCGCTTGTAAGGTTCTGTCACCATGATCTCATGTCTAACTGGCTTATTAGGGATCTCAACACCGGCCATCTCTGCAACTTTAGATGACCAACCACCTGCAGCGTTGACCACGGTATCCGTCTTGATATCTCCGGCCTCGGTTTTGACCTTCTTTATTTCATCGCCTTCAGTAACGATATCTAGAACTTCAGTATGGTCCCTTATATCGATACCCATCTCTCTGACACGATTAGCGTAACCATTGACCACTTTGAAAGGATAGATCGTACCATCGGTTTGATTAAATGTTGCGGCTACCACGTCTGATATGTTCAACTCAGGAACTATCTCCTTGGCCTCTTGAGGACTCAAAAATTGACTCTCTACACCCAAGCTGTTTTGAAGTTTAACATTCTTTTTGAACTCTTCAGATTCATCTTCATCGAAAGCTAGTACCAAATAACCACCCTGATAAAACTCTAGGTCCTCTTCCAACTCTTCATCCAACTTCTCGAACATCTTCCTACTTTCTAGGGCTAGCTTGATATTTTCCTCGGAGGTCCACTGCTGTCGGATACCTCCTCCGTTCCTACCGCTAGCCCCGGAGCAGATGAAAGACTTGTCGAGTACCACGACGTCGTCGTAGCCCATCTTTCCCAGATGGTAAGCGGTTCCAAGACCGTTGACACCGCCGCCAATTATTACCACTCCTGCTTCTTCACTCATCGTCATCAGCCTCCTCAGAAGCTAGTAGTGCGAATGGAACCGGTTTATTAGGTGGTCTAGAGGTAGGTTCTCTGAGTTCATCGGGACTCTTACCTGTTTCCCGACACAATATCCTTTCTGCCAATGGGATACAACTCTTACCCTGGCACGGACCCATGCCCATCCTGAGGTGTCTTTTCAAAGTTTCCAACTCGTCGTACCCCTGTTCTATAGCTTCAACGATATCTTCTTCAGTGAGGTCTTCACATCTACAGATAACTATACTCATTCCATCACCTCCAAACCCCTTACGGACCAAACGTTCTCTTTATCGATCTCCATGGTTATGCCGTAAGTTTTACCGGAATGCCTCACGTTCACGACCTCCGCCTTCTGTACCTTACTTCCACGCTTATCCAATGCGTAAACCATGTCACCTTTCTCGGGAACTGGTAGATACTCGTAAGGAACAGTTATCTTACATTTCTCATCACTGTAACTGCAGTCAACCACGAAGATCGCTAGTCCGGGACATTCTGTAACGCAGAGAGCGCATCCTATACACTCCTCGAAATCAATATCAGGTACGTCTGTGATCACATCCATGGATATGGCTTCTTTGGGACAGGCGGCAACGCAGGGATCACAAGGTATATTCTCAACACATTCTATTATAACTACTGGACCTGATTTTAATCTTTCTTCGCTCGGGACTTCGATATCATCTATGGATACCACACCGGTGCTCTTATACTCCGACATTCAGCACACCTCTTCATTTACTGTACACATCTTGACACCTTGCCTTGGTGCTTCACCATACGGCCCCATCCTCATCTGTTCTAAACTTTTCTTGGCCTCTTCTTTCTTCTTTTCCAACTCTTTTGAAGAACCATGTATTTCTTCAGTGAGTGCGGCTCCGGCTATCTTGCCCTCTAGGGCTGCGACGGTAGCTTCTTCGATACCTGCTGAATCGCCTGCCACGTAAACTCTTTCAGTGGTGGTTCTCATGTTTTCAGTTCTTTTCGGAACGTATCCACCGAGTTCTCTGACGTACTCCATCTCACATCCCGCTTGCCTCAGGAACTCGTTATCTGGATGCAGCCCTACCGCTATACAGATGACGTCACATTCCACTTCTCGTTCCGTACCTTCGATGGGCTGCCAGTTCTCATCGATTTCCTGAACGATAGCGCCTTCTACTTTTTCTTCTCCCAATGCCTTCTTTATTGTGTGACGGGTGTTGAGAGGAACTCCGGCTCTTCTCAGTTTGGAAGCATGAACTTGGTACCCACCGATCTCAGGTAGTGCCTCTACGACCTCGACTACGTCTACGCCGGCTTGGATCAACTGGTAACTTACGATTACTCCGACGTTCCCAGACCCAATCATCAGGACCTTTTCACCAGGAACTATCCCCTGCTCGTTCATCAAAGTCTGAACGCCTCCTGCACCGTAAACACCAGGAAGGTCGTTGTTCTCGAAAGCTAAGAAGTTCTCGATGGCACCTGTTGCATAAATTATACCTTCAGTGTTGTAAACTTCAAATCGGTCATCATGTTCTACCGATATGGTCCTTTCTGGATAGAATCCCAAAACGGTAGATCTGTTGTGGAATTCAACACCAAGTTCTTGAGCCTTTTCGATAAGCTCGTCTGCGATGTGTATCCCTCTGATACCTGCATCCTCCGTATGACTTCCGAAGAACTGGTGAGTTTGTTTGACCAATTGACCCCCTAACTTGTTTCCTTCGTCGAAGAGATGTACATCAGCACCGTGTTCTGCTGCGATTATAGCGGCTGTAAGACCGGCGGGACCTCCACCGACAACGGCGATCCCTATATCTTCTTCTAACCTTTTCCCTTTCTCAACTTCAACGGAAGGAAACTCTGGTCTAGCTCCTTGATTTTCGACCTTCATACCTTCCTTTGCTAAAACCACACAAGTTCGTGTATGTGGTACTCCATCTACTGACATTATACATGATGAACATTTACCTATAGCACAAAAAAAACCTCTAGGTCTTTCTAACAGTTTACTTTCCGTGAATTTTCTTAGTCCGTCAGCGTACAAAGCAGAAGCTATTGTTTCACCTTCGTAAGCTTTTACCTTCTTGCCTTCATAATCGAAATAAAACTCTTTACCCCGTTCAAATTCTAATATGGGGTGATCCTTGATCCTTCTTTCCGGCATGTATCCACCGGCATCAAACATAACCAAGTATATTATAAAATATTCGCTTAGATATGAGTCTGCATGGGTAAAAGAAATATACTCAAAAAGTATAATCAAGCCCGATGCCCACCCGATACGTCTGTAAAAAATGTTCCAATGTCGAAAATAAAAAAGATAACTGCAGTCTATGTGGAGCGGTGGTAGAGGAAGTGGAATTCCCATTGACATGGAGAACTGTTCTACCTTACATCTTAGCTGGAGTTTGTGTAGTACTTCTGTTATCCTCTTTTATTTTTGATATGGTCATACTGACATGGATCACATTCATACTGATCGCTGTGGGGCTGCTGTCCGACCACCTTTATCAGAAAGAACTAGACCGAAGGGCTGTAGATAAAACAAAGGGTCTTGAATATCCATAATTCAAAAAATACTGTGATGAGTAGTTACGTGAAATCAACTATGATATTATTTTCTTTTAAACAAAATATTCTCTAAGAACCGTAAGAGGACCAGCGAAGTGAACGCCAATGTCTGTGCTTTCATGAGGTTGTCCTGAAGGCCAAACCGGTATAGTGAAAGGCAGATGGCTGTCACCCATACACCTATCCATCCGATGGAGAATGCCAGCGTTTTATCGATTATATTCCCAACATTCTACTTGGGTTTACGCTGCATTATGGTGTCCGAAGACTTGTCAACACCCAAAGCTAGAGCAGGGAGACCATCGGTCAATAGGTTGATCCAAAGCAGCATTACAGCAGAGAGGGGGAGTTAGACCATGTTGTTCCTTTCTGCCAGGTCGACTTTTCCTTCTAAAATACCGTCTTTCTTATTGACTGCCACACTCTTGCCGGTGAGTGCAGATTCGTCGACTTATAAATTCTGCTGTTCAAGCAGTCTCGCGTCAGCGGGGATCGAACCTCCCTGATTGATGAAAAATATGTCTCCGGGAGTTACCTCTGTAGTCCCACTTTTTTCTTTTTTTCCATCACGCATCACGATCGCGTTAGGAGAGGCAATCTCTTTGAGTGCCTCTATGGACTTTTCCGCTTTCTAGTCCTGCACAAAACCAAATATCCCGTTGGCTATGACAATGGTCAATATGAGATAAGTGTCGATATGGTGACCTATAATAAGTGAAATGACCGCCGCTGGGATAAGTATCCAGATCAGAAAGTCTTGAAATTGCTCTACGAATATCGCGAATGCTGATACTTTTTTACCTTCCTCGATCTCGTTCTTGCCATACTTCCTGAGCCTATCCTCAGCTTCTTCCTGTGTTAGACAATCTTAAGACGAATTCACCTTCTTCAACACATCTTCTGAGGATATCAAATACCAATTAGGACTCATCACGACGTTAAGGTTATATTTAGTATTAATATTTGAGGAAAAATTCTGAGATACATAACTTACGGATATCGTATGAATTAAATTAATTAAAAGTTAGGAATAAAAAAGTATATAAGGGTACTTCTTTTTTTATACCCAGTGGGGTGAAAAGAATTATATACTTTGAAAATGTAGTGATGAGCAGTAAGTTTAAAGAAGAGTACCCTTATCGGGATGCACTCAAAAGATGTCAAATTATACGATTGTTCAAATGGTGGAAGAATAATGGAAAAAGAATCGATTATAGATAAAAAAAGACTTTATGACTCTGATAAAATAAAAGTTCTTGAAGGCCTAAGTGCTGTTAGAAAACGTCCAAGTATGTACATCGGCAGCACCGACGAGAACGGCCTTCACCACCTTGTTTACGAAGTTGTTGATAATAGTATAGACGAGGCTATGGAAGGATACTGTGACAGGATCAAAGTTACGGTTAATCAAGATGGCAGCGTGACGGTGGATGATAACGGAAGAGGAATACCTGTTAGTGAACATCCCCAGTACGGTAAACCGGGTGTCGAGATCGTCATGACCAAGCTGCATGCAGGTGGTAAGTTCGACAGTAAAAGTTACAAGGTTTCGGGTGGACTTCACGGAGTCGGTGTTTCAGTTGTTAACGCTTTATCGGAGTGGTTGGAAGTAGAAGTTAAAAGAGAAGGTAACTTGTACGTTCAACGGTATGAGAAAGGCACACCGGTTTCGGATCTGATAGAAAAGGGGGATGGTGGGAAGCACACCGGTACTACCGTGACTTTCATGCCGGATAAAGAAATATTCGAAACCATCGAATTCAAGTTTTCGACCTTGAAAAAAAGGATGCGAGAATTGGCGTTCTTGAACAAAGGTCTCAAGATCACTCTAGAAGATAAAAGATGTGACGAAAGGTGCGAATTCCATTACGAAGGTGGGATAGTAGAGTTCGTTGAATATCTTAACGATGGGAAAGAAACACTGCACCCACGACCAATCTATTTCAAGGATAGGAGTGATGGAGTGCACGTCGAAGTGGCCATGCAGTACCTATCTGAATCATATAATAGGGAAATTATGCCCTTCGCTAACAACATCTACACGGTTGAAGGTGGAACTCATCTTACAGGCTTCAGAGCGGGTTTGACTAATACATTGAAAAAGTATGCAGATAGGAACGGTCTTGCTAAAGATATCGAACTATCCGGTAACGATTTCAGGGAGGGATTAACGGCTATAATCAATGTGAAACTGCCGGAACCCCAGTTCGAGGGGCAGACCAAGATGAAGCTTGGGAACAGTGAGATACGAGGGATAGTTCAATCAGTCCTAAGCGATAAACTTCTCACGTATCTAGAAGAACATCCAGATGTTGGTGGTGTGGTCATAGAGAAGGCCGTGATGGCTGCAAAAGCTCGTAGAGCTGCCAAAAAGGCAAAGGAGTTGACACGCCGTAAAGGTGTTCTTGGTAGTTCTGATCTACCCGGGAAACTAGCTGATTGTTCAAATCCAGACCCGACCAAATCTGAGTTGTACCTAGTTGAGGGAGATTCTGCAGGCGGTTCTGCAAAACAGGGTAGGGACAGGAATTTCCAGGCCATATTACCTTTAAGGGGTAAAATCATCAATGTGGAAAAGGCCCGTATCGATAAGATGCTGGAGAACAAGGAGATACGTTCTATAATTTCGGCCTTGGGTACCGGTATCGGAAACGAATTTGAGGTCGAGGAAACTAGATATCATAAGGTAATAATAATGACTGATGCAGATATCGATGGGGCACATATACGAACACTTTTACTGACATTTTTCTACCGCTATATGAAACCGTTGATAGAAGAAGGATACCTATACATGGCCCAACCACCGCTATTCAAGATAAAAAAAGGTGGGGGAGTAAGGTACGCTTACGACGAATCTAAGAAAAATGAAATACTTGAAGAGTGGGGTACGAGAGGGGTCAGTTTACAGAGGAATAAAGGTCTTGGTGAGATGAATCCAAAAGAGTTGTGGGACACGACCATGGACCCTGATAACAGGATACTCGCTAGAGTTACCATAGAGGACGCTGAGAACGCTGATGAATTGTTCGACATCCTCATGGGAAAAGATGTCTCACCTAGAAAAGAGTTCATCCAAAAGAACGCCGCCGAGGCGACTAATATAGATTTATGAGGTTTTATGATGGTTGACGTTGATAACGGTATTGCTGATGAAGTTTACGACAAAAATATCGAAGAGGAGATGAAGAATTCTTACATAAATTACGCGATGAGCGTTATTGTGGGTAGGGCACTTCCCGATGTGAGAGATGGTTTGAAACCCGTACATAGAAGGATACTGTATTCTATGCAGCAGGAGGGGTTGTCTTCTAAAAAATCTCACAAGAAATCCGCCCGTGTAGTCGGTGACGTGCTTGGTAAGTACCATCCACATGGTGATCAAGCCGTTTACGACACGTTGGTTCGGATGGCACAGGATTTCTCTTTACGCTACCCGTTGGTTGACGGGCAGGGGAATTTTGGATCCTTGGATGGGGACGAACCTGCCGCCATGCGTTACACGGAAGCTCGGATGGAAGCCATAGCCGAGGAGATGCTCGAGGATATCGGTAAGGAAACTGTTGAGTTTAGGGACAATTACGACGGTTCTCTTGAAGAACCGGTTGTTTTACCATCTAAGTTACCAAATATTTTGTTGAACGGTTCAAGTGGTATAGCGGTCGGGATGTCCACGAACATACCACCTCACAATTTAAATGAATTAGTAAATGCAACTAAGATGTTGATAGACGAGCCTGAATCCGATGTCGTGGATTTGATGGGCGTACTACCGGGTCCTGATTTCCCTACCGGCGGTATAATTTACGGTCATGAAGGAGTTTATCAAGCCTACAAGACCGGGAGAGGTAAGATAACCGTCCGTGCTAAAGCTAAGATCGAAGATATGGGTGGGAACAGGAGTCGGATCATAATAAATGAAATACCTTATCAGGTCAACAAAGCTACTCTCGTTGAAAATATAGCTAACCTTGTTAAGAAAGAGACTTTGGACGAAGTGTCAGATCTTAGAGACGAATCCGATAGAGAAGGGGTTCGGGTTGTTGTAGAACTTAAGAGAGGGACTCTTCCGGAAGTCGCTCTAAATAAATTGTTCAAGCACACGCAGATGGAGGTCACATTCGGGGTTATCAACCTAGCTCTTGTGGATGATGAGCCTGAGATATTATCTTTGAAAGAGACCATACAGCACTACATTGACCACCGCATCGACGTGGTGACTAGAAGAACGAAATATGATCTGGATAAGGCTGAAGAGAGGGCTCACATACTGGAAGGGTTGTTGACGGCTCTGAGTAACCTAGATGAAGTCATAAAGATAATACGGGGAGCTGAGAACCAGGACGAAGCTAAAAGAAAGCTGGTTTCTAAATTCCTATTGAGTGCGAGGCAGGCCCAGGCCATCCTCGATATGAGGTTGAGAAGGTTGACCGGATTGGAACGGGATAAACTTCAGACGGAATACGAAGAGATCGAAGAGAAGATACAGGAATACAAGAGTATACTGGGCAGCAGGCAGAAGGTTTTAGATATCATCAAGGATGAGTTGGACGAACTTGCTGAGAGGTACGGCGATGAAAGAAGGACCGAGATCGATAAGGATGCGGTGCAGGTCGAAACGGAGGACCTGATACCTAAAGAGAAGTTGGTAATCACTTTGACCCGACGAGGATACATAAAAAGATTACCGGTTGATACCTACCGTAAACAGCGGAGAGGTGGTGTCGGTCTGATCGGTATGGATACGAAAGATGAAGATCATGTCGTAGATATGTTCGTTGTAGATTCTCACGATTATTTATTGTTCTTCACCAACAAAGGTAGAGTATATTGGTTGAAAGCCTACAAGGTCCCGAAAGGTGGCCGTAGGACCCAGGGTAGACCTATAGTTAACATGCTGCCAAGGTTGGAACGGGATGAAAAAATCGAGGACTTGTTACACGTGAGTGACTTCCCAGAAGATGAGTACTTATTGTTCTCAACTAAGAAAGGTAAGATCAAGAAAACATCCCTAGCGGCCTACAGCAACCCGAGGGTTACCGGGATATGGGCTATACGGTTGATGGAAGACGATGAACTTGTGGATACAAAATTATCTAACGGTGAAAAGGAGATAATGCTCGCCACCAAGCACGGACAAGCGGTACGTTTCGATGAAAGCGAGGTAAGAGCAACCGGCAGGTACACCATGGGTGTCAAAGGCGCTGACCTCAGAGGTGGGGACGAAGTGGTCAGTATGACACTTGTTGACGACGATGACATGCTTTTGACCCTGACTGAAAACGGGTACGGTAAAAGATGTCCAGTGAAGAAATATAGAAAGACGCACCGTGGAGCCAAGGGTGTGATCACTATGAAGACCAATGAAAGGACCGGCGAAGTCAGGTGTGCAAGAGTCGTTGAAGAGGGCGAAGAGATCCTGTTGATGAGTAGGAACGGGATGATCATCAGGACTTCAGTGGACGATATCAGCATACAGGGAAGGAACACCATGGGTGTCAAAACCATGAGAGTCAAGGAAGATGACGAACTCATCGCCATGACCAAGGTCATCGGTGAGGAAGAGGAGAAAGAGATCGTTGAGGATGCCGAAGAGGAGTAGCAAAAATTACTTATCTGAAAATAGTTTCAGCATAGGTGCGGTAAAGTAAAAACATGGGCACGTGGCCTAGCCTGGACATGGCGCTGCCCTTCTAAGGCAGACAGCACGGGTTCGAATCCCGTCGCGTCCGCTATATCATTTTTTAATGATTAGAGGACAATTAGAAATCTTTGATTTCTGATACTTCCGTCTATTTATCGAAGATAATTGACGGGCATTCTTTGGCGTCCGCTAATAAATCTCTGATATTTAGTGGGCAGTTGGAAGGCGCAAGCCTTCTGACGAGTCCGTCCACTTTTTGGTTCAAGCAGAGGGATGAGAACCCTTGGGTTCAGGAAAAAATTTTTGTTAAAATTTTTGAGCGGTTAGAAAAATTTCATATTTTTCTGAGCAGAATCCCTCCCCCAGCTTTTGTTTTTTTGTAAAATAAAATGTGAATAGTTGATATGTAACGTTAGATATGAAATAAAACCATAATCTTATTATCTAATAATCCAAGATAATAATATGCATTTAAATATATCTTTGTTCTAGTAAGTACCTATAGGGGATTTAGTTTCCTATGAGGTGATATACACGAGAAAATATATAGTAATATTAGTAACTGCGATGTTGCTATGTACTTTACCGGGACTTTTTTTTATAGAGACGGTAAGCGCTAGTACTTTTGCAGGGGGAAGTGGAACATCGATCGACCCATATCAGATATCTAATGTTCATGAGCTACAGAACATGAGTACAGATCTGACTGCGCATTATGTATTGACCAACAATATCGAAGCTAGTGCCACGATCGGGTGGAACTCGGGTGCTGGATTCATGCCTATCGGAACTTCTTCTACACCTTTCAGTGGATCTTTTGATGGTAAAGGACATACGATCAGCAATCTATACATCTATAGACCTATGACAAATTATATCGGATTGCTTGGCTCCATTTCCACTGGAGGATTTGTCAGTAATTTAACTCTTGATGACAACGAAATTACAGGTTATGATTACACCGGTGCTCTTGCAGGATATAGTGGCTTTTGGGTAGAAGTTATAAACTGCGGTTCAACTGGAAATGTAAACGGTAATCACAACGTCGGTGGACTCGTGAGTTATTCGTATAATAGCCTATTGTCTCACTGTTATTCAAATTGTAATGTCAGTGGATCTGATGATGTCGGTGGACTCGTAGGGAAAAATATATGGAGTGAAATAGAGAAAAGTTATACTAGTGGAAATGTAATTAGTATAAGTGAATACCCTTATAATATTGGTGGACTCTTGGGCTATAGCGAGAGCAGCGAATTAAATAGTTGTTATTCAACTAGTAATGTTTATGGGAACTATGCTAATGTTGGTGGACTCGTGGGTGTAACCCATTCCTGCTCAGTAAAAAACAGCTATGCTAGAGGGAACGTTAGTGGAGAACATTATGTTGGTGGGCTTGTTGGGCAAAATGCTTACAGTAATCTTCAAAAATGCTACTCAACAGGGTATGTGGAAGGCGGTTATTATTCTGGGGGCTTAGTTGGTTTAAATTTGGAAGGAACAATCCTCAATTCCTTCTGGGATACGGAAACCTCAGGACAAACCACAATCTCAGGGGGTACGGGTAAAACAACAGCAGAGATGAAAGATGTAGCAACATTCACGAATGAGTCTACGGAGAGTCTAGACGAGGCATGGGATTTCGTCGGTGATCCTTACGATGATGCTGCTACTGAAGATATCTGGGATATAGATAGTGAGAAAAACGACGGTTACCCATATCTGTCTTGGCAAGTTTTTGAAGAACCTATCGAAGTCAAAGAATACACTTTGTATGCAGACAAGGACATCGAGGTCGGTAAAATCATCGCCTGGAACGATGGTGACTATCTCTACGTAAATTTCACCCTAACTGCAGAAAACTGGTACTTAACAGAGATTAATCTAGATGTAGATAATGATATTAGTGATATCCCACAAAACAAGAAAGGAAATCCGATAGTTGGATGGTTCACCTACAGGTGGTTATACACAACACCAGAGACAACATGGCATCTGACAGTGATAGATATCAGCGATGAGGATTTATCTGGAGATATTATCATAGCAGCGCATGCAGCAGTAGCAAATCATAACTATTATCCTGTAGTTAATGAAGGCGCGTGGGCAGCATCCTATCCAGGTGAAAATACATTTGTGAATAAAGGGAACTGGGCTACCTATATCGAGTATGAGTTACCAACGTGAATATGAAACCAAAAACCCTTCCCTCTTTTTTTACCTCATGCGATATTGCCCCTGCTCTTCAGAAGAATGGAAACAACGCCTAGCGATACAATATAAGAAAGAACAGCCCCCCACAGCAGCCCGAAGACAGGATACGGAAAGTGCACCGCCACTGCGTAACTAACTACGGTCGGTGTCCCGAAGATCATGGATTTGGCCGTCCCGCCTACGAATTTAGGCCCATGTTCTCTGGTGAATATGAGCATCGACGATATCAGTGGGCAGTTGGAAGGCGCAAGCCTTCTGACTAGTCCGCTATATCATTTTTTAATGATTAGAGGACAAGAAGAATGCATTAGCATTCTTTGGCGTCCGTTTTTTTACTCACCTAACGTCGATTTGTGTAAAAAATATCCACTTAGGAAAGAAAAAGGAAAGGATGAAATGGGTTTTCCATCCCTATTTGATACTGTTGACTCTATCCTTCTCACCGCTTTCTACATTTCTTCCGATAGATGGCTACAACGATGATCGAAGACATTAATAGGAGTAGAGATGTGAATCCCGGAGTGTCGTCGTCTTCATCATCATCTTCAACTAATTCAGGCGGAAAGAGATATGTATCTTCTTCTTGCCATTGGAGGAAAGGATAAGTCTCTCCTTCGATAATATCCCATATCTCGTCAAAATCCCATCCTGCATCGGTGAATGTATTCTCCTTGACCATTTCAACTGTATACTTGCCTGTTACGTTGTCACTCTTGTCTAGACCTGTGGTTTCGATGTCCCAGAACGAGTTTGTAACCGTGCCTTCCCTGTTAAATCCCACGAGTCCGCCTACATAATAACCTTCTCCGCTCGCTTCTGTATTCATCTGAACATTACCTGACATGAAAGCCATGGTCCCAGCTTCACCGTAGATCATATCTTGAGAGTCCTGTTCGATAGTGACGACTTCTAGATTATCTCCCTCTATATTGTATTTTATGGAAGGGTCATATACTTAGAATCTAATATATTTTTATACTATACTGTAATCGATAGAAGTGCAGAGGTCTTACTGGATTTCAAAAATTTTTTATATTTAAGTCATTTTCTCTAACAGGAAGGTGTACATATGGGGATGAAAGACCTGTTCAGAGGCTACATGTTCTTCAAATTGGTAGGCCTAGGTATATTTCTGATATTTTTATCTTTGATCGTCCTGTGGGCCGTCTTTTCGACGGGAGACATCTGGATGTTCGCAGTTTTCGCAGTGTTCTTCCTGTTGGGGATCGGAGTCCTAAAGTTCAGCCATAATATATACAAGGGAGAGAAGAGATCCGATCGGTCCACTAGTTCAGCGGGACCGGATAGGTACGACATGCCCGAGGTTGAGGAGTGCCCCAACTGTGGTTCAAAATCTCTCCAAGTATACAGCGACGGGGCTGCGACCTGCAGACGATGTGATTACTCCTCCCTGAACCATAGGTCTTCTTCCGAAGGGTGAGATATGGATATATCATCCTAAGGTGACCGATGCATCAAATAACCTTATGCGCGGATAACGATCAGTCCACATCTCTTATCTTCCTGCTAACCCCTTTCCGTCAAAAGTTCCATTGAACTTCACATCTTACTACATATCAAAGCCACAAAGATACTGATCAGCATTACGGTTGGGTCCAGGAATACCATCTTCTTCATCCATCAAAAATATCAACATCATCACCCAATCTTCCACGAAATATTTTGCAGATAATACAGAAATTCTTCTAAGGAGTGAACTGTTTTTATGAACCGAATTTGTAATAGGATTGTAATAAATTTTTAAAGAATCAATCAATTATATTCACGTTATCTAGAAAAAATCATTTAATATACTATAGGTTTTTATCATTGCTTATCAAGAACGGGGGGTAAGTAGGGTGTTAGGAAGTCTGGGGGGTATTTTCCTCAGGGTGCTGCCACTCCCCGGGCTTCCTCTTACTTTTTTACTCAACTATACTACTTATTTATTTTTATTCTTTGCATACACCAGGTCATCTGCCACTTCATACAGTAATTCTAAAGTTCTTTCATCGATCTCTAAATCGGGTTCGTAACAGGCTCTGACCGTACCCATGATCGAATATTTATCTTTCATAGGGATAACTATTGTTTGATGGTCTTGAATACTATGTGAAACCGGGCATGTGTCACAGTAGGGTTTTTGTTCTTCGACTATGACTTCTCCTTTCTTTTCTAGAGACTCTTTTATACAGCCCGGGGCACCGTCACCTTCACCATCTTTAGTGATCTCCCACGAGCCTAAAGTATGTGACCCTTTATTGGATATGGGGCGCATTATTCCTTCATCATCGACCATCGATATCGTGATATTCGTAAATTTATTCGTACCGAGCAAAATAGATGGGGCTTTTTGAATCACTTCGTCGAAATCATCGTTCT
>JBMCUO010000013.1:0-26362 GCA_048622455.1 Candidatus Saliniplasma sp. | reverse complement strand
CCGAAGGGTATCAAAGCAAGTAATGAAATTAGGAATAGATGTGCAGGACTGATACTATTCGCGAATATACTAAACAACGAACTAAACAACAAACCCACCGATATACCACAATAAAATCCAAAACATCGGGAGCAGATCGGCAAAGTCCAACCTCTTATCTTAAAGCATCTCTCCTTTTTACCATGACAGAAAAACCCACTAAAAATTCCACGTTTCATATCATGTTTTGGAACTCTTCAACCAAGTCTGGATATTTCTTTTTGACACCTTCTAGTATCGCTCCTATCGTTACAGTCTCCAGTTCTATATCCGATAGCGCATCTATTATTTTATCGAAGGTCTCATCATCCAATTTCATAGCGGTCTCTTTAGCCATGTAATTCCGCCATAGTTTGTCTTCCATCTTGTCTCTCCACCGCTTTTCGTACTTGTTCATATATTCTTCATCGAATCCACCATCTTTGACTGCTTCAGCAGCTATCTCTCCAGCGATCCTACCCTGTTTGAGACCGTTCACTATTCCACCACCAGTCATAGAGTCTACCACTCTTGAAGCATCTCCTACCAAAAGGATTCCAGGAGCCGTCACTTTCTCAGGAGGATGAGTGACAGCCACAGCACCGGCGACCATGTCAACGGCTTCGCCGTTACGATACCCATCGTGGGATTCGATGAATTCGTCCAAATAATCTTTTGGAGTTTTTTTACCATCTAACCTACTCAACTGGATACCCAGACCGACGTTGGCAGTGTTTTCGTTTTTAGGGAAGGCCCACACGTATCCACCTGGTGCATCTGAACCCATGTAAAAATGAGTGTAATTTGGATCTATATCGATACCGGTCATCCGATATTGGAAACAGGTCATGATGTCTTTTGGTTTTAAAGCATCATAGAGTCCGGCCCACCTTCCCACCTGTGATTCATATCCGTCAGCACCGATGACCAGGTCAGCTCTAACCTCAAATTTTTTACCAAGATTTTTAGCTTTAACACCCTTAACGGTCCCTTCTTCTTTGATAAGTTCTACTGCAGAGGTTTTGACCATGTAATCTGCCCCCTCGTTCACCGCCATCCTAGCCATCTCTTTATCGAAGTGATCTCTCTCCAACACCACACCGACCTCGTCTCCAGCTAATTTCTCGGTGATCTTTAACTCATGGCCTGCAGGTGAATATAGTATCGCTCCTTTCATGGTCCTACTTGTAGAACTGTCTATGTTATCTATCTCTAACTCATCCAGCCATGAAAGTGAAACTCCCTCAGCACATCTAATAGGGGACCCTATCTCCTGTCTCTTTTCCAGGACTAAAACTTTCGCTCCTCCTTTTGCAGCGAAGCGTGCAGCAGTATTACCGGCAGGTCCACCACCTACAACAACAACATCATACTCCAATACATCTCCTTCTTTGACGTCCATCTTAACCCCCCCTTATATCCAGTGCATGTACCGGGCAGACTTTAACACATAAACCACATCCTGTACAATCGTCGTTGATGTCAAGTGTGGACTCTTTAAGGAAGATAGCATTGACGGGACATGTTCCTACACAAGCCCCGCATCTCATGCACTTTTCATATTCAATTTCAGGTTTCATTTCCTTTTCCTCCATTCCTCGAGTGGCACCGAAAACTTTTCTTCGATCTCTTCCCTGTAAGTAGGTCCTCCATTATAGGCGCAGAATGGTATTATCCTACCGTCAGGGACTACATAATGTATCACACATCTTTTAACCCGTTCTATATCGTAGTTATAGTCGTCTTGGAAATGCATACCACCTACGAAAATAGTTCTCCATGAGAATTCACCTACACTCTTCTTATCACCTTTCTCCATCAACTGTTTCATCAGATCACCGAGAGTCAATCCACCTGGTAATTCTTTTTCTGTAAGGTAATCTCCGAAGTATTTGTTGAAATTCTCGACCAAGCTCTTTTGTTTCTTCTCTTCACTTTTCAATTTACTGCCTATCTTTATGGCGGTTTTCTTAAGGAAGCTGTCCCATTCTTCTGCTTTATTCGCCATCTCGTTCATCAGACCTTCCACGTCTACGAACTCGGTGATAGGTATTGTTTCTCCATCATTCCCTATAACCAAATAACTGGCTAATCCACAGTGAGGATGAGAAGTAAAAGCTACCTGTGGTTCATCTTTTATAACGGAGATCAACTCCGAGATCGGTGTTACAAAAGGTACAGGGTAGAAATCATCACGGGATATAGAGCCTGTCTGCTCTTCCAAACCGATAGCCAAGTCAGAAAGCGTATATCTCTGTTTTTTCCTCTCCTCTTTAGCGATCCTACCGGTGAAAGCAACTGGTTGGAAGTTGACTCCTCTAACGACATCTCTATTATCGATAGCGAATTTTACTATATCCCCGACCTGGTCGTCATTTATACCTTTAACTATCGTCGGTACGAGTACCGTTGCAAGTGGAGTAGGTTTTGTCTTTCTGCAGTTCTCGATAGCTTTCTTTTTAACACCTAATAATTTTTGACCTCTAGCTTGTATGTAATTTTCTTCTTTCAGACCGTCGAACTGGAGGTAAACCGTGTGGAGACCCGCATCAACACACTTTTGAGCGTAATCTTCATCCTGAGCCAGCTTGATACCGTTCGTAGCTACCTGTATCTGCTTAAAGCCTAATTCGGAAGCCTTTTTGATCACGTCGAAGAATCTTGGATAGACTGTAGGTTCACCACCTGAGAACTGGACTGCAGTCGTGGGTACAGGTTTCTCCTCACGGAGAGTTTCCAGCATTTTAACGACCTCTTTAAATGTTGGCTGGAATACATAACCCGCCTGATTTGCATTTGCAAAACATATCGGACAGTTGAGATTACATCTATTTGTAAGGTCCAGATTGGCTAGGCAGGTGTGGCTCAAATGTAGATTACACAGACCACAGTTGTCTGGACATGATGTAGCATTTTTTATAGCTGGATTATCTATACCAACCCCATCATACGCCCATTTTTCAGCTTCTAGATACATATCTACGTCTGACCAGACCACACTTTCGAAAGACCCATGCTCTGGGCATTCTTTAAACATCACCGCACTTCCATCCTTTTCAACGATCTTTGCATCTATCACTTTTTTACATTCTGGACACAAAGATTGTGTTCGTTTTGGAAGGCCCTTATCTAAACGGGACTTCTGAATCACCATAATTATCGGTTGAAATTATAAGTGCAAAGTATTAAATATTTTGTAGCGATTGTCGCTAATAATGGTCGAAGAAGTGTCCGATCCCGAAGAACTAAGGGAAGAATATGAATATATATCCAAGGGATTACAGAAGTTCGGCCTAACTGATTACCAGGCAAGGGCTTACACGGTTTTAGTTTCTCACGGTGTTGCAGACGCTGAAACGATAGCCTCTACGTCTCAACTACCCAGAACTTCAGTTTACAAAGCTCTTGACGATCTTCACGAAAAAGGGTATGTTGTAGTTACTAAAGGGAGACCTAAGGTATACAGACCAGCAGAACCCCTGGAAGTTAAAAGCCGCTTGAATAGAGAACTTGATACTCTTTTCGGTAGGTTGAATACGATCTACGAAGTTTTATCCGAGAGGGGAGAGCCACAGCTCATCTATACCATCAATGGTAAAGAAAGAGTCATGGACAAGATAGGTGAGATATTGAAGAAAACGGAAGAAGACATCATAATATCTACACCATCTTTTTCAATTATTTTAGATAGATTGGAAGGTGAACTCAATTCAGCTTTAAAGAGGGATGTAGATATCACGATAATCACTTCACCTGGTGAGAGAGTTTTAAAGAAGGCCGAGGTCGAACGTAGAGACAGGTTGATAGCTACGGATATAATCAGCGATGGAAAAAGAGCTTTATTAGCCTCGCCGGCGTTCGAAGCTTGTGGATACACGGATAACCCTTCTCTGTCTAGACATCTAGTGAATTTCATGGATATACTGATGAAACGCAGCTGATCGTTTTACGTAGCGGCAAAATATTTTAAGACCCACGTTCGATATTATACCGATGGATATGAAAGCTGAAGGTAAAATAATAGGTTTATCGTTCATAATGGCAGGTGTCTTTACCATTTCGTTGACCAAGGAGGGACTATGATGACCTATATATTTGTGACTACTACTTTTAGCGATAGGGTTGAAGCAGAAAAAGTGGGTAAAGCCGTAGTTAATAATCAATTGGGAGCATGTTTTCAGATCATAGGTCCTATGGAAAGTATTTATTCCTGGGATGGTAAAATCGAGATTTCTGAGGAATATATTTGTTTTATAAAAACCAAAAAAGAGTTATTTGAAGAACTAGAGGAGTTGATCAAAAAATTACATTCTTACGATACTCCTGAAATAATAGCTTTGGATGTCAAAACGGGCAGTCATGATTATTTAGATTGGATAGATAAAGTAACTGGGTAGGTGAGACGGATTGTGTTTCAATATCTCGATAAATAAAGAGCCAGAAGAACTCGAAGAGCGTTTCGACGCTTCCTTTGGTCGGAGTTCCGATTTTCAAAGGATATACCACGTTTCAGCTTTAGGGTCACCAGCACTACCCATCCTTACTTCTGAGGACCCAAAAACATTCAATTTTTACCACTGGGGTCTGATACCACATTGGATAAAAGATCCAAGTCAAGCTGAGGATATACGGCTCAAAACCGTCAACGCCAGAGCGGAGAGCATATTCGATAAGCCATCTTTCAGAGATCCCGTAAAAAACAAGAGATGCCTTGTGATCGCTGATGGTTTCTTTGAATGGAGAGAGGTCTCAGGTAAAAATTATCCATATTACATACATCTGAAAGATAATGAGGCCTTCGCTTTTGCTGGGATCTGGGACGAGTGGGGATATGGGAACGATGTTAAGCGGTCTTTTTCTATCATCACTACCAAGGCAAATCCCTTGATGGCTAAGATACACAACAAGAAAAAGAGGATGCCGGTGATATTGGAAGATGAAAAGAGATGGCTGAAAAAAGACATTGGAAGGGAAGAAATCAAAGATATGTTGGAACCCTATGACCAAAATGAAATGGAAGCCTATCCAGTACGAAAGTTGATTACAGATGATGTGGAGGATAACGTTCCGGGGGTACTCGAACCGTACGAGTACAAAGAATTGAAATTCGAGCAGGAAACGCTGTTTTAGGTTTACAAAGGAAAAAATTAATCTATCTATTTGTGGTTGTGAAAAACAATGAAAGTCGAAGTCACGTATTTAGTCCACAGCTGTTTCACGGTAGAACTCGATGATAAAGTGTTGTTATTCGATTATCCCAGTCGTAGTTTTTCCCGTTCTAACTTGAATCAACTCGTAAAATCGAAAATGAAGGGAAAGAAGGCTTACATCTTTGCGTCACACTCTCATGGAGACCATTATTCCTCTGATATATTCGAGTTCGAAAATACTGCATCAGAAACCTATTTTATACTTTCAGATGATATCCCTTCGTATGGGATTTCAAAATCGTCAAATATCTATCAGATAGGATCCAAAAAACAGATAACTATCGATGATTTGTCGATCCAAACCTTTGAAAGTAACGATGCCGGGGTTGCCTTTTTAATATCTTACAAAAATAAAAAAATATATTTTGGAGGCGACCTGGCTAAATGGGATTGGCCTGAATGGAGTGAGTCTAAACGAAGAGAACATGTAGAGGTATTTGAAAGTATATTAGACGAACTAAATAAACTCGACATAGAGCTAGCCTTCTCAAATATGGACAAAAGGTTGAAGAGCTGGGCCGGACCTTTAGATTTTATGAGGGCTGTGAAACCGGGATATTTCGTTCCTATGCACACATTTGGTAACGAACCTTGGGTAGATGATCTGCTTGGGAAGGATATCCCAAAAGGGATCACTATCTTTCATTACAAAAAAACCGGAGACTCTGTGGTATGGGATATATGATAAAATGGAGGTATAGATATGGATAAAGAAGAGATAGAACAGATTTTAGATGACGGATTAGAAGATATGCCCTGGACTTATAAATATTGGAAACGAGAAGACGCCTTTGAAATTCGAAATACGGGTAGGCACCTTGATAAAGATCAAGTGGATGATCTTTTTGATGAATTTCTAGATGAGTTAGAAGAGAGTGGATTCAAAGTTTTACTCGAAGGAAAAGCCGGTGTACTTTTGGAGGATGACGTTTATTGGCTGTGTGGTGTGAAACGTGACGGCAGTCCGGGAGATAATGATAAGAAGTTGGATCAAGAGGAACTTAAAGAGATATTTGTGAAAAGTCTCCACCGTATCGATGGAAGTATCCTCCCTTCGAATAGGGTATCGTTGGAGACATCCAAGATAATCGACATATATGCTGAGAAAGTAGGTGAACATGTTTTTTTAAATATAACGATCAAAGATAATCTTCCCATTACACTGAGAAACGATGGTGGGCTGCAGGTAGGGGTTTAAATAACCATGTTATAGCCGTTTTTATTTAAAGATTGGGGAAAGTTATATATACTACCTATGACCAATATAATATAACGGGATAATGGGGTTGACATACGTATTGAAATGCATAATTTTTATTTCACGTTAGAGAGGAAATCCGATTATCTAAGTATAACTCTAAAAGAGAAAAAATCGGTTTGGTGGTATATATATGGAAACAGATGTAGAATATAAGAATAAAGAGCAGCCGTCGGTTGAAAAGATCACAGTCTGTCCAGAGTGTGGTAGCCGTAAACTTTCTCAGGATTATAGTAGGGGGGAATTGATATGTGAGGAGTGCGGTCTGGTCATAGATGAGACTTATATCGATCAGGGCCCCGAATGGCGGTCATTCGATTCACAAGATGAAGGTGAAAAGTCAAGGGCAGGGCCACCTATGTCGGAGATGATGCATGATAAGGGACTGTCCACTAATATAAGCATATCTGATAGAGATTCCTACGGCAAATCTATACCGAGTAAAAACAGAGCCCAGGTTTACAGGTTGAGAAAATGGCAGAGAAGGATTCGTGTTTCAAGCGCAAAAGAACGGTCACTGGTCTCGGCATTGAAGGAGATCAATCGTATAGCCTCTACCATGGGTTTACCCAGGAACATAATGGAAGCCGGAGCTAGGATGTACAAAGATGCCGTTGAAAAAAACCTGATACGAGGTAGAAGTATTAACAGCGTGGTGATAGCATCACTTTATGCAGCCTCTAGAAAGATGAGTCTACCTAGGACTTTAGATGAGTTCGCAGAGGCTACCCAGTTCAAAAGAACAGATATCGGTAGAACTTACAGATTCTTAAGCAGAGAATTGGACCTTCAGTTGAAACCAACAAAACCTCAGTTGTACCTTCAGCGCTACTGTAATGAACTAAATCTGAGCGGGGAGATAAAAAGGATAGCTGAAGACATACTCGAGGAAGCGGAGGAAAAAGAATTGATATCTGGAAAAGGTCCTTCTGGATTGGCAGCAGCTTCGATATACATTGCCTCTGTCAAGGGTGGAGAAAGGCGAACTCAGAGAGAGATCGCTGATGTAGCTGATGTTACTGAAGTTACTGTACGAAATAGGTACAAAGATCTTGTGAAAAAGCTGGGGATAGAGATAGAGGTCTGAAACTCAATCTAATTGTTTTTTGATCATCTTCTCAACCCTATCTAAAAAGTCTTCCTCAACTCCTTGAGGGATGTAGGCACCAGCCGCTATGTCGTGTCCGCCTCCTTCACCTCCAAACTCATCAGAAACGATAGACATGATTTCCGAGAGGTCCAATCCTCTATCTACTAATCTTTTAGTTCCTCTAGATGATACTTTTAGACCATCTCGTTCACTTGAGTTAGCGAAGGCTATCATGACGAGTTCTCTATCTACATCACCGGAACCCAATATCATACCTGCCACAGTACCGAGGACAGTATCTGGTATTTCGTCCTTACCGTGAAAGTACTGTATAAGATCTCTTTCTTTAACGCCTCCTGCTGATTCAACATAATTCATGCACTCTACCAGCACTTTTTGATGACCTTTGAGCAGCTGTTCTGCTTTTTTCAAGTATTCTCCTCTATCACCCAGACACACCTGAAGACCGACCTCGCCTTTATTATATCTCCCGCATGAGTTCAGAAGGGTGGAGAACTCCTTTGCTTCGTGCAGCATGGTACCTATTTCCTCGTCTGGGAATGTATATACTTCGCCGATAAGGTTATCTACATAATGGTATGGATATCCTCTTTTTAGCAATCTTTTTCCCAAGCTGGATAGTATCTTCCTTTTTTCACTCTTTGAGAGATGATACCACCGCCTCCATTCATCCCCATTTTTCATAGGAATGTCCAGGTTAATAAGGAAGTTTATGCATGACTCCTCATCCCCAGTTAGACCTGGAAGAACCGGGTCGCTTGCATACTGTAGAACTTTGAATAACGGTCGGCTTTCGAGTCCGTAGAATCTAGCATCTAGTCTACTGTCGACATGACCTTCGGATATTCCTTCTTCAAGTATCTCTCTATTCTTACCGATCAATCTCCCTTCTTTAGAGGCCTGAAGGTCACCGACTGCACCGACCACGGCGAGTTTACTGAGATCGGCGTTTTCACCAAGTTCTCTTGCTACCAGGTAGGTTGTTCCAGCCCCACACAATTCCGAAGCCCCGTCTATACCATATCTGTGGGGGTTTAGTTCTAATATATCAGGCTCAGGATTCAGATTTGAATTAGAATAGTTTAAAAGGTTACCTCTATCCTTTAGCCTGACCTCCCCAAATTTGTTCTGATGCAATTGACCTTGAGGTTCGTGATGATCAGTGATAACGCAATTTACTCCTGAAAGACCCTTCAATTGTCCACTTCCAAGGTCAGTAAACCAGATCAATTCGTGGTCTTCACTTTTGATCTCTTTTAATTTTTCACTCTCAAGCTGTTTAATAAATTCAAAATCTACATCGATACCCGACCGTTTCAGCGCTTTGTAAGCTATCCCAGCGGAACTCAACCCATCGGCATCGATATGTGAAACTATGTGAACTTTTTCCGAACCTTTTAGTTTGTCGGCTATCTCTTTCGCTTTTTCCTGCAAATTATCGTTTCAGGTCAATGATTGGCTAAGAAATAAACCTTGCCCCCACCTCAATAAACCTTTATAAATTAAGCGCTGATATATCAATAATGTTCATATATAAGTTCTGTCCTAACAGACACCATTATGGTTAAAGGATTCACGGCCAAGGATAAAGTCATAGTCCATTTATTAGAGTATTACGATAAACAGGACAAATATCCCCAGCCAGCTGAGATCACCCAGGAAGGTATAGCGAAAAGCATCGGTTCAAAACAGAACACTGTTTCTTACGCGGTCAGGAATCTAGTTAAAGAGGATATTTTGGACGAGAGAACAACTCGAGTCGAA
Source organism: Candidatus Saliniplasma sp. (assembly GCA_048622455.1). Classification (GTDB taxonomy): domain Archaea; phylum Thermoplasmatota; class Thermoplasmata; order Halarchaeoplasmatales; family Halarchaeoplasmataceae; genus Saliniplasma. The sequence continues at coordinate 17,001 of JBMCUO010000013.1, read as the reverse complement.
GGGAAAAAACAGCGAAGGAAGGGATATTTCCTCTCCGATAAAGGTGTTGAGAAAGCTAGAAAGAAAAAGCAGGAGATGGAACGCACCCGAGTGACCTTGAGCTTGGATGGCGAGGATAGAGAAGTTATGATGATGGACGTGAATAAGTACCTCCATACGAACTTTTCTATGATCGAAATTTTAAATAGGATTGAGGATGGCAAGATAGAATATTCGATAGAAGAAAAGGAGAAAGACCTTGTTTCTTATCTTGTCGATATGCCGGAACCACCTATTTATTCTTTGGACAATATGGGTCCATTAGAACGATGGTGGGAGGAAAATGAAAACAACATCTCACTCCTGGAAAGTAAAGATGGGGTGGATAGAACAATAATACTCACCAGCTTCATAGAAAAATTGGAAGGACAAGTAAATCTTTTCTATTTTAAATTAGACGAATGGCACACTCCGAGATATCTACTCAACCAATTCGCTGGTTTTTTGTCGAAATCCGGGGAACACAGGCTCGCTTCATATCTCGAAGCATCTGAAGGTATAGATTATATAGAGATATTTACCAATTTCCGCAAAGACTTAGATTCCTTATCTTCCTCATTGATGGTTGTCGAAGATGTTCCTGAAGATGAAGAATTGATAAGACTCATCGGACGTATATCTAAAAACATAGAAGAACAGCCAGATATAAAATTGGTACTTACAACAGATATCAAGGGTCTTGAAAACGAAATCGACATATCCCCTAAAAAGATAAGGCTGAGTAAGGGAACTGCTTCAAATTTCTATCAAAGATCGTCTCAATATTATGGGATCACAGATGAAAATGAAGATGTAATTGGTACGATATTGAATAACAGGCTCACCTCCGAGGAATATCTCGCACTGTCTTATATATCCATATTCCGAAAACCCGTAGAAAAAAGTGAGATCATAACATTGGAACACGTGAACGAAATGACCTTAAAAAATCTGCTACAAACACCTTTGTTGAATCAAACTTTGGAAGGTAAACCGATACTTCCCGTGATTTTGAAAGAACGTTTACGGGGTATGATGATCAATACTTACAGGAGAACCCTTCACGAAAAGGCATCTGATTATTATTGTGGTATACCCGCTAGGGATCCATCCGAATCTATTGAATGTGCCTTCCATTCTGCTAAGGCAGGAGATTACAAGATACTTGTTGATGAATTGATGGGCCATGGTAGAGAAATATTAAAAGCGGGGCTTTCTAAAAGTTTACTTTACATTTTAGATATTATAGACATGGATGGTATGTTGGATGAAGACAGAGCTATAGTCGATTATTTTGCAGGTGAATCACACAGAATAGAGAAGGATTATGGAAAAGCTATGAGCCGATTTACGTCCATGATAGAAAGAACAGATGATCCTGTGATGTTGGCTAGGGCACATGAAGGTATTGGAGACATAAAAGTAGAAAGAAGTGATTATGAAAGTGCAATTGAAGAATACATGCAGTCTGAAGATCTTTTAGAAGATAGTCTAGTTGAAAACGAACCCCTATTAGGTAGAATATACTTCAAAGTTGCACATCTTTCTAATGAGCAGGGGGATTACATCGAGGCTAAAGAGTATCTAAAAAAGTCAATCTCGATATTGGAGCACAGAAGCAGGTATTCTTTACTGACCTCATCCCATTTCTTATTGGCTAGGATAGAAAGGGGTCGGGGTAAATGGGAAGAAGCGCTGGATAATTTTAAAAAGGGAGTAGACTCATGGAAGAAGATCAACGAGAGTTACCAGAGGGTTGGTAAACTCCATGATATAGGTTCATTTTACAAGGTAATCCGAGAGTTGAGTAATGCAGAAAAATTTTTAAAAGAAACAATAGATTCTTGTGAGAAATTTGGTTATAGGCATCTAAAGGCACAGGCATTATTGACACTGAGTGAATGTCATCTGGAAAAGGGAGATTACGATGAAGCTATCAAAACTGCTGAAGAGGCCAATGATATCTTTGGGTCTTTGGGTAAGGAAGAAGAGCAGGGCTACGTACACGCTCTATTCGGTCAGATATACATAAAACTCAAAATGGAAGATAAAGCGGAAGATCATCTAAGCCGGGCTATCTCGATCTATCAGAAACTTGGTTCTTCTTATTCATTGGGACTTGCATACTTTTCTATGGCGAAACTTCAGGAGAGAAAAGGAAATCAACAGGGTATCGCAGATAATTACAGGAAAGCGCTTTTGTCCATAACTTCTAGCGGTGCTGACGAGATGGCTCAGAAGATCAAGAAAGAGATGAGGACGGTACCGTTATCGATGTGAGAACATGTCGAAGTTATCCCAAAATTTGATGGATGAATTATTTTTTAAAAGTCAGATAGACGATCCAGATGTAATAATGGGTCCAAAATTCGGTGAGGATGCAGCGATTTTAAGGATCGGAGATTCAAAACTCGTTGTCCATACAGACCCCATATCCGGTGCAGTTGAAGAAATAGGTTGGCTTGCTATAACTATAGCAGCAAACGATATCGCAGTTACTGGTGCTGAGCCACGATGGGCATTGTGTTCTGTACAAGTACCAGATGGTACAAGTGAAACTGAGATCAAAAAGGTAGCTCATGATCTGAGCAGGGCAGCCGATGGATTGAACGTCACGATAATAGGAGGTCATACTGAAGTGCTAACCGGTATAGACCGTCCGCTGATATCCACGACTATGATGGGTGTGACTGATGAACCGGTATTAACTTCAGGTTCTGAAGAAGGTGATAATATAGTTCAGATCAAACCAGCCGGTATCGAAGGAAGCTGGATATTGGCAAATGATTATGAGGATCAATTGATTGAAAAAGGTATCGATAAGCGGGTTATAGAAAAAGTCAAGGGTTGGAGAGAGGACATCAGCGTTGTTCAACCCGCTTTGAATATCAGAGATAGAGCAACCTCTCTTCATGATCCCACTGAGGGCGGTATTTTACAGGGCCTGTATGAGATGGCGACCTGTTCTGGTAATGATTTTATCATCGATGGAGATATAGATATAAGGGAAGAGACTAGACATATATGTGATGTTTTAAATATCGATCCACTTTATCTGATCTCATCAGGATGTTTACTAGCTACCCTTCCGAAAGAGGTGGACTACGGAGAAGGAAATGTGATAGGGGAAGTGAGGAACGGGGAAGGCAGGGTAGTCTATAAAGGTGAAGAAATAAAAGAAAGGCCGAATGACGAATTGTTCAGGATATTAAGGGAATTAAATTAAGATTATTTGAAAGTCCTGCATTCTGGACAGTAATAGCTGTCATAACTCTTTTTATAGATCAATTCTGAACCACATTCATCACAAACCTTCTTTTTACCAAGTATTCTATCTAAGAAGCTAACCTTCTTACCAGTATTTTTCTCTTCATCAAATTCATAACTCGAAGAAGCGTATCTATCGTAATCATCATATCCATCCGTTTCGATAGGGTCTTTTGTTTTAGTGCGTAGGTCTTTTTTATAGGAACCAGAACTTTCAGAATATTTATAAAAGGCATAAAAAATAGCTATTAAAGCGATGGTAAAAAATACAAATCCACAGCATAAAAAGATGCTGGTGGTATACAGGGATAGCCCTCCTTGGTTAGTTATAAGAGATATCAACTGAGTTCACATCTAGGTTGTTTATTGTTACGATGTGTAAAAAATCTTTCTGTACTAAAAAGATTTAAAGAATGGAAGTAATTATTCCCCTGATGAGTCTGCTCGAAGAAGCCAATTATTATTATATCACCGACGGAAGGTTAGAACTCTCTACAGTAGAACAGGTTGAGGCAGCCCTCGATCAGGGAGTTAAGATCATCCAGTACAGAAGGAAAGGGGTCTCAGGGAAGGTGATGTACGAAGAGGCGTTAAAGATATCGAGTATCTGTAAAGAGCGTGCTGTTTTGATAATAAACGACAGGATAGATATCGCAATGGCAGTGGATGCCGATGGCGTACATCTAGGGCAGGACGATATACCTTACAAAATCGGAAGAGGGTTGATCGGAGATAAGATACTCGGTGTTTCTACACATTCTTTGGAACAGGCTCTAGAAGTGGAAAAGGTAGCGGATTACATCGGGATAGGTCCAGTAAATTCTACTGATACGAAAGAAGATACGTCTAAAGAACTTGGAATAGATAGAGCACTAGAGATAGCTGAAAAAGTTGATGTTCCCACTACAGCTATCGGCGGGATAAGGTTCAAGGATTTGCAGCCTCTTTCGAGGTCTTTCGATATGGTGTGCGCTATCTCCAGTGTTACCCAGAGGGGAGATCTACCTACCATGATCAAGAAATTTGAATCAAGTTTTGAGAAGTATAAGAGGAGTAGAAGATGAAGATAGAAGAGTTAGGAGAATTTGGTTTGATCGAAAGGCTAGCTGAAAAGACCGGAAGCAAGGAAGGTTTAGTCCAAGGCATCGGTGACGATTGTGCAGTCTTAGGAGATGGGGACATGTATACACTTTTGACCACGGATATGCTGGTCTCTGGAGATCATTTTAACAGGGATTGGCATACGCCCAGACAGATAGGTCGCAAATCTATTGTTGTGAATATTTCGGATATAGCTGCCATGGGGGGTTACCCAGAGTGGGGTTTGATATCGATAGCTATACCTGACGATGTAGATGTAGAATATATCGATGAGATATACAGCGGTATGCTGGATGCCTCGGAGGAGTACGGTCTTACGATTATAGGCGGTGACACGACCCATGGTGATATTCTAGTTGTAAACGTTGTGGTAATCGGTAAGGTCGAAAAAGATAACCTATCGTTGAGAAGCGATGCAGGGGTAGGTGATTTGATCTGCGTGACAGGGGATCTGGGTAAGAGCTGGGCAGGATTAGACCTCTTGAGGTCCGGTAAAGAAGGATATACTGGCTACTATCTCGAGCCTGAGTGTAGATTGAAGGAAGGAAGGAAACTTTCCCGTCATGTAAACGCCATGATAGATGTCAGCGACGGTTTAGCATCTGAGGTCAATCATATCTGCAGGAAAAGTGGTGTTGGTGCATTGGTCTATAAAAATAAAGTACCCATATCTGAAAAAACTAGAGGAGCAGCTAAGTCCGTTGATAAAGACCCTATGTTTTGGGCATTATCAGGCGGTGAGGATTTCGAACTGGCTTTCACAATTCCTAAAAGTAAATTGTCATTTATTGACGAGATAGACCATATAATAGTTGGTGAGATAACCGAAGAAGGTGTTTATCTAGTAGATGGTGAAAAAACCGAGTTGAAAGGAGGATATGACCACTTTAACCTTTGATCACAATTCCTTTCTCTTTTTTTCTAGATATGTATCATATCCTTTATTATTCCAAAATTCTAGTGCATTTTCATTGACGGGTGATACTGTCATGACGGCAAGTTTGACTCCTTTATTTTTAATCCAACGTTCGGCTGCCTCAACAAGTGTACTACCTATTCCCTTACCTCTTTCTCCTTTTTTCACGAAAAGGTCCAAAATCAATCCCACGTCTCTTTTAGAAAAAAATGGGGGTCTTTGTCTTAGTACCACGTTAACGAAACCTACGAGTTCATCTTCCTTTTCTGCGACAAAAGTGACCATACCTTCTTTTTCGATCCCTTCTTTTATGAAATTGATCCACATCTTTTTCGGGTCACTGGCAAGTTCATAGCCCTCCATGATTTCTTCATGCATTCGTGCGAGTTCGTACCACATGTCAGCTAGTTCTTCGATCTCATATTTTCTAATTTGACGTATATTGAGTTTCATCACCCTACAAATACATATACCGCCCTATATATCTCTAATTGTAGGGTCTCTAAGGATAAAACTATAAATATGGAAAGTCATTAGGGACAAAAAGATAGTTATTGGAGGCATAAGCAATGGCAGAAAAACCACATCTAAATCTTGTATTCATAGGTCACGTGGACCACGGTAAGTCCACTTTAGTAGGTCGTACTCTGTTCGAAACAGGGGCTATCAAGGAACACGTGATTAACGAATACAAAAAGAAAGCAGAAGAGAAAGGTAAAGGAACGTTCGCGTTTGCATGGGAAATGGATCAGTTAGAAGAAGAAAGGGAAAGAGGATTGACCATAGATGTCATGCATAAAAGATTCGACACGGACAAGTACTATTTCACGATCATAGACGCTCCAGGGCATAGAGATTTTGTTAAAAACATGATCACGGGCACAAGTCAGGCGGATGCTGCAGTTCTTGTAGTAGCAGCCCCGGAAGGTCCCATGGCACAGACGAGAGAGCACACCTTCCTCGCCAGGACACTTGGTGTAGATCAACTGATCATAGCCATCAACAAGATGGATGCAACACAACCAAAATTTAGTGAAGATAGATTCAATAAAGTCAAAGAAGAGATCACTAAACTGTTGAAATCTGTTGGTTATAGAGATGAACAGTTCCAGGTAGTACCAATAAGTGCTCTTCACGGACACAATGTAACACGCAGCAGTGAAGATATACCATGGTGGAGCGGAGATACTTTTCTACAGTCCATTAACAATTTAAAGTTACCTGAAAAACCGATAAACAAACCACTCAGGTTACCGATACAGGATGTTTATTCTATCACGGGAATCGGAACAGTACCTGTAGGAAGAGTCGAGACAGGCGTCATGAAACCTGGTGATAAGATACACTTCATGCCAGCTAACGTTACTGGAGAAGTCAAATCTATCGAACAGCACCATGAAGAAATACCAAAAGCCGAACCTGGAGATAATGTAGGTTTCAACGTACGTGGTGTAGGAAAGAATGATATCAGGAGAGGTGACGTAGCCGGTCCCGTAGATGACCCACCGACAGTAGCAGAAACATTTGATGCTAGAATAATCGTGCTCGACCATCCCAGTGTCATCACAGCTGGATATACTCCGGTATTCCATGCACACACATCTCAGGTTGCGTGTACCTTTATTGAGATCAAACAGAAACTCAATCCAAAGACGGGTGAAGTCGTAGAAGAGAATCCAGACTTCATCAAAAACGGAGACGCAGCAGTAGTAACTGTCAAACCAACAAGGAACCTTTCACTCGAGAGAGTTGAAGACTTCCCAGAAATGGGTAGATTTGCTATCCGTGACATGGGTCAGACAGTCGCTGCAGGTCAGTGCATCGATATAAAAGAAAAGGAGATGTAAAACTCCCATCTCCCCTTTCAAACCTTTTAATATAAAGAGGAAGTTTTTATGGCACAGAGAGCAAGGATATCTTTAAGCGGTACAGACACCGAAAAAGTAGAGGAGATCTGTGGTCAGATCAAACAGATTTCCGAAAGAACAGGTGTGGAACTGAAAGGTCCTATACCACTCCCGACGAAAAAGTTAGTAGTTCCTGTTAGAAAAGCTCCTGATGGAGAGGGTTGCGAAACCTGGGAACGATGGGAGATGAGAGTTCATAAAAGACTCATCGACATCGATGCAGACGAAAGAGCGTTGAGACAACTTATGCGTATCCAGGTGCCTGACGAAGTACACATTGAAATAGTACTTAGGAACTAAAACCATTTTTTTCTTAATTACTAGTTACTAGATTAATGTCTTTAAAATTTGATAGTGGATGCCTTTGCGTATACACTTTCATTCATACACGGGCCCATAGATAGTATCAGAGCAAAGCTCTAAATATCTATGCACCCTCACTCGTAAACAGACTCATTCAGGGCCCATAGATCAGTTCGGAAGATCGCGACCTTTGCAAGGTTGAGGCCGTGGGTTCAAATCCCACTGGGTCCATTTTTCGCTTCGCTCAAATGTCCCCAATGGCATTTGAAAACTGTTCAGAATACTAACGTATTCTAAACGCTCAGCAATTTTCTTCTAAAATTGCCTCGTCCCACTGGGTCTATAAAAAATTACAAATTTTTTATAGGCAGTTAGAAAGCGTAAGCTTTCTGACAAGTCCACTATAAAATCTTTGGTTTTAAGTGGGCAGTTAGAATATGTTAGCATTCTGACAGGTCCATTTATTCACAATAAATAGGCACTTAGAAAATGTTAAATGGATAGATAGAATGCATCGATTTTCTGTCGATTTCAGGGATAATTATTTATAGGCGTTCCTTATCGCCTCATTTGGCTAGGTGAAACTCAATGGAAGAAGATGTCTGTTCGATAGAGATAACAAAATCTAATGACATACTAAAAGCTAAAGTGCAGCTTAACAACGGAAGATATGAAGAATACCAAAATGAGAACATGGAATATCTTTTGGAGATGGTCTACGACGATATCCAGATGGAAGTCAGAGAAGAATACTGGTAATTTATTTTTTTAATTCTAACCCAAATAGGTTTCTTTTTTGGGTTTATTAGAGGAACTCATTTATATGATATTTTACGAAAAATATTTTATCACATAACTTAATATCATCTCACGAAGAAGGAGCGATCAATATGCCAAAAGAGATGGTGGATTATTTCGCATATGGTAGTAATCTGTATGTTAAACAGATGGAAAAAAGAGGAGTTAAGATATATGACTCCGAGGAAGCTAAATTACCGGGGTGGAAACTAGCTTTCACTTATAGGTCCAACAATCGGGATGGGGGTGTGTTAGATATAATTCCTGGTGAAGAGGACGATCTTGTTGTTGGGATCATTTACAAAATCGATAATAAAAGTTTAGAGAGGTTGGATATCTATGAGGGAAGAGAGGTTCGAGATAATAAAGAGTTAGGGGTATATAGAAGACAATTCGTACCATTGTTTACTAAAAAGGGATGTAGAACTGCCCTCACTTATGTAGTTAATCGAGTCCCCGAATTTAAAAATAAAGCTCACTTTCCTCCATCAGATGATTATTTGGATACTGTTGTTAAGGGAGCAGAAGAGCACGGTTTGAGCCAAGATTATATTGAGATGTTAAAGAATATCGAGACTAAGTGATAATTTTTCATAGATTTTTATCCTGCTTATACAATTTGATAGAGCGCAATCTATTTATTCAGTTGGTTATTAATGGTATATGTGAGGACCATGCTCGATGATATTGATAAATTGAATGAGATAGATAGTCAGGGTATGTTAGGTACCTTAGAAGAGTTTCCGGAGCAGATAGAGAAAGTTGTAGAAGAGCTTGACATCAACATGTTACCTTTCCAACCTTATGAAATAGTGGTCACAGGGATGGGCGGGTCAGCGATCGTTGGAGATATATTGAAAAGTTTTTTAGCCAATAGGATAACCATCCCTATACATGTCAACAAAGACTACACAATACCTTCGTTTGTTAACGAGAATACCTTGGTATTCGTGGTATCCTATTCTGGAAATACAGATGAAACCTTGAGTGCCGCTAGGAACGCTCTTAAAAGAGGTGCTAAGGTCATCGGTATCAGTTCTGATGGAGAACTGGAAGATTTATGTGAGGAGAAAGGCGTGGTCTTTATTCGAGCTCCGAAGGGTTATCATCCCAGGGAAGCTATAGCTTTCATGTTCATCCCCGTATTGAAGATTTTAACGGAGATGCTGATCTACGATTCAGATGTTGCAATAATAGATACCGTCGAAGAACTAAAAAAGTTGAGAGATCGGATTAAATGTGATATACCAACAGATAAAAACCCAGCTAAACAGATCGCTAAAAGGATAAAAGGAAAGATACCTGTAATATACGGTCATTCGATATATAATGCAGTTGCCAACAGATGGCATACACAGCTCAACGAAAATGCAGAAATAATGGCGTGGTACGGTGCCTTCCCAGAGATGAATCATAACGAGATCGTAGGCTGGAAAGGAGATAACAAAGTCGAAGATTTCATACCTGTTCTTTTAAGACATGAAGATGAGGATGAAAGAATCAACCGTAGGATAGAACTCACCAAAAAATTAGTTTTCGAAAAGGAATGCATTGATGTCGTAGAACTTCATGCTCAAGGGGAAACTCAGCTTGCAAGGATACTTTATTTGATCTATTTCGGAGATTATATCAGTATCTACTTGGCGTTATTAAATGGAAGAGATCCTTCACCGGTGAAGATAATCGATGAACTAAAAGAAAGGCTTTGAATAGTCACTTGTACATTTCGTCTCCTACGTGATGTAGACTTTTCACGACTTTACCCTTATCCGATTCTATCATGCTGTTACCATCAGTCATGGCTCTACCAACGGCTAACGGTTTCTTGTGCTCAACATCTCTAATCCAGACTAGATCGCCTTCCTGAATGTTCTTATCAGCATCTACTATGCCTGGTGCCATGATATCGGCGCCGTTATATACGAACCTTACAGCACCCATATCTACTGTCACGAAGGAACGGTCAGCCTCCGTATTTAACAAACCATCTATGGTTGGAAATATCTTGTCGTCAAAGAATGCCGCGACGGGTTTTTTACCCATCAAGAGAACTTTCCCATCCAGTGAATCTGCTATATCGACTTTGTCTTCTAGATCGAATGGCGAGTCACCTAGATATTCGCTCAGCTGCTCAAAATATTCTTCAAGCTTCTTCTTCTTCAAGCGATGTTGGTTCTTGTAAGCCATTAAGGAACGCAACTATCCTTATATATTTATCCTTTGGGAATATGGTTTGATTCTTCACTATATACAGACCGCCCTCGGTTGAATATAGAAGTTTATTTACAACTATCGGTCCACCATTAGGTGAGATCAGACGTTGTGTCAGACATTCACCCAAATATTTATTAACCCTCAGCTTGCTTTCATTGATTGCGAGATTTGTCAGACATTACTCGCGTGGTGTATAGGATGGGATTTGTTGGAAGTATAAAGGATAGGAACTACGTCTTTGATGAAGGGAATACGAAAGCCATACCTGACCTTGTTACTGCTTTATTAAACGAAGAGTACGAGGTTCGTCATGTAACTTTGAGGAACGGGAAAAGGGAGATCAGCCTGAAGAAACACAGAAAGAGCATTTCTGTACAATTTAATGACTATTCACATGAAGGTGATCCAAGAGAAAATTTCAGACAAACTATGCATATTTTGAAAAACGAATGAGGTAGTAATGTTACATATATGGTATTTCAAACTACGTGTTTTCCTTAAGAACAGCTTGACCTCTACGTCAGACAATTAACAGATAATTTATTTGAGATCAGATTCCAAAGATTTTGATAGATAGTTTATGAAATGTTTTTTTTATCTTTGAACAGTAAAAAGAACAATCAATTATTAGTATAAGAAACGTTCATGAGAGGTGCTTGAAGACTGAGAGACATGAAGATAGACGAACTAGATATTCCAGAAGAAGCTAAACAGATTATAAAAGAGGACGGTATCGAAGAACTTTATCCTCCTCAAGCCGAAGGTATAGATGATGTGATTTCAGGGAAGAGCTGTGTGTTCGCTTTACCTACCGCAAGTGGGAAATCACTCTTGGCTTATGTTTCGTTAATAAAAAGGGTCATCGAAGAGGGGGGCAAAGCGCTATATATAGTTCCGCTAAGAGCGCTGGCTTCTGAGAAAGTTGAGGATCTGAAAAAGTTTGAGAGGTTGGGTATTAATGTGGAAGTTTCTATGGGGGATTATGACAACCCAGACCCGTCGTTAAAACACTCTGACGTTATAGTAGCCACTTCTGAGAAAGCTGATTCTCTTCTCAGGCAGAATGTCGATTGGCTTACTGAAATAAATGCTGTGATCGCCGACGAAGTCCACCTGATCAACGATAGAAATAGGGGTTCTACACTCGAAGTTACTCTATCCAAGCTTAAACAGGTCAACCCTGATGCCCAGATCGTTGCCTTATCTGCTACGATACGGAATTCAGAGGATATCGCTAAATGGTTGGATGCAGAGCATCACAAAAGCGAATGGAGACCCGTCGAATTGAGATTAGGAGTGTTTTTTGAAGGGTTGATCAACTTCGAAGATGGTGAAACTTTACGCACCAAGAAAACAGATGCCGTTCCAGCTCTATGCGAGCCAACTATTGAGCAAGGAGACCAGTGTTTAGTATTTGTGGGGACTAGAAGGTCTACCGAGGCTGTGAGTGAACAGATGTCCCGTTCCATAACCAAATATCTTGACGAGGACGAAAAAGATCATCTGAAACAGATAGCAAAAGAGGTTAGAGATAACAGCAGCACATCCATGGGAAGGCGGTTGGCCAGTGATATAAAAAATGGGACAGCCTTCCATCACGCTGGACTGAATAATTATCAGAGAAAAGCGGTAGAGAACGCATTTAGGGCAGGATACCTCAAATTGATATCTGCAACTCCTACTTTAGCTGCTGGGATCAATCTACCCGCAAGAAGGGTGGTTATCCGGGATTGTCGGAGGTTTGACCCTTTACAGGGTTATAACGCACCTTTACCCGCTTTAGAAGTGAAGCAGATGTGCGGTCGAGCTGGTCGACCTGGGTTCGATGATCTAGGCGAAGCTATTTTGGTAGCGAAAAGGAAGAGCGATGCAGGAAATTACTACGACAATTATATTGTCGGTGAAACTGAAGCGATAGTATCCAGATTGGTAATGGAACCTGCGTTAAGACGGCACCTTCTGGCATTGATCGCTACCGGACACTGCAAGAAAAGAGAAGAACTCTTAGAGTTCATAGAGGAGACTTTTTTTGTTCAGAATAGAAATATCTCCGAGATCGAAGATAGAGTCGATAAAACTTTGGATATGCTACAAAAGGAAGGGTTGATAGAAATTGAAAATTGTCTTTCAGCTACAAGGTTTGGTGAGAAGGTATCGGATGTCTATGTAGACCCACTCTCTGCGGTCATGATCAGAAATGCTGTGGATAGAGGTAAGATGGGGATACCGCTTTCTTATCTCCACACGATATGCAGAACTCCAGACATGTACACATTCTATATCACCAAATCTGAGATGTCTAAATCCATCGAGAAAGCTGAGTCTGTAAGAGCTGACCTTTTCGAGGATATCCCACAGGACGAGGTGGAATTAGAGGATTATCTAGCGGCTTTTAAAACCGCTGTCATGCTAAACGATTGGATGAGAGAAGTACCAGAGGACGAGATTGCTGAGAAGTACAATATCGGGCCTGGCGATATTAGGAATAAGGTAGAGACTGCTGAATGGCTTCTTCATTCCGCTGCCGAGATCGCAATGTTATACAACCCTCAGAAATCTAAGATGTTGAGAGAGATAACTGAAAGGGTGAAGTACGGTATTAAGGATGAACTCATGCCTCTTATGGAACTGGAGAAAGTAGGAAGAGTTAGAGCTAGAACACTGTACGAAGCCGGTTACAAGACCGGTCAGGATGTTAAAAACGCTCTTAAATCAAAACTCATGGAGTTAGATGGCATAGGAGAAAGGATAAGTAATCTTGGAGTGGAAGATGGAGGACTTAGTTCGAAACATAACCGTACCGATAATACCGATAAAAAAGAAAAAGAAGAGGAGAGTAGAGGTCAATCTTCCTTATCCGACTTCTAGTTTCAAGTGTTCAAATCCTTTCCTAATTTTCCTTTTACCGATTCGACTTTACCCTTTATCCTGCCCTTAGCGCTTTCTCGGTCGTCGATGACGATCCTCGTTTCCACTCTTTTTGAAACCTCTCTTACGTGTTTGTGGCATCTCTTGATAAGATCCATAATTTCGTCCCATTCTCCTTCGACTATGGTTCCCATCGGCGTTAGTTTGTAATCCAAACCACTCTCGTCCACCATTTCTATTACTTGTGAAACGTATTCGCTGAGGCTTTCTCCTCTATCTAGGGGTACTATGGCAAATTCCACTATCATATCTCTCACCTATTAACATATTAATTCAGTAAAATTAAAAGTTATTGGAGGGCATAAATTTAAAATCCCTTTAACAGATAATCGATTGTGATTCGATGAAGAAGATAGGAGTGATCGGAGGAACTAGTTTTAAAGATTGGGACGGTTTTGAGATCGAAGAAGAAATAGAGAGTCATACCCCCTGGGGTACGCCCTCTTCACCTTTATTGGAAGGTATGATCAACGGTGTTCAGGTTTTTTTACTGCTGCGCCACGGTCGTAATCATGATATTCCGCCGCATAAGATCAACCACAGAGCCAATATTTATGCACTTCAGAGGGAAGTTAGGAACATAATCGGTATCTCTTCAGCAGGGGCTTTGAAAGATGATATTGAAGTTCCAACTATCTCTATACCTTCAGATTATGTGAACTTCTGGAACGTGCATACCTTCTACGATGAAAGGATCAAGCATGTGACACCGGCCCTTTCGAAAGCCATCAGAGAAGGTTTACTAGAAGCCTCTCAAGAAGTACAAATAGAAATTAGGGATGAAGACGTTTATGTGATGACAAAGGGACCGAGACTTGAAACAAAAGCTGAAGTGGATATCTTAAAGAGATTCGGAGACATTGTCGGGATGTCCATGGGCCCAGAAGCTACTCTATGTAAGGAGAACAGTATTGAGTACGCTTCGATAACCACGGTTGATAATTATGCCCACGGAATCGGGCCGGAGAAGGTAAAGTACGAGGATATAGTTGAAACTGCCCGGGATAACTGGGATAATATTACTAAGATATTGGAAGCTTATTTTGCAGGATTGTGATGGATATGAGTTTAGTTATTAAAAATGCTGATATCATCGGTAAAGACGGTATCTGGGACGTTCTGATTGAAGATGGGAAAATCAAGAGTATCAGTGAAGATGAAGATGGTGACGATGTCTTAGATGCAAAGGATAAATACCTATCTCCAGGATTCGTGAATACACATACCCACGCTGCCATGAGTTTACTGAGAGGGTATGCAGATGACATGCCTCTACAAAAATGGCTCCAGGAGAAGATATGGCCCATAGAGGATAGACTCGACGAGGATTATGTTTACTGGGGAACAAAACTAGCCTGTCTGGAGATGATCAAAACCGGAACGGTTGCTTTCAGCGATATGTATTTCTATATGGAGTCAACAGCTAGGGCCGTAGCAGATATTGGGATGAAAGCCGTATTAAGCTACGGTATGATAGATCTAGGTGACGAGGAGAAGAGGAAATCAGAGATAGAAAAGACTGAAGATTTTCTAAAATTCATGGGTAAGTACGATAAGATCGAGGCTGCATTAGGACCTCATGCAGTATATACCGCATCTAGAGAATTATTAGAATGGTGTGCCAGCAAATCAGCTGATAACGATATTCTGGTGAATCTTCATCTTGCAGAGACTGAACAGGAATTGAAAGATTTCAAAGAAAATCATGATATGACTCTAACGGATTATTTAAGTGAAGTCGGTTTGCTGAACGAGAGGTTGATAGCTGCACATTCAGTTTGGCTGGAAGAAGAGGATTACAAACCATTGGGGATGAATGGAGTTACGGTCAGTCATAATCCCACTTCTAATATGAAGTTGGGCGTCGGTAAACCTATGGACTACCAGAAACTTATCGATAATGAAGTCCGTATTACATTGGGTACTGACGGCTGTGCATCTAATAACAGCCTTGATATGCTTGAAGAAGTTAAAACTGCAGCTATACAGCAGAAGATGCCCGGTTGTCCTACATGCCTACCGGCTGAAGAAGCCTATAGGATGATCACCAAACACGGTGCCGAAACCTTGCGAACCGGTGGAGGTCTTTTAGGGGAATGTAGAGCAGCAGATGTGATATTGATCGAAAAGAGCGTGCGTTCTGTACCAGGACACAATCCGATTTCGGACCTGATATATTCTTTGAACGGGTCAGATGTTACTGACGTCATCATAGATGGTGAGATAGTTATGCAAAATAGGCATGTAGAAGGTGAAGAAGAGATAATGAAAACCGCAAAAAGTAAAGCTGTTGAACTGGTATCTGAGAGGCGATAACGATGCTCGAAAGACTGAAAGAATCTTTGGAAAAATGTCCTGTAGTGGATATGGGGGAGTATCATTATTTTATACATCCCCTAACCGACGGTCTGCCACAGGTGGAGCCAGAACTGATCAACGAGGTAGTAGATGCCGTTATCGAACACGCAAACCTTGATTGTGATTATATACTTACAGCTCAGTCCATGGGATTCCCCCTAGCCTCCTGCTTATCATTAAAAACCGGTATACCTTACAAATTCATTAGGAAACGAAAGTATGGGTTGGAAGGAGAGATATCTATAAGTCAGATCACTGGTTACTCGAAAAGCGAGATGTATATCAATTTTGTAAAAGAAGGTGATCGGGTATTTTTCATAGACGATGTTTTGAGTACGGGTGGAACGTTAAAAGCCATAGTTAAAGCCCTTGAAAAGATAGGAGTTGAGATTGTAGATGTAATGTTGATATTTGAAAAGGTAGGGGTTAAGGAAGATTTGGAAAAAGAGTTGGGCCTTAAAATAAAGACCCTACTGAGATTAGATATGGAAGGAGATAATGTCAAGGTCCTTGGAGAAGGTGTCTAATCATCTTTCAAAACCCTTTTAAGTTTACCACTTTCGCTATCTTTTGAATCTCCCTTTTTCATAACTCTCTTTTTGGTTTGAACAGATTTTTTACTTCTAATGACTCTCTGCTTTTTACTCTTATCTTCATCCTCCTCGACGGGTTCATCCGATACAGAATCGATAACAGGTTCGCTTTCCTCTTCTTCAGGAGTATCTACATCCTTTTCTCTGATAACTCTGTGTTTTCTGATATCTTTTTCATCGGTCTCTTTTGTAGTTTTTTCACTGCGCTTCTTCATGACGGGTAGTTGTTTAACACCTTGTTGAGATTTATTTTCATCACCATTCTCTTTGTCCTTTTCATTATCTTCATGGTCTTCCTGCATCTCCTTAGGAGGAGACTTTTTTTCATTCGCTCCGGCCACTTCCTCACCCCTCTTCTTCATAACTGGAAGTGTTTTTACTACAGGTTGTGATACTTTCTCTTCCTTGACCTCAGTTTGATTTTTCTGCTGATCCCTTTCTCGTAAACTTAGGTATAATAAAACAAGAACCGCCAATATGAAAACCGTTCCTACACTAGCAAATTCCATATCTGACATCCCGAACCATCCTGGTTTAGGGGGAGATATATCTAGGTCGTAAAACTGAGTTCTCCTAATATTATTAGGGCCCATTGTAT
>JBMCUO010000012.1:0-26897 GCA_048622455.1 Candidatus Saliniplasma sp. | reverse complement strand
CCCTTAAACTGGACATATATCTAAAATAGAGCTATCTATACTTTATTCAAACCCTTGCATCGATATACAAACGTTTAAATAACTCATGGAGTTTTAATCGGGTCGTGTTTGGTGAAAAAAGGAAACCGGATATACTAAATGGAAAGATCGTTCCAACGCTGTTCCTGCTCGGATGGCCTATAATGGTGGAATCCGTTCTTCAAACAGCTTACAGCTTGACAGATACTTTCTGGTTGGGGAATATGGGGGGTATAGAAGGGCGTAAAGCCCTAGCGGCTACACAGATCTCGTGGCCCTTGATTTGGTTGATGGTTTCTATCGGTACTGGATTCGGTATAGCAGCCATAGCTCTAGTCTCACAACATACCGGGGCTGAAAGATACGGGGAAGTCAATAAAGATGCCGGGCAGCTAATGCTGTTCTTCCTAGTTTTTTCGACGGTGATCGCCATTATAGGTTATTTGATATCACCCCTCCTGATCAACGCCGTTATTATAGATAACCCAGAGGTTGCACGACAGGGTATAATATTCATAAGAACAACGTTCATCAGTCAACCGTTCATGTTCGTTTTCATGGGTTATGCATTCCTTTTGAGGGCTTGGGGGGATACGGTAACTCCGATGATAATCACAGGAGTCGCAGTTGGTATGAATATTATATTGGATCCCATGTTCATTTATGGATGGGGTCCATTCCCACAATGGGGTATATTCGGGGCAGCTTTTGCAACACTGATAACACGAGGTATCGCTGCAGCAATTGCTCTTTATCTATTATTCGGGGGTAAAGTGGACATAAAGCTAAAACTCAAAAATATGAAACCCGACTTTAAAAGGTTGAAGAAATTCTTGAAGATAGGTGCGCCTGCTAGTATAGGGAACAGCGGTACGGCATTTGGATTCGTTATCCTCACCTTCGTTATCGCAAGAGTAGCCAACAGCGAGGTGTCTCTAGCAGCTTACAATGCCGGCGATAAGATACTGGGTTTGATGTTCATATTCATGGGGGGTCTAGCAGTGGCTATGACTACGATGGTTGGACAAAATCTCGGCGCTGGGAACGAAGAACGGTCCTCCGAAGTCGTAAAAAAAGGTATACTATCTCTATCCGGCATAATGACCATTTTCACTCTTATCCTATTCCTTTTCCGAAAGGAATTCATAATAATCTTCAACCAGGACCCAGATGTAGTGAAGATAGGGACTGAATTCCTACTGATATTCTCACTCAGCATGCCGTTCTTTGGAGTATTTAGAGCTGCAAATGCAGTGTTCGAAGGATCGGGACACACGAAATATCAGATGATACTCAATCTCGTTAGGTTGTGGGGGTTGAGGGTCCCCCTGACTTTTGCATTGGGCATAATCGTAGGGTTGCAATCCACAGGAGTTTGGATCGGTATGGCTCTCAGTAATGTTATCGCTGCGATAATAGGATTGATGGTACTAAACTCTGGGGTTTGGAAAAAGAGAGTAATAGAAAAGACTTGAAGTTGAAAATGAAAGATGGGGCCGCCGAAATTTGAATTCGGGTTCCTACCGCCCCGGGGTAGAAGGATGGGCCAAGCTACCCTACGGCCCCAAAATAAAGAGATAAAGGTTTTTAATATCCCATGATGTCGTCTATGAGATCTTCGTGAGTCAAGATGATCCGTCTGCAGCAGTATCTTTCGATACCTAGGTCATCTAAAACCTCAGCAGGGTCTTCACCCCGATCGACTCGACTTTTGTAGACCTCGTAAACGTTCCCGAGGACTTTTCCACAAGTGAAACATCGTATAGGTATGATCATTTTTTATATCACCGATATGATTTCTGCCTTTTCTTTCGGGCTCCACGACCCATGGGCTGTTTTGGTAACTTTCTTCTTGGATCGGATACCAGAAGACTTCTGTCGTATTCTTTGAAAAGCTCTTCTAGCTTTGGATCGTCAAAGTAATCTACAAAACATAAGGCGACAGCAGTCCTAGTCGCTCCGGCTTGACCCATAATACCTCCGCCTTGGACATTGACGTTAATATCTATTTTATCTGAACGATCTCCAACGAGCTGTATAGGCTCCATGATCTTGAGTTTTGCAATCTCTGGGGTAAATATCTCCAAAGGTTTACTATTTATTCTGATCCTGCCTTCACCTGAACGTATGGTAGCTTTCGCTATGGCTTCTTTCTTTTTGCCTGTACGGGTTAAAACTTCTTTCTCTGCCATATATAATACCTCTAAAATTTAGCTCCGAGATGTTTAGATATCTCTCCGAGGGTCAACCCTCTGCTCGTTTCAGTGGTCTTGACTTCATCTCCAACGAACTTCTTTCCTTCGAATTCGCTAGGTATCCCAATGTATGCCCTTAATCTTTTAAATGCTTTTCGTCCTCTAGGCTGTTGATAAGGAAGCATACCTCGAACAGATCTTTTAAAAATCCTTTCGGGTCTGCGGGGGTAATAAGGACCTTTTCTGATCTTCCCTCTTTCCCGTTTCTTTTTGTAATCCTCTAGGATGGTTACTTTATCTCCAGTGATGAACACTTTTTCTGCATTCACAACTCTTACCTCTTCCCCGGATAAAAGGTCTTTTGCGATCTTTGTAGCCAATCTACCTAAAATTTTGTCTTCTCCATCATAAACCTTCATGTTATCATCCCATCAATCTGATACCGCTCCCTTCCGGGTTCTGTTCTGCCATATCACGGATACTCATATGTTCACCGCCGGCTTTGGTTATACCTTCCTTTGCGCTCTTGCTTGCTTTGAAAGATCCAACCATCACTTTCTTGGTAAGGTATCCTGAACCGAGTACCTTTCCTGGCACTATGATCATCTCATCCTCATCTGCGTGTCTTTGGATTTTAGAAAGGTTTACTTCTGCCCAGTTACTAGAGGGTTTTTCCAACCTTTCCGCCACGTCTCGCCAGATGGGGGCGCTTTGCTCTCTTGCCATCTCCTTGAGGTCTTTTATCAGACGCACAAGGATAGGGTTTGTCTTTTTTTCCATCGTCATATCTGACTCCTCCGACGTAACAGGATAAACGCTCCTGTTTTATGCGGGTGTGCCGTTGCAGAGAAGATGGTATTTATAAATGTTACTGATAAGTAGAGTAATTTAATGAGCGGGCCTGTGGGGATTTGAACCCCAGGCCGATCGGTTAAGAGCCGATCGCTCTACCTAGCTGAGCTACAGGCCCATGGTACGGAACTTCTAGAAAAGACCTAGATATAAATATTTTCACCAATGGGAGAACCGACATCTAACCCAAATTTATTTATACTTTATTAAACCTAATTTAATTGTCATACGGATTGTCAGACATTGGTGGGATAATGGGACGCAAACTACCCAAGTATCTTAGGGATGATGAAGTTAGAAAACTTCTTAACGCACCTCCGAGGAAGAAGACGAGAGATAGACTTATTTTAAGGGTCTTATATAGATGTGGACTACGAGTTTCGGAACTTACAAATTTGAAGATCCAGGACATCGATTTTGAAGAAGGGATGATCACCATACGGAGTGGGAAGGGAGATAAAGATAGAGTAGTTCCATTGGATGCGGATACTCTAGATCTCATAGAATTTTACAAAGCTGGTGCAGAAGAAGGAATTTTGATCCTTTCTGAAAGAGGTGATTCACTTTCAACCCGGCAGGTCGAGAGGATCGTCAAAAAGTATGCAAAGAAAGCCGGTTTGAAAAAGAACGTCTACCCTCACATGCTCAGGCACAGTTTTGCAGTCCATTGTTTAAAAGCCGGTATGAATCTTAGAAGCGTACAAAAGATGTTAGGCCATTCTTCTTTAACTACAACACAAATATATCTCGATCTAACTGGTGAAGATATCAAGCAAGATTATGAAGAGCATCCGCTCCCGGCTTGAAATATGTCAGACAGGAGATATATAACATGGATGAAGTTTGCGATTTGATCGATGACTATTCTGAAGAGATGAAAGAAACATTGATGGAGATGTTGAGATACCCAGCTATAGGTCCGGATAACGATGGTGAAGGAGAGATGGGTAAAGCTGAATATCTGATGAACATACTACCAAAGTTCGGATTCGACGAGATCGAAAGGTATGATGCACCGGATGAGAGAGTAACGTCGGGTCGAAGACCTAACATCGTAGCTATCAAAGAGGGAATTACGAATCAAAACGTCGTGATCATTGCCCATATCGATATCGTTCCAGCCGGAGACCTAGACGATTGGGATACAGATCCCTTTGAACCGGTTTTTAAAGATGGAAAGATATACGGAAGGGGTGCAGAGGATAATGGACAAGAAGTTATAGCTTCACTTTTCACTGCAAAAGCTCTAAAAGAACTAGATATAGATCATAAATATAATCTCAAAGTCATGATGGTATCCGACGAAGAAACGGGCAGCGATTACGGTATCGACCATCTCATACAAGAGGGTTTGATCAACGATGATGACCTTGTCATAGTACCTGACCACAGCGAAGAACACGGTAAAAAGATAGAGATCGTTGAAAAATCCGCCCTTTGGGTGAAGATCACAACTCATGGTAGACAGGGGCACGCTGCTATACTGGATAACACCATAAACGCAAACAGAGTCGGTGCCAAGTACATGCTCGAATTAGATGAGAGACTGCACGAAATGTTCGATCAAGAAGAAGAACTTTTCAACCCACCTGTCAGTACGTTCGAACCGACGAAAAGAGAAGCGAACGTTCCTAACATCAACACAGTCCCGGGTACTGATATCCAGTACTTCGATTGCCGTGTACTACCTTCAATAGATATTAACAAAGTCAAAGAGGTGTTCGAATCAACAGCTAAGGATATCTCAGAAGAAACTGGAGCCAAGTTCGATATCAAGTATAACAAAGAAAAAACAACCCCTAAAAAAACACCTGAAGATTCTGAAGTGGTCGTAGAACTTAAAAGGGCAGTGAAGGACGTTACCGGTGACGAACCAGGTCTGGTCGGTATCGGGGGTGGAACGGTAGCAGCACATATAAGAGAGCAGGGGATCCCAGCGGTAGTTTGGTGTTCCAACGACGAGATAGCGCACCAATCCAACGAGTATGCTCATCTAAAATACATGGTCAAGGACTGTAAAGTATTTACAAAGCTCGTGATCGGTTAGAATACCGTTATCTCACCGTTGAGAACCATATCTGTGATATCGTGGATATTCTCTAGATGTTTCTCTGCTATAGATTCGGCGATTTCCAACTCCTTGGAATAATCATTTTCTTCCGGAACTACCAACTGGATACTGGCGGCTTGAGGTTTTGATATCGGTTTGCCTATCTGAGAAACGAGCCTGACGAATACATCGTGGATACTATCTCCGACCTCTTCATAGATGTCTTCAGCTATCAATTTAGAAGCGATGTTGTACAGTTTTCCTACATGGGTAACAGGATTCTTACCTGCTGCAGCTTCCATGCTCATAGGTCTGAACGGCGTTATGAGACCGTTCGCCCGGTTACCTCTTCCCACGGAACCGTCGTCACCATTCTCCATGGATAGACCTGTCACCGTCAAGTAATAAGTACCTTTATCGTAGTTATCTGCTGTGTTAACATCCACTTTTATATCTCTATCAGTGAGTTTCAAAGCCTTATCGTGGACTCTAGACTTCAATTCTTTAACAACACTCTTGTAATGATCAGGGTCCGGGACGTACCTATCTATCATAGCAGCTGCGATGGTTAGATCTATCTCGTCACCCATCCTTACAGCCATGACTTTTATGTCCTGTCCCACCTCAACCATATCTTTTTTCAATGGACCGTTGATAAAACGTTCAACCTCTAAAGCCACTCTTTCTGTATCGCTTAATGGTGCAAAAGATACGCCAAAAGAAGTGTCGTTAGCGTTATTTGTACTAGTATCGTAAACATCCCTTAGGTCAACAGATCCTTGACTTATCCTACAGTCCAACATAACATCATGGTCTAGGTCTAGATGAGTACAGTTATCCTGTAAATATTCCTCCGCTGCATTCAAAGCAGTACTTTTGTACGGCAGTCTTTTACCGTTAACTTCAGTGATCGCCCTTCCAACCAATAGGATATATATCGGTTCT
The DNA here is from genome assembly GCA_048622455.1 of Candidatus Saliniplasma sp. GTDB lineage: Archaea > Thermoplasmatota > Thermoplasmata > Halarchaeoplasmatales > Halarchaeoplasmataceae > Saliniplasma. The sequence goes on along the minus strand of JBMCUO010000012.1, from coordinate 20,837 downwards.
AGGACCTCGCCTCCACCAAACTTTGGACTAGCCTGCCCACCTACTATCTGAACTTCGTCCGTATTATGGTGTAAAATCCTATCATGTTTTTCGATATACATCTTGGAAAGGTTCCTGCTGATCTCCTCCGCGATACCGTCGGCTATGCTATCTGGATGACCGATACCCTTTCTTTCCACTATCTCGATTTCCTGCTTCTCGATTGGAGTTTCAAGAAGGGTCTCAGCTGCTATGTTACTTTTCATAATTTTCTCCTCTTTAATTCCTAATTCAGTTAACTCGATTCATAACAATCTCATTCGGATCTTCATATCCAAAGAGAACAGGGAATCTTCACCATAAATAACTTATTAATAATTTATTGTTGTTTTTATTCGAATAGGAATAAATCTATATATGGTCTTTAACAATTTCCACTTTAGATGTTGAAAGATATCGGCAGAGTACGTTCGATGAGAAAGAAACTGGGGTTAACACAAACAGAACTGGCTGATAAAGCCGGTGTGAGTCAATCACTGATAGCTAAGATAGAGAACGGGAGTACTGCCCCATCTTACGTAAACGGTAGAAAAATACTGGATAAGCTAGAAGAAGAGATGGTCAAGAATACGACTGATAAAAAAGCTAAAGAAGTTCATTCTGAAGAGGTGCTTTCATTAAAACCCGATGATAAGATCGAGACTGCACTTGAAATGATGGACGAAGAAGCTGTTTCTCAGATGCCGGTTATAGAGAACGGTTCAGTGGTAGGTGGTATAACTGAGAGTGGTCTTCTAAAAAACTACGATAAGATAGAGAGAGACCTGCCCGTGAAAAGTATGATGGATCCGCCCTTCCCGATCATAGCTGAAAACGCTGAATTAGATGTGGTAAAGAAATTGTTAGTACATTATCCGTGCGTGTTAACTTCTAAAAAAGGCCAGATCGTAGGTATAATTACTAAAGTTGACATACTTGGTGAGATCTGATGATAAGAAAATACTTGACAACTTTGCTTGTAGTCATGTTGGTAGTAGGGTCGTTTTTAACGGCTGCAGCACCTGATCATGAAGAAGGAGCCGATGAAAATTACTTTTTGGTAAGGGACCACTGCAGTGAAGTTTTAGAACGAGTAAAAGAATGTGATTTCACCATCATCGAAGAGTACGATAATTTTGTTTTGATCAAGGGACAGTCAGATAACGTATTCAAAATACAGCATAACAACATTGTAGAACTGGAAGATCATACAAATTTATACGTGAAAGGTAGAACGATAGATATCTCTTCGAAAAAATCTGTTTACGAGTCTGAAAACTCCATGTTTTTGATAAGGATGCACGGTCCCATAAAGAACGAGTGGAGAAGAGAGTTAGAAAACATGGGGGTTAATATTTTGAATTACATCCCGAACCACGCATTTCACGTTAGAATGGACTCTGGTTTACTAGAAGAGATAAAAGATTTAAGATATGTATCCTGGGTTGGAGAATATGAACCGGAATACAAGTTAGATAAGAAACTAACTACCGGTATGGTACGGATTGAAATGATCAACTCAGAGAAAACTGTTTCACGGATTGATGATCTGACTAACGTAAAGGATTTTAAAGATCGAGGTAAAGAGGGAGAGATCATCCTGGAGATTCAAGATAACTATGTGATCGAACAGCTTTCACAAATGGATGATGTACTATACATCGAAAATGTCAATAAAAAAACATTGAACAGTGAAATGGAATCCCAACTACTAGGTGGCTTTTGGGACCCTGATCAACCCTCCGAGGTGTACCGGGATACCGGAGATTTCGGAGCTTATGTCAACCATCTTGGTTATAATGGAGACGGGATCAAAATAGCTATCGCAGATTCTGGACTAGGTGACGGGACTTCAGGTGATGCGGGTCATGACGATTTTACTGGCAGGGTCTTCGGTGGTACCGATTTCGGAATCGATGATGATTGGAGTGACGGACGAGGACATGGAACCCATACGGCAGGTCTAGCTGCAGGTGATACATACGATGGGACTGGACTGCAGTACGAAGGTCACGCACCATATCACCTCTCACAAGGTCTAGCCTATGGATCTGAACTATATGCACAGAGACTTTTCGATGAAGACGGTTCCTGGTCAGTTCCAGTCACAGTGTCGTATTATGACATAGTAGAAGATGCGAAGCAGAATGACGTATTCATCCATTCAAATTCTTGGGGAGAAGAAGAGGGAGACGGATCTTACGAACCTAGTGATTCTCAATACGACGAAGCTGTCAGAGACGCAGATTCTTTAACATCAGGAAACCAACCGATGGTCATAGTGTCTAGTGCGGGTAACGATGGACCCGACTACGAGTCCATTGGCAGTCCCGGTAATGCCAAGAACGTTATAACAGTGGGGGCTACGGAATCGTACATGCCAGATGCGAATCTTTATGGTTCATCTGGTAATTCAAACGATCCTTATTCCATCCCTTCCTTCAGTTCTCGTGGATGGACTGAAGATAACCGTGTAAAACCTACTGTTGTAGCTCCCGGTATGGCTTCACTTTCCACGAGTACACCTTTATTAAATGAGAGTAATTTTTGGGGCCTATACAGTGAAGACGAGAGATATGAATGGGCATCTGGTACTTCTCAATCAACCCCTACTATCTCCGGTGCTACTGCAGTGATTTCACAGTACTATCTAGAAAAACACGAGGAATTACCGACTCCAGCTATGGTCAAGGCATTCTTGATAAATTCGGCCATGGATCTAGAAACCGATCATTCTGGGAATGGAGAGATCGATCACATACCCAATAAATACGAGGGCTGGGGCTTGGTGGATATAACTAATATCATAGGTTCAGATATTTCATACGTTTCAAATGACCAAGACTCCCTTCTAGAAACCGGTGAAGTCGATGAATATTCAGTATATCCCGATAGCATGGATGAACCGCTGAAAATATCACTCACCTGGACTGACGAACATGCAGAGGAGGGAGACGCTCCTACGATCAAAAATGATCTAAACCTTGAAGTCATCTCACCCAGCGGGAAGAGGTACAATGGGAACGCATTCTCCGACGGTTGGACTCAAACAGATACAGATACCATCGCTGATTTTGATGGGAACGGAGATGGATTCGATAATAGGAACGTAGTTGAGAATGTATACATACATCCAGATGAGTTAGAAAATGGGTTTTACGATATAAGAATCGAAGGATACGATATCCCAGCGGATGCTAACAACGACGGTACGGCTAACCAGGATTATGCCCTTTTAGCTCACAACTCACGAGAGGTTGATTCTGATGGGAGTATCCATCTTGACCAGGACAGATATGCTTTGGAAGATACGGTCAATATCTTGGTTATGGATGGAGACTTAGGGGGTGAAGAAAATATCGAAGTTGATATCATCAGCGATACAGAACCAGAAGGTGAGTTAGTGGAGTTGACCGAAAGCGAAGTAGAAGGAGTATTTACAGGTTCGATAGATATCTCTGAAAATGATGGAGAAGGAACATTACAAGTCGCTCATGACGATACCATAGAGGCTGTTTATCACGACGAGGATATCGGTAATGGAACTTCGGAGACGAAATCAGTTCGCGCTGATGTAGATGGGATACCACCAGAAATTAGTGATGTAGACGTCACAGAAAAACTTGCTACAAAATTATCTCTAACTACAAGCGAGCCATCAGTAGTTTCCGTGAATTATGGTATCAGCGGAGAAATGAATAGATATTTCGAAACTGAATCTTATGCTGAAGACCATGAGTTGTTATTAGATAATCTAGTGCCCGGTAGAATTTATGATTTTAAAATAAATGTCACCGATGAAGTTGGGAACTGGAAGATATACGATAATGAGGGTGAATATTACAGTCTTAATTCTTCTAATATAGATGACGTAGAAGAAGAAAATATAGGTTGGACCCCTGAAGAAGAATGGAGGACCGTCCAGTCCGATTCTTATTCTGGGGATCATTCGTGGAACTTTGGTCAGGGAAATTATGAAACTAGATCGGATCGATCTCTGATTTCACCCCGGATAGACATAAGCAGAATGGTTAATGTAAAACTTTCATGGTACCATATATATGATTTCGAAGATGGATACGACGGAGGTATCATAGAAGCGGACTTCGGATCGGGTTGGGAGAAATTGGTCCCGGAAGATGGATATGATGATGAATTAGCTACAGGGTACGATAATACACTAGAAGGACAAAGAGCTTTTACCGGAACTCAGGATGAATGGCGTGAAGAAAAGATCAATATTTCAGAGGATACAGACTCCATGCGCTTCCGATTCAGGGCCGGTACTGACACCCACGACACAAACCACGAAGGCTGGTGGATAGACGATATCAGAGTGGAAGGAGCGATAAAACCCACTGCCAATTTTACTTACGAACCGACGCAGCCCACACTTCTCGATGATATCCAGTTCTACGATACAAGCTATGACCTTGATGGTGATGTCAATTACACCTGGGAGTTTGGAGATGGAGATATCTCTTACGAAAACGAGCCTACGAAAAGATATGACGAGTTAGGGTCTTATGACGTCACTTTAACGGTTAAGGACGAAAGTGGTATGGAATCATCGGTCACGAAAACTATCGAGATAGTGAACATACTACCCCGTCCAGATTTTATCTATGAGCCTGAACGACCTACCGTTAAAGACGATATAGAATTCATCGATGATTCTCACGATCCTGATGGAGATGTCGTTGAGTACTACTGGGACTTTGACGATGGAAACTTTTCAGACGGAGAGGAGACGACTCATAGTTATTCGCTGAGCGGAACCTACCAGGTAACATTAGTTGTTTGGGACAACGATGGAGGTGAAAATTACACGACAAAGGAAGTGAAGATCGAAAACCTTGATCCAGTAGTGTCATTCAATCATGATCTAGATGAGGTATATACCGATGACGAAGTCGATTTTGAAGACGAAAGTTTTGACCATGACGGGCGGATAACTAACTGGACATGGGATTTCGGAGATGGAAGGACATCCCACCAACCCGACCCCTCACACGTGTACGAAGAACCTGGAGAGTATAGAGTATCTTTAACGGTTGAAGACAATATGGGAGCAAAGAACGGTACCCATACCTACGTTAACGTTTTAAGTCCAGAACCACAAGCTAATTTTACCTTTGACCCCGATAATCCTAAAGTGGATGAGGAAGTCCGATTCGTGGATGATAGTACTGAAAGAAAATACAGTATAGATTCATGGAAATGGGACCTTGGAGATGGGACGGTTTCGGAAGGACAGAATCCCACTCATGTTTTCAAGGAAGAGGGGGAATACACAGTAAGCTTGACGGTAACAGATGAAGAGGGAAACAGCGATACAGTTACTAGAGAAGTGGTTGTGGAAAGAAAGATCACATCTCAATGGTGGTTTTTTGCGGTACTAGGAGTCATATTCTTTTTAGGAGGTGTCATCACCTGGTATTTTTTAAAGTATCGTAAAAAAAATAAAGATTCACATACCCCAGAAAGGATCTTCTTCTTGTTTTATCTCCTTTATCTCATCTAAGATCCTCTGCTCGTCGAAGGTCAACTCTAGTTCTTTTATTTTCTTTGCATCACCTACAGGCATATCTAGATAGAGGTCCTCCTTTTCTTCTATCTGTCTACCAACGGTAACACCAGATATAGCTATGGCGACCTCATCACCCTGTTCAGCTTGATCTAACGACTTATCACCGTCCCTAATACTCTTGATATTGCCTACAACCCTACCATCTTTCTTCAACAACCTCCTATCAGGTTGTAGTTTTCCACCAAGTACCCTGACTCCTACGATGGCAGGTTTACTGACTCTAAATATATGATCCTCGAGGATTCTAATTTTGCACGGGAAGACGATCTTCTTTCTTTTTTGTTCCTCGATCCTTCTTTTCTCTTCTTCTCTCCAATCTTTGTAATCATCAACTAATCGATATACCACGTCGTTCTCTATGATTTTAACGTCGGATTGCTTCAGTGCTTCTTTTGCATCGGGTAGAATATTGACGTTGAAAGCGAGTATGATTTTATACAGTGGATCCTTCATGGTTTCAGCGTTCACAATGTCTCTCTGTGACACGTCACCCACGTTGGCTCTTGCGATGGGGATATCCTCATCTTTAAGCTCGAAGGCCAGCCCTTCTAATGATCCGATAGCGTCAGCTTTTATTATTAGCCCTTCGTCCTCGATATTAATATTCGCTTCACTTTCTTTCTGAACTGACCTTATAACTTTATCTGGATCCTCATCCCATATCGCTTTGATAGGTGCACCTGCCACAACGCCATCACATTCAGGAGTTATCACCTTTATACCAGCAGCGGCAGTTACCTCTTTGACCTCATCAAATCTTTCCTTTGGATCTCTTATCTCGTCCATCGGTTTGGGTTTGAGAAGTGATTTGATCCTAGTCTTGATAGGTATATTTCTAGTCCCGATCACGACTTCGTCTCCCTTCCTTAAAGTGCCTTGGTATATTATGGTGTCCAATGTCGTTCCCAGTCCAACTTCTTCCTTAACTTCGAGTATGGTACCTTGACCAGGCCCCTCTTCGACTTCGAGTTCGCCCTGGAGGAACCTTTGAGCTAGACCTATCAAAGTCATCAGAGTATCTTCTATACCTTCACCACTTTTTGCACTCATGGGTACGATTGCTATGTTCTTTGAGAAATCGTTTATAGAATCGTATCTATCTGACGAGAAACCCATGTCGTACAGGTCTCCGATTATCTCATATAGCGCTTCAGTCATCCTATCTTGAGCACTTTTACTCTGTTCAGCGAAGGATTTGATGAATGGTTTATTTTGAGAGTTCCAACCAGCGATCTTATCGACCTTATTCGCTGCGATTATGAAAGGTGTTTTATTCCTTTTTAGTATCTCTATGGACTCTTTAGTCTGAGGCATCAGCCCATCTTTTATATCTATTACCAGTACTGCAAGATCAGCCAGCGCGCCACCTCTAGATCTCAAAGTCATAAATGAATGGTGACCAGGTGTATCTATGAAAAGTAAACCCGGTAAGGAAAAAGTAACTTTGCAGCCCAATTCTTGACAAGCGGATTTAAGTGCTTCAACGGGTACTTCGGTTGCACCTATGTGCTGTGTTATCTTACCGGCTTCCCGATCGGCAACGGTGGTACCTCTAATTCTATCTAAAAATGTGGTCTTCCCATGGTCGACATGACCAAGAACGCTTACGATGGGCTGTCTTATAGGCATTCAAGTTTCTTACCTGAATGAAGTATTTATCTTTTTTCCGGTGAAAAATAGGTTTTTCAATCCGGATAAAATAGAGCGCTCTATTTTTCTTTTACCCCATTAAACCAGTGGTGTTCACTCATCCGTTGGAATCCAAGGGTTTCAGCAAGAGATATCGAAGGTTTATTGTTCTTGAATATATCAACAACGGGGACCTGTTGGTTCTCCTCAGCGTATCTGCACATATGTTCCGTGATAGCTTTTGCTAAACCTTCTCCTCTCCAATCCCTCCTTACGTGAAGGAAGCCAAGATTCAAAACTTCGTCAGTCATATAATGTGTCAAAGTCCATGCCGCCAGTTCCCCGTTCCTCCTGATACAATAAGCAGGGCCCTTTCTTATCCTTTCCGCTATATAATCAGTAGAGTCACTTCCTTGAAGCCCCCAGTATTTGTTAATCACCTCCGCATCCTTTACATCCAACTCTTCTACTTCAAATTCCGGTTCTTCAAAATACTCTTTAGGCCTTTTTAAAAACCATGTAGGACGATCATCCTCGAGCTTAACGACTTCTTTAACAGCCTCGAACGCAGTCTTATCTATGGCATGGAATCTGTATTCTTTGTTTTTTAATTCGGATAATAGAGTTATCAAACTATTTTTTTCTCCCCTCATTGAGATGTAGCCACCAGATTCTAGTAAGACGGCTTTATCATTTTTCATATATATATTAACGTTTTCATCGTCTAATTTTGCGATCAAATACGAGTTCTTCAGTGGTTCCTTATCCAAAAACCTCTTCGCACGAGCTCTATTGTCCATGTGATGGTTTATAACACTTCGATATTTTTATCTATCGATTATTTTCGATGTTCATGTTTCGGAAAATATAAAATACACTTTCAACACTTTATCACGATAATGACATACGGCTTCGTGGATTTGAATTTGATCTTGAACTCGATAATAGCAGTAGCCCTGGGAGCTTTAATAGGCCTGGAAAGAGAACACAGAGAAGACAAAAAGATGGTTATAGCCGGTGTCAGAACATTTCCCTTGACCGCTCTAGCCGGAGTTATCTTTGCGTTTTTATCCGAGCAGATAGGTTATTCGCTTTTAGATGTCGGTTTGATCATCTTTGGAGGTTTTGCGCTACTTTTAGCGTATTTGAAGTATGAAGTCCATACTATCGGGATCACCACCCCAGTAGCATTTTTCCTTACTTTCCTGATAGGTTTGATGGTCCAACAGGGCTTTTTAGCAGAGTCCGCTTTCTTGACAGTTTTTATTACGGTCCTCCTTTTAACAAAAGAAAGACTGCATAAGATAGCAAGGAATATCGGCAGTAAACAGGTATAATTTTATATGATGGGAACCAATCGGATTAGATCATGGAGTTATTAGACCTAACAGAGGATGCATTGAAAAAGGAATTGTGTGACCACTGTCTTGGACGTTTATTCGCTCAGTTAGGTCATGGCCTAACCAATGATGAAAGAGGAAAGGCATTACGGGTTTTTTACTCTATGGCGGAAACAGATGAAGAAAAGGTGGATGTGCCAGAGAGTAGTGATGAATGCACTGTGTGTGGAAACATCTTTGATGAATTGGACCATTTTGCATCCCTTATCGTAGATAAGTTCGAGGATATCGAGTTCGATACATTTTTAGTTGGAACTAGAGTAGACCCTGAGATCGAAGAAAATGAAGAGATGCTTTGGGCAGAACTTAATATTACAACCTCAGAGCCTATAAAATCTGAATTGAACAGAGAGATAGGGAAAAGAGTTTTCGACAGGATAGACGCTGAGGTGGACCTCGAGAAACCTGATATCAAAGGGATATTAGATACTAGATTTGATACTGTAGAGATAGAAATAGCACCTCTTTTCATTTATGGTAGATACAGGAAACTTTCAAGAGATATACCCCAAACGAAATGGGTATGCAAAAAATGCTGGGGTAAGGGATGTGAACACTGCGGTGGTAAGGGTAAGATGTACGAAACAAGTGTTGAAGAGATACTAGGTGAACCACTAAAGGATATGGCCTTCGGTGAAGACTTTACGTTACACGGAATGGGAAGAGAAGATATCGATGCTAAAATGGTTGGAAATGGTCGTCCGTTCGTCATGGAGATTACTAACCCAATAGTGAGGAATATCGATTTCGAGGAACTGAAGAAAGAATTAAAAGATGAGGAGCGAGTTGAAGTTGATTCTTTATCTATAACGAACAGAGATAAGATAATCGAGATCAAAGAAGCAGCAGTCGATAAGACTTATAAAGTTAAGATAGAACATTCTTCCGAAGTTGATAGGGCAAAATATAAAAAGGCCTTGCATTCTTTGAAGGGAACGAAGATATCACAGAGGACCCCTCAAAGAGTAAGCCACAGACGAAGCGATAAAGTAAGAACCAGGGAATTGAAGGATATTCATCTAGAAAAACTTGAAGACAATATATCTGAGATAGTCATCAGATGTGAATCCGGTACGTACATTAAGGAATTGGTACATGGAGATGATGGGCGCACAGAACCTAATCTGGCTGATAAACTAGGGGTAGAATGTGATGTCCTGGAATTGGACGTATTGAAAGTACACTACTAAAAAGATGTGATTGGTTATGAAGAAGTCTAAAGGAATTCGACAGGGAACTAGAAAGATACTCAGAAAAAAACCTAGGGAAAAAGGGATGATCCCTATAACTCGAGCGTTGAAGGAGTTCGAAGAAGGAGAGAAAGCAAGGATTAAGATTGAGCCTAGCGTGCATAAAGGTCAGCCACATAGACGTTTTCATGGAAAGACCGGTGTGATAGCCGGTAAACAGGGAGATGCCTTTGTAGTGGAAGTCAAAGATGGAGGAAAAATAAAGAATGTTATCGCGAGGTCTGAACACCTTCGTAAGCTAAAATAAGGAGTGAAAAACATGGCAGAAGAGTCTAGATATGTTTCATTAGCGGAGGTTAAAGAACTTTTAAATAAAGAGGCTGAGGAGAGAGAACTTTCTTATGAACAAAGTCTCGCTCTAAGCCATGCTGAAAAATTCGTTAAAATGGATAAAGAAGAAACTAAAGAATTGGTAGAAAAACTACAGGATGAATTCAATTTCATGAAGGAAAAATTGGCTTATAAAACAGCAGATATCTTACCGACCGACATAGATGGTGTTTTGGCAGTCTTTTCCAAGGACAGATACACGCCTTCACAAGATGAGGCTGAAGGTATAATCAATTTGGTTAAACAATACGTGGAAGGATAATAATATGGAAGACTATGCGTACGTGCTGGATTATCTGGCAGAGGGAAGACCCGATCAGGGGGGATACAAGCATGAAAGTTTAACTCTCGCACTGGGGGAAGATGAGTTTAAACTCTTTGAACTCATTTTGAAAAAAGATCAGACCGTATTTATAGGCGAGAAGGTTTATATCGGTAAAGATGTCGATAAGAGGAAAAAAGTGAAGCACGTTAAAAGACGCATAGGATGGGATGAACTCACACACGCAGCTAAGAGTGAGGCCCCCTACATATTAGAAGAGATAATCGAAGAAAATAAAGATAAGTATTTAGAATTCTACAACGTTGCTAGACCTATCACCAAACGATATCATATGCTTGAGTTATTACCGGGATTGGGACAAAAGAAGATGAATGCTATATTGGATGAACGGAAAAAAAATGGTGAATTCGAAAGTTTTGAAGATCTAGAAGAAAGAGTACCTTTATTACACAAACCAAAAAAATTGATTAAAGAAAGGATATTAACGGAATTGAAGGATCCAAATGTCAAGTATAAGATATGGGCAGCAGATTAAGATGAATTTAGATGATATAGAAGAAGATGAAGTTGCCGAGGTAAATGGTGCAGATAAATTTATGACTGTTTTCTTCGTTTTTGATTCTGTTTTGGAGAACAGTGAGATGCAGTCTAATGCTGCTCTGGAATTGTTTAAAAAGATACAATCAGAAAGCCTGAATTAGATCTGTTACTTTATTCATCGGCAGATTGGATATCGACCGGAATATATTTATACTCTTAGGTTGTTTTATGTCTTTGTCCGACGATTAAAAATTATTTGTCGGACGTTATTATCCCTTGGGATGGGATCAAGCATGCACTCTAATCAGGATGAAAGCAAGGCAAAAGGAGACCCAGTTTTCGACTGGAGGAAGATATTTTGTATCTAAAAAAGATTTTAATGGAGAATTTTAAATCGTTCGGGAATAGGATGGAAATACCTGTGAAGAAGGGTTATACTAACATCACAGGTCCAAATGGCTCTGGCAAATCCAACATCGGAGATGCTATACTTTTCGTACTGGGGCCGAAGAGTTCAAAGGAGATAAGGGCAGGACGTCTGACAGATCTGATATTCAACGGAGGTAAAGATGGAAAGCCAGCTGATTTTTGTAGAGTCGGTTTGACATTTGACAACGAAGACAGAACTATCCATATGAATGAGGATGAGATCACCTTTACAAGAAAAGTTCAGCACTCCGACAATCAACAGGGATATAATTCCTATTTTTACATCAACGGTAGATCATCTTCTCTGACTGAATTTCAGAATCTGTTGTCACACGCTCGTATCTCAGCTGATGGGTATAATATAGTTCAGCAGGGTGATATCTCAAGGATAGTGAAAATGAGCGATTTTGAGCGAAGGAAGATATTAGATGACATAGCAGGTATCACCAAATACGATAGTGAGATCGAAGAAGCTGAGGATAAAAAAGAAGACGTTATCAATGACCTTGACCGTATAAATATCATACTGGATGAGATTCGAACCCAAGTAGATGAACTCGAAGGAGACAGGACTGAGGCTTTAAAATTTCAGGAATTGTCTGACAAAGTAAAAGAAGCTAAATCTATGAAAGCATGGAAAACATACAGGGAAACAGAGAAAGAAATATCGAATGTGAAAAACGATATCGACGGGAATAAAGACAGGATAGAAGAGATCAAAAATAAACGAGAACATATCAGAGAGAAGATATCAAAACTAAAAGAGGATATTCAAAAATTGGATGATGAACTCGATTCGAAAACGGGGGAGAAAAATTCAGACCTTCAAGATACCATAAATGAACTCAAACTGGAGATGGCTCGAGCTGAAGACGAAAACGAGGATGCAGAGCATACCATAGAACTTAATAAAAAAACAAGAGAAAGGTTGCAAAATGAGATTTCTAACAGCAGAGATGAGCTTTTCGAGTTAAAGAAAGATATCAGGCACGTGAAAGATGATAAAAAAGGAACCGAAGAAGAACTTAAAGAGATACAGCAAGATATTAAAGAAGTTAAATCCAAACAATCTGAATCCGATGATAGGATAAATGACCTCAGAAAAGAAGGTATCAAGGTAAAAAATAAGATAGATGAAAAGACAGATTCTCTTGCTGACAAAAAAGTGGAATTAGATAGGAACAAGGATAAGATAGATAGATTGGTAGAAGAGATATCGGAGATCGAAGAGGAAAAAGAGGCATTAGAGTTCGAGAAAAAGGAAAGCGAATGGTCGCTAAAAGAGCTCAAATCAGATAATAAAGATGTACAGGGAGAACTCAAAGAGCTGAAGGAAGAATTCCACGAGAAAAAACGTCAAGAAAAGAGGTTAAGGAAAGATAAAGGGGACCTTGAAGATAGAGTGAACCGGTTAGAGAGGGAGTATAATCAGTTGAAAGCCCAAGAAGAAGCAGCAAAGAATGTTAAAAGGGGATACAGCAGGGCAGTTTCCACGATACTCGAGGGGAGAGATAGAGGTAAATTAGAAGGGGTCCACGGGACTATAGCAGAGCTCGCTGATGTGGATAATAAATACGAGACCGCTCTACAGGTTTCTGCCGGTGGGCGTATGCAGTCGATAGTCGTTGAAAATGATGAAGTAGCCTCGAAGGCTATCAAACATCTTAAGAAGAACGATGCTGGAAGAGCAACATTTTTGCCTCTAAACAAGATGAGAAAGGGTCGTCCTAGGGGTAAAGCGATCAGAGCTGTAAAGGATGATAGTGCAGTTGATTTCGCATTGGAACTTGTAGATTTTGATGATAAATACGAGAATGTATTCTGGTATGTTTTCCAGGATACGGTTGTGATGGAAGACATCGATTCTGCCCGTGAGATGATGGGGGGTGTCAGGATGGTGACACTCGATGGAGAGAAGATCGAGAGGAGCGGTGCCATGGTCGGTGGAACCTTGAATAAAAACATGATGAGTTTTTCCGCTCCGGATAGAGGTAAATTGGATAGGGTCGGAGCTGAACTCAAGAAAACCCGGGAGAACCTTAAGAAAGTCACATCCGAGTTGAGAGACGTACAGGGTAGGATAGACGAGATACAGGACAGCATGGATGACCTAAGGTCTCAAGGCGACAAAACAGGAAAGATAGATAATCTCGAAGCTCAGGTCAAAAGAACTAAGGAGAAAATTCAACGAAAAATCGAAGCTTTGGAAGAAAAGTCAAAGAAAAAGTCTGAAATGGAGGAAACCGTTAGCAAATTGGAACAGTCCGTGGAGCATATTGAAGATGAGATAGGCAAACTCAAGGATGAAAGAAAAGAAATATCTGAAAAAATCAAAGAAGTTAGTCCTCAAGAACTATCGACAACCCTAACTAAACTTCAAGATAAAGAAGTAACTCTTGATAAAAAAGTGAATAAACTAGAATCTACACTTGAGATGAAAGTGGATAAGAAGGAAAGACTTGAAAATAACATTGAATCCATGGAAGCAGAAAGGGAAAGATTGAAAGATGAGATCAAGGAGAAAAAGTCGACTATAAGGAAAAACGAACAAAAGACCGAATCGAAGGAAAATGAACTCAAAGGATATGAAAAAAGGCGGTCTTCATTCTCAGATGACATCAAAGAGCTCAGAGATGAACTGGACCAGAAAAAAGAAAATAAGATTGAGTTGAAACATGAGATGGAGAACCTAGAAAGTGAACTCGAAGCTAAGAAGCAGTATATCCGGACACAAAAGCAGAAGATCGGAGCTTTAGAGGACACTTTAAGCGAACTTAAAGAGGATATCGAAGATGGAAAGGATTACAGTGATGAAGAACTCCCATCGATGAAAGAGTTGAAGAATACCATCAGACGGGGAGAAAACCAGATGGAAGAACTTCAGCCCGTTAACATGAGGGCTTTGAAGGACTATAAGAAAAAGAAAGAGAGGATGGACGAATTAAAAGAAAAATACACTGAGCTTGAAAATAGAAGGGAGGAACTCGATAAACTGATCGAGCAGCTGGACGAGAAAAAGAAAATCGGTCTGATGGACGTAAAAGAAGAGATAAACGAGAATTTCAAGGAAGTTTACGAGGAGTTGTCTGAAGGAGGAGAAGCCCACTTGGAAATAGAAGACCCGGATTCACCTTTCGAAGGTGGTTTGATTATAAAAGTGAGACCTCCTGGTAAGACTGTCCACAGGATAGATGCACTTTCTGGAGGCGAAAAAGGATTGGTATCCATGGCCTTCATATTCGCGATACAGCATTATGACCCATCTCCATTCTACCTGCTAGACGAGATAGATCAAAACCTTGATGGAGTTAATGCAGAGAATGTAGCCCAGATGATCAAAAAGAATTCCAATTTTGCACAATTCCTACAAGTTTCTCTTAGAAAAGTTACTCTGAAAAAATCCGATCATATAATCGGTGTCACAATGCATGAGAACGGACTCTCCGATGTTATCATGAAAGTCAACATCGGTGATAATCTAGATAGAGATATACCTGAACTTTCAGGTATGAGTAAACTGAAAACGGAGGTGTGATTCATGGTATGTGATGTTAAGAAACCTGTGGACGTCGGCGTGAAAAAAGAAGTTGTCAATCATCTGATATTTCATAAATCCTTGATCGACGAGAGAAAGAGTGGGGAAAGGATCAACGATTATATTGAGATGGTCGACGGGATGAACGGGGACTATCAGATATCTAACGATCCCTTCGAAAACGCTATAGCCTCGATTTTTAAACTGGTCATAGATGAGGATATGGATCCGTGGAATATCGACCTTGTTTCCTTTACGACGATGTATCTCGAACAAGCTAAAAATAAAGAATCTATTGATTTCATAGTCGCAGGACAATTGGTCAATATGGCCTGGTCGATACTCAAGATGCAGTGCGAAGAGACTCTTTTATCGGCTGAAAACGGAGAAGAGGAAGAGATCATAGAGGATGAATTCATATCTCAGTGGGAATGCTTCGATTATGAGATGTACGATGAGCCAGAAGACCTTGACTACGAGCAGGAAGTAATGGAAGACGAGGAACCAATTTTAGAGAAAGCTGTGAGAAGAGAAAAGAAAAAACCAGTGTCCCTGATCCAATTGGTGGAGGCTTTTGAGGAAGCTAGAAAGGAATCAAAATACAGAGAAAAAATGGAACGGTTGAGGAAAGAGAACAAAAAGAAAAGAGAAGAGCAGAAAGAACATGTAAAAAACAGCTATGAAACCAAGGCCCACAAAGAAGATATTTATCATGACATAGCTTTGACTTGGGAACGGATATGCTGGTATCAAACTGATGAAATCACTTTCGATATGATACACGATAACAGATTATCTGATATAGTAACCACGCTCGTTTCCGTATTATTTTTAAATAACAAGAAGAAGATCAAAGTTGAACAGGAATTTTACCCTGATGGCCCTATCAACATAGAAAATCTTGTTCCTGAAGATGAAAGAGAAGATGGAATACTCAAGTATATCTCTGAGAAAAGTGAAGAAGGTGTCACTCTAGAACAGTTAGCTACCATCTGAAACTTCAGCTCGTGTAGTAATACTCATCTTCAGATTTTTGTTTTTTGTCTAATCTAGAGTCCAGTTTGTTCACCCTAGGTCTGTTAGTATCTGGGTCCCTTCTGAACGTGATCTTTATATCTCTAAGGAAGTTATTCATACCTTCCCGCATATTGTAAGGTCCTTCTCCCTTACCATAAACTCCTGGTTCCCCAGAAAAATTCATTATGAGATCCGAAACGTAATCTATGAAGTAAACGTCATGATCGACTATCATCCCAGCTTTACTCGATTTCTCCATGAATCGTCTTATAGTTTTTGCGGCATCCATCCTTCGACTGGAATCGAGATAAGCACTAGGTTCGTCTATAAGGTATAGATCCGCATCTCTACCTAAACATAATCCGATGACTACTCTTTGTAATTCACCACCACTAAGATTCGTGATCTCCCTCTCATAGAGTTCCTCTAAATCCAAAGGTGATACTACCTGTGACTTGAAAACGCTCGTGTTGAAACTATCGCTAATTTCAGTGTGGTACAAGTCCATAACTCTGCCTTCGAAATTCGGTTTGATATACTGGGGTTTGTAACTTACTGTGATGTGCTTTTCTATTTCTCCTTCCGTAGGTTCAATTACATCGGCCAACATCTTTACAAAAGTAGTTTTACCGGTGGCGTTAGGTCCAACGATCCCTATAACTTCACCTTCCGGGATCTCACCGGGTTCCGTTTTTAATTCGAAACCATCCCATTTTTTTACCAGTTCGTCATATCTGATCAAAGGTCTAGAATGCCATTCACCAGCTGGAACATGATCTTCGAATTTGATGGCGGTGTTTCTAAACCTAACATTTTCTTCATCTAAAAAACCGTTCAAGTACGTATTTATGGCTTTTCTGACTCCTCTAGGTTGAGCCACTACACCGTAAGCGCCCTTATCCCCGTATAATATGTGAACGTTATCCGCTAAAAAATCCAAAACAGCTAGGTCGTGCTCTATAACCATAACCTGGTTATCCTTACTTTTCTGACGTATAGCTTTTGCGACGCTGAGCCGCTGTTTCATATCAAGATACGACGATGGTTCATCATAGAAATATACGTCGGCATCTTTGGTAGACGCTGCAGCTATTGCAACTCTCTGAAGTTCTCCTCCAGAGAGTTTATCCAGCGTGGAGTCCAGCGTGTTTTTGATGCCGAGTATCTCAACCCAACGCATGTAGTCGTCTCCCACCGCACCCAAAAGGTCCTCTACCTTTCCAGAATAATGAGCGGGAATCTTGTCTACATACTGTGGTTTTAATGAAGTTTTGATATCCTCTTCAGATAGGGATTTAAAATAATCTCCTAAGCCAGTACCCGAGTATCTATCTAAAACAGCATCCCATGACGCTTCTTCTTCATACCGTCCCATATTCGGAATGATCTCTCCCGATAGTATTCGTATGGCCGTCGTTTTACCTATTCCATTACCACCTAACAATCCTATAACCATCCCTTTCTGGGGGACTGGCAGTCTGTACAATCGGAATGAATTTTCACCGAACTGATGTATCTTATCTTTATCGAGCTCTTCAGGCAGGTTGATTATCTTGATGGCATCGAAAGGACATTTATCCACACATATACCACAACCTGCACAGAGTTCCTCCGATATCTTGATACCGTCCTCAGTCTTTACTACGGTTTCATCACCAGTCCTTACTCTGGGGCAGTATTGTATACATTCATAGCCACATCTATCCGATCTACATTTATCCTCTAATACGACAGCTATACGCATCGTAAGGGGATTATGGTGGGTGGTATTTTAGCTTTAGTGAATAAAACGTTCAAACACCTACCCCGATGTAGATGAACTTCTCGCCCAAATCTTCCTCATCTAAAACTCTTCTAGCGTCAACGATAACTCTTCCTTTCATGGGTTCAAAATCTTCAAAGGTCATTCCCTTGAATTCACTCCAATCGTTCTGGATTATACATATATCCGCGTTTTTGATAGCTTCGGACTTATTATCAGGATATTCGATGTTCTCGGATAATAGTTCCTTGAAATTATCTTTGGCTTTTGGGTCATACCCCACTACTTCAGCTCCCAATTCTAAAAGCCTCTCAACCATGGGTAAAGCCCGGGTTTCTCGCACATCGTCGGTACCACCCTTGAATGCTAATCCCAATAGGGCGGTTCTTTTACCTCTAAGGTCACCGATCATTTCACCTATGCGATCTATGATGTGTACTGGCTGCTCATCATTTATAGTAAGAACGGAATCTAGTAATTTTGTATCTAGACCTTTTTCACCAGCAAATCTGACGAGAGCATTGACGTCCTTGGGAAAACAACTCCCTCCGAAGCCGGCTCCAGCGTTGAGAAAATCTCTGTTTATCCTATGGTCCAATCCAACTCCATCCATGACATCGTAAACGTCGATACCGATCTCCTCACATATCCGAGATATCTCATTGGCAAACGATATCTTAGTGGCTAGTAGAGCGTTAGAAGTATATTTTATCATCTCAGCTGTCTTGATATCTGTTTTGAGTTTAGGGAAATCGAATCTTTCGTAAGCTTCAGAAAGAACGTTCCAGGTTCTTTCATCTATTCCACCTAAAACAATTCTATCTGGTTTCAGGAAATCCTCTAAAGCTATCCCCTCTCTCAAAAATTCGGGATTCATACCCAAACCAAAATCATTCCCTACATCCTTACCGGATTTTTCAAGTATCGGTAACACTTTCTCTTCGGTAGTACCTGGTATCACCGTACTTTTTATACAAAATACGTGATATTCATCTTTATCTCTTAAAGGTTCTATCATATCCTCGACTGCTTTTTCTACACTGGTGATATCGATTTTACCGTCCCTTCCTGAAGGGGTTCCAACGCATATAAATGTGAGTTCTGTTTCCTTGACGGCTTTTTCAGTATCCGTAGTGGCTTTCAATCTTCCCTCCAAAACCATATCTGTAAGCAGTTCTTCCAAGCCCTCTTCATAAATTGGCGGTTCTCCCCGGTTGATCATCTTAACCTTATCTTCGACGATATCTACACAAGTAACATCGTGTCCTTTACTGGCGAATCCAACGCCGCTCACTAAACCTACATATCCCGTCCCTATGATACTGATTTTCATATCTCCTGATTAGGACACCCTCTCATAATTCTTTTGATTGTTCTAAATGGGTATTATCGAGCGGATAGAGGTAGTCATCAGATTTATACCTCTGAATATCTCTCTCCAATTCAGCCTACCCATCAAAATGAGAACCAAACCTATCAAGATAGTTACCAAAACAAGTATGATGACCAAACGGATGACATCGATGGCAAAATCTCCCATCTTGTTCGCCCCGAGTATATAACTGATTCCAGCTATGATCAGAAGGACTATTACAAACCAAAAGAAACATCCGCAGGGTGTCATACATCTATAAAAATATAATCAACTATTAAAATTTTTGTTTGCTCCCTTTTACATACCATAATATTATAAATAGCATCAGAGATTACACACATAAAGTGATTTGTTATGAAAGGAATCGAGTCCCTTGTAGAGAAAGCCATGGAGTACAAAAAGAATGGATTAAGAGAAAAAGAGATAGCTACAGAACTGAACCTTTCTGTAGATACGGTTACCTGGCTTTTGACTAAGAATGTGAGAGAGGAGGCTCCTCCTACTGATGTAAAGATAGGGTGGAGATCTATCGGCGTTTTTGGTGGAAGGATAGGTCTGCTTGCTACCATGTTCTCAGACGTCATTTTAGAAGAGATGGAATTGATGGGAGAAGATTTCGATACTATAGTTGGTATCGCCATCAACGGTATCCCAATAGCAACTCTCATATCCGAGGAATTGAACAGAGAACTAGCGATATATAGACCACCTGGTGGAGATAGAAGACGTGGAGGCGGAGCCCTCAGCTCGAACTATGCTGGAGTGCGTGGAAAGAAAGTCGTCGTAGTCGATGATGTTGTAAGCACTGGAGAGACCATGGAAGGTGCCATCACGTTCCTTGAAAACGAAGGAGCTGAAGCTGTATTATCCATGGTAACTGTCAACAAAGATAGTCATGACGAAATCGTAGGTGTACCTTTGAGAGCCCTAATCCGGGCCAAACTCATAGGTAAATAATCCTTCTAGTGATCAAATGCATTGGGCAGACGTAGAAGCAGAGAAGTTAGGAGAGGATTCACTGGTGGCTACTGGTGAAGCTCCTTCAGGTTCTATTCATTTGGGTCATATAAGAGAGCTGTTAACGGGTGAAGCTATCGCTAGGGCTTCTGAAGGCGATCTTATCTTGATAGTCGATTCTTTCGACCCCCTAAGGAAGTTATATCCATTTTTAGATAAGTCTTATAAGGATCACATAGGAAAACCACTAAGCGAGGTGCCGTGTCCCTGTGGAAAACATAATGATTATGCTGAACACTATATGGAACCATTCTTAGAATCGCTAGAAAAATTGGGTGCCGATCTAGAAGTAGTGTACGCCCATGAGATGTACGCGAAGGGCGATTATGAGGAAGCAACTAGAAAAGTCATCGAGAAAAAAGAAGCTATAGCGGATATCATCGAAGAAAATACGGGAAGGCAGCTCAGCGATGACTGGTTCCCATATAATCCCAAATGCTATGAATGTGAAAAGATAGGTAAAACAACGATCACTGGTTTTGAAGATCCATTCGTACTTTACGAGTGTGACTGTGGAAATGAAGGAAAGGCTGATATACGCAGTGACGATGGAAAACTACCTTGGCGCTGTGACTGGCCTGCTAGATGGTGGATCCTGGGTATCGACTGTGAACCATTCGGTAAAGATCATGCTGCTTCAGGCGGTTCGTGGGACACTGGAA
>JBMCUO010000011.1:0-27174 GCA_048622455.1 Candidatus Saliniplasma sp. | reverse complement strand
AGCGTTCAGGGCGCTGTCCTGTAGGGGTCCAAGGGTTCGAATCCCTTCCCCCGCATTTATCACACTTCTTGAACGGATGTGAAAGAAGTTGATAAAAATAGGAAGCGAACGTAAGTGAGTTGTCTGGCACTTTTTTCAAAACTTGATAGTTTAAAGGATAATATTTGGAAAAAGTTTATAAGGTACAGTCAAAGTATTTTACGCGATATAATGTTGAAACTTATAGAACGTGGATACGTAAAAACATTGATAATATTCGCGATATCTTTACTAGTCATTTCTTCATCTGGGTCGATGATCCAAGAGGTTCAAGCGTCAGCAGAAGAAGTACCCACTTGGCTTGAAGGAGATTATTGGCATTACAACAGAACCGAGGATGATAATGTTGTACCATATAGAACAGAAGTAGTCTCAACCGATGAAAATATCAAGATAGATGATAGAATATTTGAGTGCTACAGATTGAATTATACTTGGATGGGGGATGGAAAACCTGAGGTAGAATCTCATTTCTACACGAGGGATGGACTATCAGTAGTAGTTGAGGCCAGCAACGATGGTTTATATGCTTACAATCCAACTCTAAAACAATTTGATTTCCCATTAGAAGGGGGTAAAACCTGGGATACCGTAGCTATAAGATGGGAAGAACCAGAAGACAACGAAGAAACCTGGGTAGAAGGACCAAGGATCGAACTAGAATACACAATAGAAGGGAGATTTACAGTCGAAGTGCCCGCAGGTACTTTCGATACGTATCTAATCAACATGACAAAATATGAAAAAGGTCCCGAACACATACACAACTATTATTCTCCAGAAGTCAAAAACATGGTAAAAAGGGAAGAATATTATAACGGTAAGCTGATAGGATCAGAGAATCTAACAGATTATGGTCTAGAAGAACGAAATGAAGAAGAAGATGACACACCATTTTTGAGTACCGGTGTAGTTGTTCTACTCCTTGCTAGCTCCGCTGTGGTATACTATATCCGCGATAAATTCAAAGAAAAACACTATAGATAAGTTTACGTAAAAAAAAACAGACCTGTCATTCATAAATTAAAGGGTCTGTAATACCAGCTTCCTCAAATCCTTTCAATCTTAATCGGCATGAATCACACGTGCCACAAGCTTTTGTACCGCCTCTATAACAACTCCAGGTTTTTTCAAAAGGTACTGACAATTCAGTTCCTCGTTCTATTATCTCAGCTTTACTTTTATCGATCAGAGGAGTGATTATATCGATCTGATTGCCTTCTACCCCTTTTTTTGTACCTTTTTTCGCCATGTCTTTGAAGGCATCAAAAAACTCTGGTCTGCAATCTGGATAACCGCTGTAATCGACTGCAGTTGCACCGATGTATATAGCCTGGGCGTCCACACTTTCCGCATAGGATAGAGCATAACTCAAGAAGATGATGTTTCTAGCTGGAACATAGGTTGTAGGTATAGACTGGCCGATATCACCTTTCTTTGTATCGGGGATCTCTTCACCACCTTCTAGTAACGAAGACCTTGCGATCTCCTCAAGTGGGATATCTAATATTATATGTTTCTCTACATCGTAATGTTCAGCAAGTTTTTTAGAAGACCGTATCTCTTTATCATGCTTTTGACCATATCTGAAAGTGATGGCAAAAATATCGTCGTGTTCTTTATCAGCTACAGCTAAAGTGGTTGAGGAATCTAACCCTCCAGAGAGAAGGACAACTGCTTTTGACATTCACAATTTCCTCCTCGCCCATGCTCCCTGTCCCCTAGACTCATCTACACCGATCTCCACAACCCTGATAGTGTCAGGGAAATCGATATCATCTATAACTCTCTCTAAGAGGTAGCGAGCTAGTTCTTCCGTTGTAGCCTGATTGATATCCAACATCATTACATCCTCTTCAGGGAAAACATATCTCTTTCCGTCGATTTTTATCTCGTATTCGTCTCCATCCTTCCGCAATCCATTCATCCCTTTAGCAAGTAATACTTTATGATCAAGTTCGTCTGCTATCTTTCTCAACTTTTTCTTTAAAGGTAGAAAATCAAATACCAAACCTTCGGACGATTCTTCACCAAGTATCCTGGCATTTAGGGCATAATTGTGACCATGCATACGACCACATTTGTAGTGACCAGGGAGTATGTGTGAAGCTGAAAAGCCTATATGAGCATCCCAACCGTTCAATTCTAACCGTATCATGAAAGTAGATATGTGATGCACTAAATATTATTTTTTTCCATCAAAGATGTTGTTAATACGCCTACGCGTTATAGACGAAAATTTATTTTATCACGATAACGTTGAACAATAAAAGAGGTGAGATCGATGGAGAATAAAGAGAAATCCCATTTGAACTATGTCGATGGAGAATGGGTGGAATGTGAATCGAAGAAAACCTTTGAAAATCGGAACCCCGCTGACTTTGAAGATATTATTGGATATTATCAGCTTTCGGACGAGAGAGATGTAGAGAAGGCTGTAGAGGCTGCAAAAAAAGCAAAAAAAGAATGGAATAACACAACAGCATCAGAGCGTGGGAGATATCTCAAGTCCACTGCTGACAAATTAGAAGATATAAAGGATGAATTAGCGGAGACCATAACTCGTGAAGAGGGAAAAACCTTAGCTGAATCCACAGGGGAGGTCCAAAGAGCTATTGATATCTTTAACTATTATTCTGTGAAAGCCAAAGAGTTGGGTGGGTCTTTGAGATCCCCAGGCCAAGAGGATAAATTACTATATACTGTAAAAGAACCAGTAGGTATAGTTGGATTGATAACTCCATGGAACTACCCTCTTGCTATAGCTTCCTGGAAGATCGCACCAGCCCTTGCAGCAGGTAATACTATACTTTTTAAACCCGCCAGTCTAGCACCAGAAAGTTCTAGAAAATTGATTGAATGTATAGAAGAATCAGGTATCCCAAATGGTGTGATCAATTACGTGACTGGATCTGGTAGTAAGGTAGGTAAAGCAATAACTACCCATCCAGATATAGACGGTGATTCTTTCACAGGAAGTTTGGAAGTTGGGATGAAAATCCAGAAGAATGCTGGTAAAAAAAGGGTTCAAACCGAGATGGGTGGAAAGAATCCCACACTCGTGATGGATAGCGCTGATATCAATAAAGCGGTCAATATAGTGGTAGATGGTGCTTTTGGTGTAACCGGTCAAGCCTGCACTGCGACTTCAAGAGCTATCGTTCATCAGAAAATCTACGATGATTTTTTATCAAAGTTGTTAGAGAAGGTTGAGGGTTTGAAAGTGGGTGCAGGGATAGAAAATCTAGATATGGGCCCGCAAGTCAGCGAAAAAGAACTGGAAAGTACACTCTTTTACATCAAAAAAGGTTTGGAAGAGGGAGCTATCCTAGAAACCGGTGGTGATAGACTGGAATCCGGTAATTTCTCAAAAGGATATTTTGTCGAACCGACAGTTTTTTCTGATGTGAAACCGGAAATGACAATCGCTCAGGAAGAAATTTTTGGACCGGTACTGGGTGTGATGAAGGTTCACAGTTTTGAAGAAGGAGTGAAAGTGGCCAACTCTGTGAGATATGGTCTTTCTGCTAGTATCGTCACTAACGATCTCTCAGAAGCCCATAAGTTTGTCAGTGAGATAGATGCAGGTGTGGTAAAGATCAACGAGAAGACGACCGGATTAGAACTTCACGTTCCCTTCGGAGGCTTGAAAGATTCGTCCAGCAAAACTTGGAGAGAACAGGGCGAAGCTGCTTTAGATTTCTACACCATAACTAAAACAGTTTACTTGAACTATTGATAAAATTAACTATCTTCCTGAATTCTCGAAAGAAAGACTGGCAAACAGCTGAAGATGCTGGGCTTAAGAACTTCTCTTGGAGTGGAGTTACTGGATCCAAGGGGGAGGTGACATTTTATAACGATCGAATTATACACATGATGACGCTAAAATAGCCGGTGCGATGGCTGAAGAAGCGGGTCGTATAACCCATCCTAGGGATTGTATAAACTGTTCAGCCCTGAAAAAGTGTAATATCAAACGTTAAAAAACTTCCAGACGCACATGATCATTCGAAAGTCAATGAAGCGTACCCGACTACTTCTCTCATGGCCATGATATCGCCACTTGTAGCGTATTTGAGAAGTCTCCCTTTAGTTCCGCCCGAACCCATCATCATCGCCATCACAGGCCCATACCCGCACATAGACATATTCTCCTTCTGGATCGTGTTGAATAGACCTTTTGGGTCGTTATTGATTATCTTATCGATGGCCATCTTGTCTTTTTTCTCGGCAGTTTCTTTAAGGACGTAATGAGAAAAATCTGTAGAAGCGATTATCAAAGTTTCCTTGTCCCCAGCGATCTCTTTTATCTTCCTTCCGACTTCTTTTGCAGTCCTATAATCCTGGATATTGAAAGAAATAGGGACCATTTCTATGTCATCCCATAAGTACTGTAAAAAAGGTAATTGAACTTCTAATGAATGTTCTCCCATGTGAGCAGTTGTGTTTAATTCTATGACACCTCCGACTAGCTGATCGATTACTTCTTTATCGACTGTAGCTGTACCAAGAGGGGTTTCAAAATTTTGGTCTGTGACTGATACAGATGCCCCTATCCCTCTGTGGTTAGGACCCATTATGATAAAAACGTCCGGTTTCCCATCCTCATAAACCTCTTTATAAGCATGTGCCGCTACAGGGCCAGAATACTCATATCCCGCGTGAGGGACAACTATACCTTTGATATTATGCAGTTTCCCCTCATTTTCAGGGATCTTTCCTGGTCCTAATTCGTGTAAAAAACATCCCTCGATCTTTTGCATCAATGATTTTTTTGAACCCGGATAGAACTGCCCAGCAACTGCAGGTTTTCTTACCATCATCTCACCATTTCTTACAATAAAATAGTACATACTTAAATCTGTCGAGGATACCGATAGACCTACAATGAAGTTTGATCTGTCCTCAACTCTTCTTTTTAACGTATAGGGATATAGAGACCAAAACTAATACTAAGGAAATCACTCCAACGAGGATTAACCAGTTCATATCTTCATCTTCTTCTAATTCAGATTCTAGATAAGCTTCTTTATCTTCCATGAATTCATCTACTTCTTCTTTTTCAACCGATTCTGATTCTACGAAACCAACGACATTAAATATCGGACCTCCTTCATAATAAGGATTCGTCCCATCAACACCAGATTGTTGGTCCCATATCTCCCAAAACGGTTCTGTCAAAGATTCAGAGTGGTATAACTGTCTAAGTTCCTCTTCTCTCATCTCCCTCCAGCGCCGGAATTCTGTTTGATTCAATCTCTGTATTTCTGGCCTCATAGCCTCTGCTCTTATTTGATTATTTAATAACTGTTCTAAACTTTCATCAGTAACAAAATCGACCCTGACAAAACCTGCTTCCAGGATCGAATGAAGGCCAGGGATAGTCAAAGGGTCTAGATAATGTCTAGTGTGAATTTCTCCCTCAGAAGAATGAACTTGTTTATTATTTGTAAAGATCGATGCCCACATGATATCTTCTTCATATCTTGTTGTCCCTATTACTTCATTATCGATTCCGACGGTGTTATCTATTATTCTATAAAACCCCAGCTTACTACTACCGAGTATCGGCGTGTACTCACGATATGGACCAACTAAGTTGATCCCTCTCGAGAAAATCATAGAGTTCAAGAGCTCTTCATCATGATCTTCATCGATATCGATAGATTCGTTGGAGTATGTACCCTCATCATGAATATTCAAATCAATGTCGCCGAGAAGTTCACCTGAATAATCGATAGTATAAGAGTCAGAAAATATAACCTGGGTCGAGTCTAGACAAAGCCACGGTGCTGATCCGTCGAAGTCCTTCTCTAAAGATAGGTCCCAACTCATATCAAGATCGACTTTAGATGTCTGCCATGCATCTTCCGACTCGTACTCGTAATCATACTCTAAATAGATCTCCCCACTAGTTTCTAGAGTCTGTTTTTCTATACTATATAGAGTACTGTCTTGATCTAAACCCTCTTGAGATTCGTTGACCCATAGAGTGCCAGAGAAATCGATCATAGATCTCTCCACATCAGCTCTTATATTGAATGTGGTCCCATTATCATATTCCACTAAAACATCAGCCCCACCGTATGAATAAAAACCGCCTTCGTATTCAAATATTTTAAGTCCGTCTTCTAGTCCTATTTCGTCGAGTCTGTACATCCCAACCATACCGCCAGACATCCTGTTGACTTCGACAGATGCATCCATCCTTTCTTCTATATAATCTTCAGTCAGACATGAATAATCCATGGACCATCTATAAGCACCTGTAGTACCCTCATCTCTCTCTTCAGAAATAGGATATGCGATCACATTTTCATAGGCAGATCTCCAAAATAGATCATTGATGTTCCCACCCATATACCCTATATCCACACCTCGTGTATCGAGATTGATAGGTGCTACTTTGTAGAAATATAAGTTTCTATTAGTTACCTCTTCATCCGTATAAGTAGTAACATCGCTGGTGACATTATCTATAAGTTTGTAACCCTCTGCAGTGGTCGCTCTGTAAATGTTGTATTGAATAATTTCACTTCCACCTTTATCGGTGGGAGGGGACCATTGTAACTTGACTTCAGAGTCGCCTGCTCCTGCTTTAAGATCTTCTACAGGCCCGGGTGGATAACTCATTATTTTTAATACTGTTTCGTCCGGGCCATAATCGATTTCGGGTTCTCTAGCTACTATCTCAATCTTTATCGAGTATTCCCCCTTTAGTATTACTGGGTCTGAAAGTATGTTCTCATCCGCCATACCAAAAAGGACTTCATTTGGATTAATTTCATGAGATTCAGGTGGGTCCTCGTCAACGAATTCTTCACCAAAATTGTAGATCCATTCCCGGCTTTCCTTTATAAGGGAGTATCTTGCATTTATATCAGCGCTAGACATAGTTTCTTCGACCAAAGAAACTGTGTGGCCATCTGGCCTATCTATATCGATAAAAATGCTCCTGACATCATGAGAATCGTCATAAGTGCCTTGTAAATACGAAATGATATCCTTAGGGGGGTTATCATACGACATAGAATAATTATAATAAATTGTTAGGATTGTAGAATCCCCCCAAAACTCTTCCTCTGTTACGCTAGAGGGCTCTGTAAATTCTTTATGCTCTGGATAAGTACCTTCAACATAGCTAGTGGGTTCATTGCCGGATATATTAGGTCCCAAGCTAGCATAGATGCTGATTATCAAAATAAAAATAATCCCAGCCGCGAATATCTTCTTCCCTCTCATGATAGTTCACACGGCATAATTATTACATATATAATTATTTAATACTTATTACGGATAAATCTATGCTTTCGTCCTATCATAAAAGTAAGAAAAACAAATAAGTCCCCTGTTTCATCTTATGTAACATATGATAGAGATAGACGGTTCCTACGGTGAAGGTGGAGGTCAGATACTCAGAACAGCAGTAGCCATGTCGATGATCACCGGAACAGAAATCAAAATCAACAACATCAGAGCTAACCGACCAAAACCAGGTCTATCGTATCAACACCTAAAATCCATAGAAGCAGCCGTAGAGATAAGTAACGGTAGTGCAAAAGGTCTAGAAAAAGGCTCGGAGATAGTAGAATTCATACCAGGAGAGATACGTGGAGGGTTCTACAGGTTCGATATCAGCACTGCCGGAAGTGTTACCTTGATGCTTCAAGCACTGTTACCTCCTGCAGTTATATCTGGAAAGAAAATTACCCTAGAATTGAAAGGTGGAACTGACGTCAAATGGTCCCCACCCTATGATTATTTCAAAAATGTATTTCTTCAGCATTTGAATAATATGAACTGTGATATAGAATCTAAATTGATAAAAAGAGGGCACTACCCAAAGGGAGGAGGGAAGATCAGAGTAGATATATCGGAAAGTGAAGTTAAAAAACCCAATTATTCCACAGATATATCAAAGATAAAGGGGAAGGCTTTCGTCACCGACCTGCCTGAACATATTATGAAGCGGATGAAAAAGTCAGTTCTAAAAGAATTTCTCGAAGTACCAGTGTCAATTAACACAGAATCTTACACTTCAAGCAGTCCGGGAACCGGGATTACAATATGGACTGAGGGAGAAAGAGTGCTTGGATGTGGAAAATTAGGTGAGAAAGGGGTTCCTGCAGAGGAAATCGGGAAAGAGACCGCTGACACATTAAAAACCTTTATAGGTGAAGATGTGGTTCTGGATAACTGGAGCGCTGATCAGATAATCCCATTTCTACCCATGGTTGAGGAAAGAGGTGATCTGAAAGTCCTTGAGAAAACCGGACACCTTGAAACTAATATATGGGTTGTGAACAAATTTGCTGATGATGATATAAACCTGGAACCAGTTGGAAACCATTACTTGATAAAATATTGAAGGTGAAAATAGATGAAACCGAAAGTTATCGTGAATGTGGCTATGTCCGCTGACGGGAAAATAGCGTTGTCTGATAGAACCGAGGTCAAGATATCGGGTGAAGAGGATTTCAAAAGAGTCCATGAATTGAGAAACCGAGTTGATGCTATATTGGTAGGTATAGGGACGGTGTTAGCGGATGATCCAAAACTCACTGTTAAGGGAAAGTTTGTTGATGACCCACAGCATCCTTTGAAAGTCGTACTTGATTCCAAGGGGCGTACACCTAAAGACTCCAAATTGTTCGATGAGGGAGAATCCTTGATCGCCACTGCCAAAAAGATAGAACGTGAAGGATGGGTCAAATGTGGAGAAGAAGAGAGAGTGGACCTAGTTGAGTTGATGAATGTATTAAATAGCAAAGGTATTGAAAGTGTCCTCGTCGAGGGGGGAGGAGAAGTGATATATTCCTTCTTTAAAGAAAAATTAGTCGATGAGTACTATGTTTTCGTAGGAAGCATGGTGATCGGTGGTAAAAATGCACCAACTTCTGCTGATGGTATGGGTTCAGAAGATATCGACGAAATAATAAGTTTGAAGCTTTATGATTATCAAGCTTTAGACGATGGTATTTTACTCAAGTATCATGTGGAGTACTATGACTAAATTTTTAGTTGATAGGATGCTGGGCAAGACGACAAAATGGCTTAGATTCATGGGTATAGATGCTAAATATGCACCGAAGGGTGACGACGAAAAACTTTTAGAAATTGCGGAAAAAGAAGATAGAGTTATAATAACTCGTGACAAAGAATTGGCTAACAATGATAAGGTCATGCTTGTTGAGAAGGCACCGCCAGAGGAGATCATCCCTAAGATACTAAAAGTTTATGATGCTGACCTGAAACCCCTTACCAGATGCTCGAACTGCAACTCATTGGTCAAAAAGATAGAGAAAAAGAAAGTTGTTGATAAAGTACCCGAAGGAGTTTTAGAAAGGAAGGAGGAGTTCTGGATCTGTGATGGATGCGATAAAGTATATTGGAAAGGAACTCACTGGGAGAACATACTTGAAAAGATAGATAAAATGAAAGAAGGGGTTTAAAGAGAGTTACTCTTTTTTTACGTTTTTACTATTTCTTGCCCATAACATCAGTGCTGAAGGAAGTATGAAAACAGCAGCTAAGAAACTGTAAGTTATAGCTAACGCCGTGATATAACCGAACTGTGATAGAGGAAGTATATCCGATGTCGAAAGTATACCGAAGGCGGCAACCGTTGTCATGGCTGAACCGAAAAGGGCGACTCCTGTATTCTGGACCGTTTCATGTACAGCCCCATAAAGATCAAAGTTCGAACGTTCTTCATTGAATCGATGGGTGATATGGATACTGTAATCTACACCCATACCTACCGTTAAAGCGGTGATACTTACGGTCATGACGTTCAAAGATACACCGCTAAGATACATAGTACCTACGATCCACAGCGTGATTATGGCCACTGGTGCAGTGGTGATGACCCCTAATACTATGGACTTATGAAGGAAATAAAACACTATGCTTAGTGAGATAGCCACCACTATTATCGTAGCCATGAGTGACCTTAATTGAGTGGATGTCAGCTCAGAGGTTGTATCATGACCTATCATAGATCCACTGGTGATTTTAGCTGTGAATCCTTCATCCCTGAGTGGTTTGACATCATCTTCCAACTCCTGCTCGAGTAGCGCAGCATTGGATAGGTCTTCGTTGATCCTTCTTTGATCCTCCAATAGGCGTATCCTCCCAGAGGTATATTCTCCATCCTCTGTTCGATAAACAACGTTCATCATCGCACTTCTACTTTCTTCAAAATCAAACAGCATATCATAAAGTCCTGTTACATTTCGATCTGGAATTTCATTATTGTTTGTATCACTATCGGAGAAAGCCTGAATTATGGTAGCATTATACTCAGAGCTGCCCCTAGTAGCAGTACCAAACCTTTGTAGAACGGTTAGTGATGACATAACATCCCCTCCGTCTCCACCCACCATATCACTGTCACGGATATTTTCCCTTGTCTCATGTAAAGCATATAGATATATCTGGGAATCAACTTCACCCTCAGTCAAAATATGTGCGTAAGAAGTAGTCGCGTTGAAATTATCTTGGATGTACTTGATATTCTGACTCTGAGGCTGATCTTCAGGTAAAAAGTCCTGTATATTGAAAGTAGAATCGATATTGACCACACCGTAAATCGAAGCCGTGGTTATCAAAATAACAATCACTAGAACCGCTAAAGGATACCTGTCAGCTGCATCAGCAGATGCTGTAAGTGTTCTGCTGATCACATCAATTTTCTTTTCATCTATCTTTTCAGTTGAATTCCTTTTAGACTTTTTTCTAGATGAGTTTTTTCCTTTCTTTTTTCTTTCATCAAACAGCTGTAGAACTGCCGGTAAGAAGGCGGTCATCAACAAGAAGCTAGCCGTGATACCTACCGCTGCAAGTACACCAAACTGTCTCATAACTTGAATATTACTCAGTGTGTTCGATAGAAAACCCACTACTGTAGTAAAGGTTGTCAATATTAGGGCCCCGCCCACAGTAGCTATAGTTATCTTAGTTGCGATCTTTGGATGGTATCCATCCTCTTTTTCCTCCTTGTACCTCATAACCATATGTATTCCATAATCTATTACAAGACCAGTGATCAGAATCGGAACAGCGATCATCATCGGGTTGAATTCATACCCGAGTAAAACCCCAAAACCGAAGGTCCAGACGATGGCTATACCTAGTGATCCTAGACTCAAAACAGTTTCTAAAAATGAACGATATACGATCAGAAGTATTATGACGACTATTACAAAAGCCGCAGGAAGAAGCTTCTGTAGGCTTCTATTAGCACTCTCGTTTATCTCTTCCATCATCACCTGTTGGGCCGATACTCTGATCTCCGAATGTTCCGACACTTGATCCCCCAAATCAATGATTCTCCTCTGTACCTCCAATCTCTCATCTCTTTCGATCTCCCTATCCAAGAAGGCTATTCCGATTGAACTTTCTGCTCTGATACTTTCAATTTCATCAGATGGTGAATAATCTCTACTGACCGTAGAACTGATCCTCCCTCCCATCTGCCTCATGAGGAGACTTAATCCTATAGAATCGCGAAGCATGGTTTTCGATTCAGCAAACATCTGATTCGATCGTAAAGCCATGGATCGGTTCTCGTTGACTGATTCGTGATATCTCTCTAGAACTCCAACATGCCAATATTGTCCATCAAGTTGAAGATTTTCGATAGTTTGCTCTAAATTATTTCCCAGATTATCAAGATGATCTAGTGAACTATCTGCAAGGTCATCCATCTTTTCAAGATTGTTTACACCTTCATTTATCGATTCATTTAGCCTAGATGAGTCATAGATTGTGATATTTGATACGGTTCTCTTGATATCTTCATCATCCATATCAGATAACTTTTCCTCTTTTTCTTCTGGAGAAAGTGCTAATGACGGTGCTTCTCCATCCAAACCATCCATCACAGGCTCCTGTAGGTGTTCTAAATACTCAGAGATCCCAAAAAAAGTTAAAACCATACTCCGGGCGGTCCATTTTTGATCAAAGGTGATGGCTTCAGATTCAAGTATGATCTTAGTTCCATTTACCGTTTCATAGAATGGACTATGTGCAACTGCTGTGTTTTCCATTTCCATCAGCCAGTTCTCTAAATAAATTGATACATTATAATGACTCATATCTTCAGAACTAAGTGTATGTATCAATTCCATGAATTCCGATTGATACTGAGAAACGAGACCCCATAAGCGTGGTTCAGGAACTATCTGAGCCATAGATATCATGGTCTTATTTGCACCCTGGATCCCATCCGGATTACCTGTTTCTGAAAATAGATTGTATATATAAAGGTTCATGGCAAAAGATTCGTTCATTTTTTCGTACATCTTCGTTTGATTTTCTACTATAACCAACGAATCGTGAGTTTCCACTGCCCGATGGATCACATAATCTTCTAACAAAAATGCTTGATTTGCCATCAGGATATTACTCGCTAATGTATTCATTCCAGTTGGCATCTCTGTAGATTTTGCTAATGTTCTATTTACTGTTTCATCTTCCAACAGAGCTTGTTCCATCTCCAACATGCCCTGTAAAACATCTACGGTGAACACATTCTCTTCATGGGCTGTGAATGCGATCTGCACAGCTTCATCGGTCCTACCGAATCTATCCTGTATCGTCTGTAAATACTCCTGTTTATCTGACTCAGGTTGAAATGATTCTTCCTCAGTATCCATCTCCATGCCTGATGCATAGAATCCCATGATTATCGTGAAAACTATGAATATGCTAATCACCTTCTTGGGATGGTCGACCACGAAGTTTGGGAACCATTCAAAAATTCTTTTTTTCTTTATCATACTCTAGCCTCCGCAATACTCTAAAACCACTTATCTAAGGTTCATTTTTATCTTTCTTACTTAAAGGTTTTACCATGACCTGAACAATATCGCCCTCTTCTATATCCAATACATCTCTCTCCGCCGTAGGGATAGTTACTCTTCCACTCTCACCTACTTTGGCCTTAAAGAACGCATGTGAGTACGCTGCATTCTCTACTATCTTAGGTACCTCTTCTCTTATCTCTTTTATCAAACCGGGTATATCTTCTACTTCCAAATTTTCGATCAATTTACTGAGTTTCACGTCAAACACCTACGTAAAACGTCAATTAAATCCGATTATTTATTTTTTGTGTGATTTCATGTGAATAGATGTAAATGAATGATGTTGATAGGTAAAAAATAAAAAAAGAGATTAGTGGAAAATCATAGATTTTCCATGGCATTTTTCATACGTCGGATACCTTCTTTGATCTCATCTAGCGAAGAAGCGTATGACAATCTCAGGAAACCTTCACCCTGTTCTCCGAAAGCGGTTCCAGGTAGTAAACAGACTCCGGCCTCTTCTATCATATAATTCGCTAGTTCCTCGCTTTTCATACCGGTCTCTTTGATGTTCGGGAACACGTAGAAAGCTCCTTTTGGATAGATACAACTGAACCCTGGGACCTCGTTAAGACCTTCAACTATGGCTTTTCTCCGTTTAGTGAAATGACCCATGATATGATCCACGAAATCCTGCCCGTTCTTCAGTGCTTCCACACCACCCCTCTGAACGAAGGAGGTCGTGCAGGAAACAGCGTCAGCTAGAAGTAGGTCCATCTTGTGTACCACATCTTTAGGTGCCACTGCGTAGCCGAGTCTCCACCCTGTCATAGAGTATGCTTTGGAAAAACCGTCTATCAGTATAGTTCTTTCTTTGCACTCGTCAAGGTATCCCGGTGTGTAGTGTTCGTTACCTTCATAGAGCATCTTGCTGTAGATCTCGTCCGATAAGATATACGCATCATGTTCCTCCGCCATCTCAGCGATAGCTTGGACATCTTTCTTTGTTAGAACACCACCGGTCGGGTTCGACGGTGAGTTGAGCAGTATCAGTTTCGTGTCATCTGATATACGTTCCTGGATGTGTTCAGGTGTCATCCGAAACTCGTCTTCTTCGTAGAGAGAAATCGGGACCTTTTTCGCACCAAGATAACCGATCATCGAGTCGTAAGTAAAGTAGAAAGGATCCTGGTAGATCACCTCGTCACCTCTCTCTATGGTAGAAAGAAGGCCGAAGAATAGGCCGGGTTTCGCACCAGGTAGGACTATTACCTGATCTAGATCCGGTTTGAATCCCCTCGTCTTTTCGATATCTTCCTGTATCGCCTTCCTGAGTTCGGGTATACCCATGGTTGGGACATAATGAGTAAAACCTTCGTCAAGAGCTTTTTTAGCTGCCTCTTTTACATTATCGGGGGTATCAAAGTCGGGTTGTCCGATCTCGAAACGTACCATGTCTCGTCCTTCAGCTTCTAACTGATTGGCTTTTGTGAGATACTCTATAGGAGGTTCCCCTCTAAGTAAAGAGAAATCTCCAGCCAGTCCTTTTCCCATCTAACCACACCTACGGTTGTGGAATAGCCAGACCTTCGCATCCGTGTTCAGATAATTTTAGGTCAGGATATTTATCTTGGATGATATCATGTATTATCTCAGCGTACTTGACCTTCTCTTTAGCGAAATTGGCAAGGAAATTTGGATCCGTCCATGGTTTGTATATACCTCCACCTGCAGCTAGGCCGGAACCTGGTTCTATCTTGAAGTAACATGGTGAAGCGACTCTCGCTAAATCAGGCCCTTCGTAGAATCTGTTGAATCCTCCCATGGAATCGGCTAGATAGATGTGGATATCTATTGGTATGTCGATGGCCTTCCTGATCGAAGCGAACATAGGTATACTCAGATCCGCGGTCGGGTTGAATGTACCGGCCCCTAAATCCTCGAGTAACTTCCCACCAGCGGGATTGGCATGACCTGCATAGATGGATACCTTGAAGGTTACA
Source organism: Candidatus Saliniplasma sp. (assembly GCA_048622455.1). Taxonomy (GTDB): domain Archaea; phylum Thermoplasmatota; class Thermoplasmata; order Halarchaeoplasmatales; family Halarchaeoplasmataceae; genus Saliniplasma. Next base: position 12,320 of record JBMCUO010000011.1, on the reverse strand, counting down.
TCATCTGGAATCAATCCTTTTTGCTTCAACTGATCAGCTACCCAAAGCATACCTTCATCGGTGACCAGGAATCCACGGAATCCGAAGTCGATACACCTTTTGATATCCTTGAATCCGTCTATCATGTTATCCATACCTCTCACCCTTAAACCGGATAAGGCACCTTCCGGTGTAGCGATCTGCCTACCTGTGTTCCAGCTAGCCCTCGGTCCTGGAGTTATTATGACTTCCATCTCCGATTCCTTGGCCATCCTTGCAAAATCCTCGAGTTCGTCATCCGTTAATAAGGTACTTCCCATCACGGTACTGATCAATCTGTGTACAGGGATATCCCTCTTCTCCCTTTCTTCGATAAGCGCTTCTAAGGTTGAAGGTCTTTCGACACCTGATATCTCCATCCTATAATGGCCCCCATCAGGAAAAGTTTGTCCGGACTTGGAGAGGTCTTTGGGGTCTTCACTTGGTATACCTATCTCTTCTAACGCATCTTTAATTTCTTTCATTTCTACCATATTATTTCACCATTAAATTCTCTATTATAGCCTCTAAAACTACATTATAAACAGGGTATATAACATCTACGAAAGGAAGATAAACTTACTTCAAATTCAACTCTTCCAGTTTCTTATCTGTAGGTATACCTTTTTCATCCCAGCCTCTAGCTTCGTAATAATCTGCGAGCATCTTCCTGACCTGCTCTTCGGTGAAGTTCTCTCCATTCAATCCTTCGACTTTAGTTGGAGTCTGGAACTGTTCCGGAACGTGAAGTTCTTCATCAAGATCTGGCTTTTGTTCAAGATTGAACAGCCTTTCTAGATTGTATATCCTCTCACCGGTCCTGTACATCTCTTCACCTGTAAGATTCAGATCAAAATGGGCGTTTACGAACCTGCTCATCAACTCGGGAGAATATACACTCCTACCGGTCAGTTTACAGGATCCGATGGTATCATGTAATGTAACGTAATTCTCTCTCCAAGCAACGTATTCTTTTCCTTCGATAGATGCCCGGTCTTCACTCATGTCGACCCATTCACCTTTAGCCTTCACACTCTTTCCACCACCGAGTTCTATACCGTCACAATCGGACCTGAGATGACATGCTCCTCTCGTTGAAGTGTAATATCCAAGACCCATACCCTTCAAAGCTCTTGGATCGTAGGCAGGTGGGCTCAATCCGTTCACATGTACGGCGATCTCCTCACGTCCGTACTTTTCACCGATACCTTTCACTCCTTCAGCAGCTACATCTCCGATCTGATCTCTGAAGGCTGCTTTCCGTAGGATATCCCTAGTTGATTTACCATCACCAAATGGTATATCTTCATCAACATCCCCGTCCTCACTCAACCTCATAAGGAAGCCGACAACATTTCCAGCTTCTAATGTATCCAATCCCAGATCGTCACATATCTCATTAGATTTAGCTACCTCTTCGATATCACTTATTTCGAGGTTGGAACCCAGTGAGAAAGATGTTTCATATTCTATATCTACGGTATCTTTGTAGACCTGTCCACACCTGCATGGACATCTGTTGCATCCCAAGCTTTCAGAGATATCATCTTCCCAGTAATAGCTGCTAAGTTTCTCAGCTTCATCGAATTCACCGAATTCCCAGTATCTAGTGGGCAAAATTCCCAACTCGGAACCCATACCCGTAAATTTTACCGTACCGTGACTGCTGTAAGCGTCAAAACTCTGCTTTCCTTCGCCCCCTTCTTGAGTGAATTCTTTAAATGCGTCGCTCTTCAACTTGTTCAAAACTTCTGGGAATGCAGGTTCTACATCCATCCAACCGTTTACGACTATGCCCTTTAAGTTCTTCCAACCCATGACAGCTCCTAAACCGGTCCTTCCTACTTGTCGACCGTCACAACCTATGATGGCGTATTTTACAAGATTTTCACCGGCCGGGCCTATGACTGCTGCAGCGCCGCCGTGCTGGTCCTTCAAAACTTCTTCGGATTTATCTATGCCGGCACCTTCTAATTCGGTGGTACCCACGATCTTCTTTTCTTCTTCCGTAATAACTATCGAGCTGAGTTCCTCAGCTTTACCCTTGATCACAAGAGCATCGTATCCAGCTTTCTTCAACTGTTCTCCGATAGACGCTCCGAAGATACCTTCAGCCATGATACCTGTCAGTGGGGATTTCGAATAGAATCCACACTTTTCGGTCATGGGTATCTGACTGCCATTCAAAGCTCCGGGTACGAACACCAGAGGGTTCTCCTCGGAATATGCTTCAACGTGACCGTTAGTTTCATCGTAAAGCAATTTAATACCCAAACCGTTACCACCTAGATAATCCTTGATGACCTCAGGATCTAAATCCTCTTCCCATATCTTTTTTTCAGAAAGGTCGACTTTTAACACCTTGTTCCAGACTCCCGGCATATCTATCACTTCTCCATGTGGTTTACATAAAGCAGGTCAACAAGTAGTGCAAAACCCGTTTCTTTCTTTCCTGCTCCTGGACCTATTATAGTAACCTCATCCAAGTAATCTGTAGTGTAAGTCAATGCGTTGGTAGGTCCCATAACGTTGGCTAACGGATGATCTAAAGGTAATTTCTCAGGGGATACTTTTGCCTCTACACCGTTTTCAGTCTTCTTGGTGTTACCTACCAATTTCCATCTGTATCCATCCTTTTTCGCTTCTTCGATATCAGAAAGTGTCAGCCCAGTTATACCCTCTCTAGAAACATCTTCAAGTTCGATATCTGCACCCATTACGGTATTAGATAGAATTTCTATCTTGCCCTGGGCATCTATCCCTTCAACATCACCAGTTGGATCGGCTTCGGCATAACCTAGTTCTTGTGCTTTTTCAAGGGCTTCTCCGTATTCCATCCCCTCTTCCATCTTAGTCAATATGTAATTCGTAGTCCCGTTGACGATACCTTTTATCTCCTTGATCTCACACCCTTTGAGAGTCATCAGCGCTAGATTTATTGCTGGAGTACCGCTCAATACCGTGCCCTCGAACATGTAATGGACACCGTTCTCTTCTGCAAGCTTTAACAACTCTTTGGCTTCGTTAGCTACCGGTCCTTTATTCGTGCTTACAACGTGTTTTCCCTCTTTTAAAGCGGTCCTCACATGGTCAAGAGCAGGACCTCCCGTGGCCATATCCGTATAAGTCACCTCTATGACCGTGTTAGCGTTACTTTTCTCGATTGTTTCTATAGGGTCCCAACCCTTTTCAGCTGCTGGGTATTCTTCCATATCTCCGTTTTCAACCATACCCAAAACTTTACTCATATCCAGACCTTCTGGATCATATATGGAACCTAATTTCATATCAGATATCGCTACGACTTCATAATCGAAACCATATTCCTTCTGAAAATCTTTTTCTTCTAGTATTTCAGCAAGACCCTGACCGACTACTCCAAATCCTATAAAAGCTAATTTAAATTTCATTTTTTCACTACCTGTTTCAAAATAGATTGGTAGAAAATACTTAATGTTTTCGAGGAAAAGGTGGTTTGTGAAGAATAGAATACTACGTTAATAGTCTAATAGATATTCTCCTTTTTCCATCACCTTTTCGCCATCCAGCCAGACGTTGCACTTGGTCAATATCATATCTAAATGTTGTGGACATGACCAGTCAGCATCCGTTTCACTTGCCATTGGGTCTCCAAAAGCGATATGAACTCCTGGGAATTTTTCGTCCTGTAATGTATTACCGCTGATCTCTTTTAGGAAAACATTTGTGCCCATACCAAATTCACCAACATAGGAAGAACAATCATGCAGAGAAAGATATTTCTGTACCTCTTCTAGAATATCTTCATTCTCGCATTTCAAGTCTACACACTTAGGTCTCTCTTTGTTTTCTACTTTAACGGTCAACGGTGTTTTCTGTAGATCCGAATGTGAAAACATATTACTAAAATACTCACCTAGGATACCGTCAACCACGATCTTTCCTTCCATCCTTCGCGGAGCGGTATAGACTTCGCTTCCCGGTAGATTATGCCAGTGTCCCGGTAATTTGCAGATACCGGTGGACGGGACCCACTTCCATCTTTCGTTAAAGCTAACCTTTATATCAGTTCCCTGAGGGTTCGTCACTTTTATCTCATTGGTTCCTTTTAATTTATCAGTTAACTTGTGAGTGAACTCGTCCAAAACTTTATAATCAACTGCAAGTGCGTCTTCCATCACTTTTTCAGTTATATCCACCATATGAGCATGTCTTCCACCGATCATGGCGGCTTCTATGAAAGGTCTCCTTGTGGTTTCTAACTCACCTTCGTAAGAATGAGCAGTCCAGAATGTTACATCAGCATTTTTTGCAGCTTTATCAATGGCATTCGGGAAGTAATCTAGTGGTCTTTTGCCGTAGATATCCAAATTAAAAAACCTGACTCCGTTTGTAGCGTCAAGTGCAGCTTTTCTCAGCTCTTTTCCGATGTTGAGTGTTCTTCCATCCGATACTATCACTACATCCTCGCCCTGTCTAACTCCCATGCATGTTTCAATAGCTGTCTTTGCAGCTTTCTCTAATGACATCATTATCCTCCACTTCAAATTTGTACATCTATACAAAGATGTTAGTTATTTAAAAGATTTATGGAGAGTTCCGCACTATTGTCAAATTAATCCTAAAAAAACACCAAAAATAGTAATATGATGGATTGTATTTTCCAAATAGGTGTGAAGATGAAAGTCCTGATAACAAGGAATCTGCCTGGTGACGCTGTAGATAAATTGAAAAAAAGGTATGATGTCGAGATAAACGAATCTGGAAAAAGACTCAGTAAAGATGATATTTTAGAGAAAATAAAGGGGAAGGATGCACTTTTATGCCTATTAACGGATATCATCGATGAGGATGTCATAGAAGCTGGTGAAGACCTAAAGGTGATATCAAACTATGCTGTTGGATATGATAATATAGATATAGAAACCGCTACGTATTATGGTATACCTGTGACGAATACACCGGGTATCCTTACTGATGCTACTGCTGATCTTGCATGGGGTTTGATACTCGCAACTGCCAGAAAGATAGCAAAAGGAGACAAATTTGTCAGAGAAGATAAATTCGAGGGGTGGGATCCTATACTGATGGTAGGTAGTGAAGTCCACGGAAAAACTCTTGGTATAATTGGGATGGGGGAGATCGGAAGTGCGGTAGCTAAAAGGTCCTTGGGTTTCGACATGGATATCTTATATTACAACCGTTCTCGGAAAAGGGAGATCGAAGAGGAGTTGGGTGCAGAAAAAGTAGAATTGGATACATTACTAAAACAGTCGGATATAGTGTCACTTCATGTACCTCTAACAGAAGAAACTGAAGGTATGATCAGCTGGCAGGAATTTAAGATGATGAAGAAAACAGCATTCCTAATCAACACTGCTAGGGGCGAAGTAGTGATTGAAGAAGCTTTGATAGAAGCTCTCAGGTCTGAAAAGATAGCAGGTGCGGGTATTGACGTATATTCTGACGAACCATACTGTGCTAATCCAGATTATTATACTCTATCAAATGTAGTGCTAACTCCTCACCTGGGTAGCGCCTCTCATCGAGCGAGGAACGGTATGGCTAAGATGGCGGTCGATAATATCATAGGGATTTTAGAGAGTGGCGAATCAGATTACGTAGTCAACCCTGATGTCTTATGAATAATACCGATAATATTTTAGTAACCTATGTATAAGGGTATGATAACATGATACCAAAAAGGATCCGAGATATCGAGCTCAGTGGGATAAGAAAGATGTTCGAGATGGCTGATGAGAATACCATAAATTTAGGTCTCGGTCAGCCTGACTTTCAACCACCAGAAGACGTGATAGAAGCTTATAAAGTGGCTATGACTGAAGGACATAACGTATACGGTTCGACTTACGGTCTCATAACTCTTAGAGAAGAGATCGCCCAGCATCTCACGAGGTACAGACCGGATATCAAAAAAGAAAATGTACTGGTCACCGTAGGTGCTACTCAGGCGTTAAAGATAGCTTTAGAAACCACTATAAACGACGGCGTTGAAGTCTTATATCCGGAGCCTGGTTTCGTCCTATACGAACCTCAGATCAAAATATCTGCCGGAAAACCTGTTTCTTATCCTGTTGAGCAGAAAGATGATTTCGTGCCCCAGATCGAAGAATTAGAAGAAAGAAGAACGGACGAAACAAAAGGTATCATATTGAATTCGCCGGGAAATCCAACAGGAGGGGTGTTCTCCAAGAAAGACGTGAAAAATATTATAGAATGGGCTGAGGAAAATGAACTCATCGTCTTCTCGGATGAAGTCTATGAGATGATGATATATGAAGGAGAATACGAATCTTTCCTGGGAGATTATGAGAATGTCATCGCTATCAATTCCTTTTCTAAAACTTTTGCCATGACTGGATGGAGGATAGGTTATCTAGCTACAAATAAAGACTGGCTGGAACAGATAGGTAAAATCCATTACTACAACGTAGCATGCCCACCGAATCCAACTCAGCATGCTGTTCTGTACGCTTTAAAAAACAGACTAGATTTTGTTGAAAAGATGAATGCTAGATTCGAAGATAGAAGGGATACCATCGTTGAAAGGTTGAATAACGTACCTGGCATCGACTGTTTGAAACCTAGAGGAGCCTTTTATGTATTCCCATCCTTTGACTACGATATAAGTTCAAAGGAATTGGCCATGAAGATGCTAGATAAAGGACTTTTAGCAACACCTGGCAGTGCTTTTGGACCCACTGGTGAGGGGCACATTCGGTTCTCATACGCCAATTCGACTGAGAATATAAACAAGGGTATGGACATTCTAGAAGAGGTTGTTAAAGATATATCATGAATAGACATGATGGTGAAAAAGGGATCAAAGAAAATCTGAAGATATTGATCGTTACAGAATCATATCCGCCTCAAAGTTATGGAGGAGGGGAAATTTCGTGTAAACTTTTTGCTGAAGGATTAGCGGAACGGTATGGAATCAACGTAACCGTTCTTACCTCTAAAGTTGAAGGAGTAGAGGATTTAGATAAAAAAAATGGTGTGAAAATACTCCGTAGGATGAAAACGGGTGGAAGTCGCAGTACTTTGAAGGACAACATTCAAAGGAGGTTGTTCTTTAAAAAGTGCGTGAAAAATGAGATTGTAAAGATCGTAGATAAATTCGACCTAGTGCACTTTTTTAACATCACTAGTATCGTTGATGTTGAAAAAACGAGTTTTGCGACCATAAACTCTTACGTAAACTTCTGCCCTAAGGGTAATCTATTTTACAAAGAAAAAAGCGTATGTCAAGGATGTGCTCCGATAAAATTCATGGGATGTATAACAAATTCAGATTATGTTGGTGAGTATGAAATCAGTCCCTTTTTGAAATACAATCCAGTATTTTGGTTATCGATTTATATGGATTATTTGAGGAGGAAGAAGAGTTTGAAAGATGTTGACCATTTCTTCAGCTTGAGCGAGTTTATAAACGAATTGCTGATCAAAGAGGGAGTGCAAAGTCAGAACATAACAAAAGTGGTCAATTTACCGGATATCGATGTATCAGATAAAAAACTGGAATTGCCGAAAGAAGGGGTGAATGTTTCTTATATAGGCCAGTTGGGTAAGATAAAGGGTGTTGATCTGCTTATCAAGGCTTTCAATCAATTGAATAGTGATGCAAATCTTATCATCGTGGGGGATGGACCTGAAAGGAAGAAGTTAGAAGGATTAGCTAGTTCTAATCCGGATATCACCTTTTTAGGGAAAGTGGATCATCAACTTATACACTCAGTTTACGAACAATCGGACGTGATCATTGTACCATCGGTATGGCCTGAACCACTGTCAAGAGTGCTTTTAGAAAGTGCCTATTTTGGTAAACCGATTGTCGCAACGGATGTGGGTGGTAGTTCAGAAGTAATCAAACATGGATATAACGGTTTACTAGTGAAGCCAGATATAGAGGATTTAAGAAAAAAACTTGAGTACATCATAGATAGAGATGGAAAAAGAAGATCTATGAGTGAAAACATGAAAAAATATTATAGAAAAAATTTATCTAAAGATAAGATATTAGATAAGATAGTAAAAAACTATATGATGAAGATTTAAAAGGTAGTGTTTAGCTAAAATATCTACTTGTTTGTGAGAGGCAGAATATGAAGATATTGATGATGACCGATGAACTCCCAGAAGATATATTGAATTTCAACGTTGACTTGATTATAAACGCTCGATATCTTTCAGATAGGGGGCACAGTGTTTTTTTACTATCTCACCACGGTAAAAAAATTCACGATGATAAATTTCAACACTTACCATTAGGTTCAGATATCGATACTACCAAGGAATCTATAGGTTCGTTCATCGTAAGGAACTTTACATTCTTCACAGATGCATTGAAAAAAATAAAGAAAATCAAGCCTGATTTGATCCTGTGTGTGGGTGCTGGCCAACTTCTATCCACCTTCCTTTCAGGTGTGTTTTTTTCGAGATTGTTCGGAGTCCCGATTGTGTGTGAATGGCGGGGTTCTGATCTACTTTTAAAAAATTCAATATGCAGAAGAACAGCTAAAAAATTGATATTGAAAAACTCCGCGATGAACATAATCCGGTCCGAAGATATGATTAAAAAGGCCTTTGAACTGGAACCTGGATCAGAGATTGAGATATTACCCAGTAAAGGCATCGATACGGATAAGTTCGAACCAAAATCATCCCCCTCTTCATCTTCTGATAAAGTAAAGGTGCTGTATGTCGGTAGACTCCATGAGTTAAAAGGGTTGAATTATCTCATCAAAGCTTTCTCAGATGTTAAAGGAAAATATAGTGACGTAGAGCTATTGATAATCGGAAGTGGAGATTTAAAAGATGAATTAAAAGAATTGGTTCATAAAGAAAGACTGGATGAACATGTCAGGTTCATCGGAGAAGTTGAGCATTCAGAACTCATCGACTATTACCAAAATTCAGATATCTTCGTACTCCCTAGTGTTTCAGAAGGGTTGTCTAACGTGATCCTGGAAGCCATGGCCTGTGGTTTACCGGTCATCGCTACTGGTGTAGGGGGTAACACAGAGTTGGTGAAACATGAAAAGGGAGGATTGATAGTCGATGCAAAAGATATACCGGGTTTACAAAGATCATTAGAAAAATTATTGAATGATCCTGAACTTAGAAGGAAAATGGGGGGGTTTAACAGAAAATACGTACAGAAATTTAACCAAGATTCCGTTCTTTCAAAAAAAGTTGAATTGTTGGAGAAGGTGGTGGGAAATAAATGAGAGAAGTAAGTGTGATCATACCTACATACAACAGGTCTAAGAAGCTCAAAAGGGCTGTAAAAAGTGTGCTGGATCAGACCTATCCACACTTCGAATTGATAATAATTGACGATGATTCTACTGACGGTACAAAAGAAGTCGTTAATGACTTCCAGGATGATCGCATTAGATACCACAGGAATAAAGAAAATCTGGGGGGCGGGGGTTCCCGAAATAAGGGAATCGAACTCAGCAAAAATGAATTTATTGCTTTCTTGGATGATGACGATGAATGGTTTACGAGCAAACTGGAAAAGCAAGTAAAAGTGCTCGAAAAAGCAGACCGGTCTTATTGCGGAGTTTATACTGGACTGGTGAAAATCAAGAATGGAATTCCGGTCTCAAAGAAATTGTCTTATAAGGAGGGAGATCTTTTCAAAGAATTATTGTGGGAAAATATCATCGGGAGTACCTCCGTTGTTTTATTGAAAAGGGATTCAATAAAAGACGTTGGGGGGTTCAAGGAAGACTTACCGGCTTCCCAAGAATTGGATCTGTTCCTTAAACTCTCTAAAAAATATAAATTTAAAGCAGTACCAGAACCCCTTGTGAGATATTATATACACGGGGATGAGCAGATAACAAGCGATCATTCAAAGAAGCTTGCTTCAAAAAAGTATCTTTTTAAAAAGTATAAAAAGGAAATAACAGCTAACTCGAAACTACACGCTAGATACCTTTACGAGATCGGTTACCGCTCTTATTTGAGTGGAGAGAAGAAAGAAGCGATATCTAACTTCAAAAGAGCATTTTTTTTATCTCCTCTCGGCATAAAACATTTAATCAGAAAGGTACTCTCTAAACTCATATTCGGGATCTGATGAGTGTAATCAGAAATATTGACAGGTAAAAGACCATGGCTAAGAAATTATTCAAAGATATAGTCAGTACCAGCGGCGTATATTTCATCGTTAGCATCATCGGAATAATCTCTGGTATTCTATTTCCCAGGCTACTAGGACCTGACCAGTGGGGGCTTTGGTCTTTAACTACCGGATTGGTGTGGCTTCTAGCTCCACTAGCCCAGGTAGCTATGAGCACCACTCTGACAACATACATCTCAAAATACAAGGGAAATAAAGAGAAAGTTTCTTCTTACGTGAACTCGGCATACTTCGTCGCCATCCTCTCTGGTTTCATAGTATCTATCACCCTTATCCTTCTAAGCGATTATCTAGCAAGCTCCGTTTTTCAGGACGATAGATTAAAAATATTCCTTTTACTTGCCGCTGGGATAATATTCTTTGATCAACTAAACATCATAAATAGAGACTATTACCGTGGTTACAAAGATTTTAAGATATATAATATTTTTAAACTGATCCCATCTTTATCGATCTTAGTCCTGACTCTGTCCTTACTGATGATATACTCCTACAGGGCTATTTATCTGGTGATATCACACGTATCGATTGCAGCCCTATTTTGTATCCTAGTTCTCATCTACATGTTTAGAAAGGAGGAAACATTCAAACTATTTAAACTTCCAAAAAAAAATGTGACCAAAAAAGTACTAAAATTCGGAGTGCCGCTGATATTCACCATGACCTTCATGACGATCATGAAATCCGTAGATAGAGTACTGATAGGATATTTTCTAGAAACATCTGACGTTGGGATCTACTCCGTTGCAGCCGGGATACCCTTGATGATAGGGAGTATGTTCGCCCCTATCAGTACCGTTCTATTACCAACATTTTCAGAAAGAGAATCGAAGGGTGAAAGTTCAGAACTTATACTGAAAGAAGTTTTTTCATTCCTACTTTTCATATCGATACCCCTGATCATCTTTATAATCCTGTTCAGCCAGGATATTCTGCAGATAGTTTTCGGAGAAGAATACATGCTAGGAGCAATGGTTTTATCCCTAACCTCAGTCGAGATATTTTTGTTCAGCGGTGAAAGACTTCTCGGGGCATCGGTGGTTGCTTCTGAACGGACTACTAGATACGCTTTAGGCATGGGAATTTCAGCCATCTCGAACATATCTATGAACATCATATTGATCCCTATTTGGGGTATCGAAGGAGCAGCCATAGCCACTGTTTTATCATTTTTGATATTATTTATCGTGATAATTTCCCTTTCTAAAAAAGAGTATAGGTTCAACGTTTCCCAACTTGACCTAACAGCGATCATTTTCCTAATTGGGACTATGATAGTTTCAGGTATTCTACTAAAAAAGTACTTAGATGGTATGGTATCTTTCATCACCACACTGGTAGTATTTGGTTTGATACTATTAGTATCAGTAGAACTTTCGCGACCGAGATGGTATATGGAGTTAAAAACCTATATAAAAGAGATATCATTTTTATAATCGAATGTATAAAAGAAAATGTGTTCCTGATGTTCGGTGAATCATGATGTATGTTGAAGACATACGTAAATCAAATCTTTGTCTCTCCTGTGAGATATGTGATGCAGTATGCCCGGTGGATGCCGTGATTATGGAGTACGACTCGGGCCAATTTTTACCTAAAATAGATAGAGATAAATGCATCGAATGTGGGCTTTGTTTGAAACTTTGTCCCGGTAAAGTACTGGAGTCAAAAAGATTTAGTAAAGATTTCGAAAAGGTACTCACAGGGAAGTACATAGGAACTTATTCAGCCTTCACTAAAGATTGGGACATTCTGTATGAATCCACAAGTGGAGGTACGATTACGAGATTGCTCCTTCAACTGTTAGAAGATGAAAGATATGATGGGGCATTTGTGTTAAACTTCCATAATTTTTCTGGTGAGCCGGCTAGACTCACTTTAGCCAAAAATAAAATGGATGTTAAAGCAGCTTCTAAATCGAAGTACGTTCCTGCATCCGTATTCAATATAATTGAAACTCTAAAAAAAGAGAATTCCCCTAACGATATTATCGTTGGAACTCCGTGCCAGATAACTGGTATAAAGAATTATATTAGAGAAAAAGAGATAGATGATGATAACCTTCTATTTTTTGGACTGTTCTGTGATAAAACCTTGAATTTCAATCTTCTAAAATACTTCGAGGACAGATTCGCTAGAAAACAAGAGA
>JBMCUO010000010.1:0-27897 GCA_048622455.1 Candidatus Saliniplasma sp. | reverse complement strand
TCCCAGGATAGCTGGGGATGACGGTAGGTTACCGGCGATGGAGTAGAAATTGAAAGGCGGAATTGCGAATATGAAACCTTCAAGAGGTCGCCAGTCTAAACGATTCATTTCCCCTTCTGACTGTTCGGGCTGCTGCTCATAGATGAATTTCATAAAATATGAATTGATTCTCCAAAAGTCCACCAATTCTGCTAAGTCGATCTCTGCTTCATATGGATTTTTAGAATGATTCATCATTATAGCAGCTATATTTCGGTACCTTCTAGGACCTGCGAGTAGGTCCGCCGCCTTTCTGAATATTGCCGCCCGGTGGTACCAGTTAAGGCAAGTCCATCCTTCACGCGCCTCCATAGCCTCATCTATAGCCCTTTTTATCTCCTCTTCACCGGCCAGATGAACCTCTGCGAGAACTCTATCTTTCTCATGAGGACAGATGACCTCACGTGTGTTCCCTGTTCTTACCTCTTTCCCATCTACAATAAGAGGTATCTCTAAAATCTCATCCTTAACCTTTTCCAGTTCGTTTTTGAGTATTTCTCTCTCTTTCGAACCCGGTTCATAGTTTTTTACCTTTTCCATCTCGCTTTTAGGCTTCTCTATCGACCATAACATCTAATCAACCCTCCATACGATAATCTATATCGAAGTCATCGTTTATAGTTTTTCAGTTTTTAGAACTATACTCACTCTTTTAAATCTTTTAAAATCTCTTCAGCTAGTGCGTTTTCAAAAGAATTAAAGTAAACGAAGGTCATTATCAACGTTGAGACGGCGAACCCAAGGAAATAGAAGATAAACGGATACAATAGATCCTCGATGCTTACACTCTCGAGTGCTAATCTGAAAAACAATATGATCGTACCCAAAGCCAATACTAGACTCAGTAATCTTGACTTGAGCTCGTCGAAAATTTGATAATTTTCAGCTGGACCCGGGATCGTCACTTTTAATCTTAAAAAGATGAAAAGCGGTAGTACCACTATAGGGATGAAATATGAAATGGAAGACGCGAGTGCAAATAGTTCGTTCAAAGATCCTTCCTGTAAAAAGATTGGATTCAAACTTATATAGATCGCTATGACGCATGCAACGATCGTTTCTAAAATAAAAGCCTTCTTGAATCTCACCCAAGAACACTTTTTTCTAAAATCTCTGTTCTGTATCGAGAGTTTAGAGGTATCCAAGACTGCTGGTATATCGAAGATCCATCTAAGGGAACGATAATAAATTGGATTCGAGTTTTCATCGCCCCTCTTCAAAGCATCAGCGATGTCACGTATATCTTTCAAGATATTTGCAAAATATTTTCTCTGAGATAATACGATCACGCTCACCAAACCAAAACTTTGTAATAACAAAAGAAAGAAGGCTAAAATATATGATAAAAATATCAGAAGAAAGACCCCAAGAGTGACTAATACCATCCTCAAACCGTAGATATTCTCATCGACTAAAAGAAGTAGAATCGGTCTGAAAATAAAATAACCTACCATCATCGTGATCAGAGTTGCTGGAACCGTGTTCCAGCTATCTTTGCAAATGCGTTAGAATTTCCAAGAATACCACAGGAAAACTATGCTTTCCTGTTATGTTTAGGCGGAGGAGTATGTAAAATGCTATTTTGTGATGATGTATACTCCCTTTTCCATGATATTATCATCATAGAACTTTCAACAACTGTTAATATCGTTTTATTTTTATCATTCCTAACAAAAATCATTTCAAATGCATATCAAACCAATCCAACATCTCCTCTAACCTTTTCATCCTCTGTTTAGGTTTTCCTTCACGTGATAGATTATGGTTCTCATCTTCGAATAAAACCAATTTAGATTCGACTCCATGATATTTCAAAGAGGTGAACATCTGGATGGCTTCAGCTTCCCAGCACCGGTAATCTTTTCTAGATGTTATGAAAAGAGTTGGAGTGTCAACTCTATCAGCATATTTCATCGGTGAACGGTCCCAGAGCTGTTCCACATCATCCCAAGGATCCGCCAATATCTGGTCCTTTACGAAATAGTAACCTATGTCCGTGGTCCCGAACTTAGAGACCCAGTTGCTTATACTCCGGAAGGATACTGCTGCTGAAAATCTATCAGTATGACCGATAACCCAGTTCGTCATGTAACCTCCATAGGAACCACCGGTCACACCGAGCCTATCCTCATCTATGTAATCATATCTTTTCAGCGCCTCATCCATAACGTTCATAAGGTCTACAAAATCAGGCCCTCCATACTCACCCATGATGTCTGCGAAATCGTCCCCGTTACCTGAACTACCTGAGGGGTTACTGAATACTACGACATATCCACTGTTCGCAAGAAGCTGCATCTCATTGAAATGAACAGTACCGTAAACACACTTGGGACACCCATGGATTTCTAGTATCGTGGGATATCTTTCTCCCTGCTTGTAATCCACTGGTTTCATTATCCAAGCATCTATCTTCCGGTCTTCAGATTTGACCTCGAAGTACTCGGGTTCAGAGAGATCAAGGTCTAACCGATTAAAATCTGTTAGTCTCTTTTCTTCACCATCAAATAAGTACAGTTCTTGAGGACGAGGTCCACGAAGTGCCGCATAGACTATTTTACCGTCATGAACGTCAAAAGAATCTATAGAGCCTTCTTTTTGGATGACTGGTTCGACTCCATCCTTCAAGGTGAATTTGTATAGACCCACATTGTAGTCTTCAGTGACCAAGAAATAGTAGTTACCGTTTTCAACCCTCACTATCTCCCCTCCACCATATTTCACATCCGTCAGGAGCGAGTTCCCGAGAGAACGATCCATATCGGTGAGTTGTTCGTGATCATCTTTCTCATGGCTGTAAAGGTACAATTCCATGTTCGTGTTGATACCCATCCTTTCCATATCAGTGGCTTCGAACAATATATCCCCTTTCAGATATCGTACTCTAGCGATCTCTAAAATTTCGTCTGTCAGCTGTTCCATTTCTTTAGTTTTGAGGTCCATCTCGTATAGATAATATTCAACCTCGTACATATCTACGTATTCGTTTATAACCATGCAGATGTCGTCTCCTTGGATATCAAAATCGGTAACGTTCTTATAACCACCAACTAGAAGTTCGAGTTCACCTTTATCGATGTCTAGTTCGTATAGATGTGTTCTTTTTTTATTACTGAATCCCTCCTCGTTGGACCAGAAAGGTATCTCGTCCAATTCGTGATAATCCTTACCCTCCTCGAGTTCTTCTTCGTCATCTTTCTTGGAGGATTTCTTTCCTTCGTCCTCGATCTTCTCCCAAACTCTCACGAATAGCCCAGACTTAGACCTTTTTATATCCATGACTTTCTTGTCGATGGTAAACAAATGTTCAGCCTCTCCACCGCTGATCTTGATCTTGAAGAATTTTGTCTCTTCTTTCTTTTCTTCATCCTCATTGTCCTCTTTAACTCCCATCTCTCTACCGGAAGTAAAAATTATCTCCTCATCGTTCATCCATGTATAATTAGAATCCTTTCCACTGTTGGTCAGTTTGTATGATCTCCCCGATTCGACTTCCATAATCCATAGCGTGTTGATGTATTCATTCTCGTGTGTATCCATCTCATGGTGGGAGAAGCATATATGTTTTTCATCAGGGGAAAAATTCGGGTTCGATAGAAAGGTATAATCCGATAAATTTTTAATGTTCATGATATCGTGAAATAAAAGCATGTACTTTCATTAATATCTTTCTTTTAACGTTTTCACTCAAAAGCGGCCTTATTAAAGCGAAAAATTTTGGAACACCAAGAAATTAAATATATTAATATTATCTCAGCAATATACACACATTCCGATCACCAATATCCAAGGAATCTCCACCACCCTAGTCCGATTGTAAGGAATACGATCAAACCTATGATATTAAGAATCAGACCCGCGATGAAAAAATCTTTCTGCTTCACATTACCGGTTGAATAAACTAAAGCAGAACTAGGTCTACCAACAACCAACATAAAAGCGAACGCACTTGGAAAAGCCACTAAAAATACTGGAAGAACATCCGAGTAGCCCAACACGATCATCGCCGAGAGAGCTATGGGAAGTACCACACCAGTAGCGGCTGAACTGCTCATCAAATTTGCTAAAGTCAATGTGAGTATCGTGAAAAGTATCAGTAGATAGAGTGGGTTTTCAGCCCCTAATTTCAAGATGGACGTAGCTATGAATTCCAAGGTACCACTCTCCCCCAGTATAAATGAGAGTGAAACAGCACCTCCAAAAAGAAAGATAGCACCCCATGGAAGTCTTTGGACGATTTCGTCCCAGCTTATCGTTTTGGAGATGGCTATGAAAACGGTGATAAGAACTGATATGACCGCTAGACCAATATATTGTCCTACTATCACCCATGCCACAATAGCTGATATAAGAAAGCCTAAGGCTTTCGCTTCACCCATCGAAAAAGAACCTATCTCGTCGACTTCTTCCCTTAATTCAAACCGGATCTTCTGCATGTCCACGTCTTTTACCTTGAACAGGTTCTTCAAAACGAAGTACAGAACGAACGTCATGATTATAACTATGGGTATAGCAGCTATGAACCACTCTACAAAGGATATATACTGATTGGTCTCACTGTGATAAATTTCAACAGCTAGTATATTACGTGCACCTCCAAGATAAGTTCCCATACTGCCTATACTAGTCGAAAAAGTAAGAGCTAGGAGGGTGGATTTCACAAAGTTTGGATCGATTTCTTTTTTCTCATAAACTGAAAAAATACTAAGAAGTACCGGTATGAAGAGTGCAGCTACTCCGTTACCTGGCATCATCATCGAAAGGAAAGATGTTATCAGGATCAGACCCAATAAAAATCGATCTGGACTCTCTCCGAACCGACGTAGTACCCTTAATGCTATCCTCTTGTGGAGACCATGTTTTTCAACTGTTGATGCTAAAATGAAAGCACCGATTAAGAAGAATATTGAAGAAGATGCAAATCCTGTGAAAGCCTCTTCAGGCCTTAAGATACCGACCAATACGGAGGATGAGATCAATAAAAATGCTGTAAACATGTAAGATATCGGGGTCAACGTCCAGAAATATATAGCTAGGAAAAGTAAAGCAAGCCCATAATACTGGTGAGCTTGAGTAACATCTTTAGCTAATTGATTCAATACGAGAATCATTCCCACAAAGATAGCTAAACCTATTACTGCTTGGACCTTATCGCTCCTCAGTATATCCCTGATCCCTATCCTGGATTCAGGGCCTTCTTTATCGTATATTTCAAGTTCTTCTCTCCTTTTCATAGTTCTATCCTTTCATAGACTTCTTTCACTCCATTAAAGCCACTTTCTTCGCTTTCAAAATTTTCTTTACTTTTTCCGATATGCTTTCATCTATTACTTTACCTAAAGATCCTTTTTTTGGTGTATGAATTATAAGAAAGTCTGCATTTATCTCATAGAATCCCTTTATTATCTCATTTGCTAGGTCGTCACTTTTTCTGAAACGAACGTCTATAGGTATATCAAAATCGTTGATAATCTCGAGAAGATTTCCAGTAAATCTATCAACCCTTTCCATTTTTTCTTCTCTTATCGATTCTATTATTTCTTCCTTTTCTTTAACCCCTATACCCGCATCGACTGATTCAGAGGGTGTTTTTTCCTCTATAAGTTTTAAAATTATGATCTTCCTCGGCCGTATCTCTCTGATCAATTTTCTTATCTTCTTTAAGGAATCTTCAGAATATTGTTCTCTATAACTCGCTATCAACAATTTTTTGCCAGAGTCCGTACTCTTCTTTTCGACGTTCTTATTTTTGGTTTCCTCTCTATTTTTGGTGATCATCACTAGTTTATACCTCCATAATCATGGGTATCGATAGATTCAGGTATAATGATATATGCTACTGCTACCGATGTTTTCCTAATGTAATCTTTATTAATAAACTTTTGATATCACTGTCATCCAAACTTGACTTATCGTTTAGGGGATTTTTCACCCAATGTGTTCTCTCTCATTCACAACGACAAAGGATCCCCTTCCATTGACCTTCTTCAGAGCTCTCTATCTCGTCAGTCTGGTCTGATACCTGGAATATCGTTTGAATGGATCTAAGAACGTAAAAGCCCACTTTTTTAATATACTGACTATTTCCTCCATAGATAAAGTTTAGCTTTTCAGTAGCATAAATTTTGATCCTTCATTACTTTAGAATTAGTTCTCGTAACGCTAGTCGTTCTCATCAAAATGTTTAATTTTGCTTTCCATATTCTATACTATTAACTCAGTTTCCCCATATAGAATTTTTCGCCCTTATACCCTGTTACTATCAATTTTTCTTCTTGGACCAGTTCCTGAACAGAATTCCAATCGTCATCCGTTTTTGAAAGTAATTTTTTAACCTGTCTTTCTCTCATTGGATGAACTGCGGTTATGCTTAACAGATCCTCTCTTATATTTCCAGATGAGGCGAATGCATCTCCTTCATATCCGATAAGATACTCCACGTCTATACCTGTTTCTCTGAATATATTATATGCTTCATTTATATTATCCTCATCAGGCGAGTTGACCCATCCTTCAGCAGGGGGTCGTGTAGGTATAGAAATATAGCTTCTATCTACTCCTATATCGCTTATCTTTTCAGCTATCTTTTTCAACTCCTCAGTTCCGTCGTTGATTCCGTCCACAAGCATGGTCTCAGTATTCAGTTCACCTAGGTATAAATCGGAAAAATCGTATATTCCATGTATTATTTGATCAACATCCAAATCTCTATGAGGGCGGTTGATCTTTTTCCACAGCTCAGGTGATACTGCGTCTATCTTCAACGAAACCCAGTCTGCCTTGGAAAGTTCGTATCTAACCTGTTCATTGCCTATAAGGGAAGCGTTCTAAATCACTGCAACTTTATATCCAAGTTCTTTAACGGCCTCTATCTCATCACCCAAGTTAATATCCAATGTTGGCTCTCCGTCTGGTACGAAGGTAAGATAGTCGATACGTTCTTGATTTTTTAAGGCCTTATTCAACTTATTCTGAACGCTTTTCACTATCTCGTCGATACTGTAATAATCATCTCGATGTACCTTCATCTTTAGAGTCTTACCTAACTGGCAGTAAACACAGGAATAAGTACAAATCTTTGGTGGTATATTGTTAATACCCATGCTCTGACCTAGCCTCCTTGAGGGAACCGGTCCATACGCGAAATTTTTAACTATATTTTCACCCCTTTGATCAAATCCTCTCGTCAACACACCTACGAACGGTATAAACAATCGGAGTGAAATGTTTTACCCAGAAATTTCCGCCTTGTATGTTGGCGGATTCACCCTCAACGTACAGGCATTTTAGATTACTGTTTTCAGCCCATCCAACGGCTTTATTTAGAAGACCCACCCCGATCCCCTCTCTTCTATACTCCTCATTCACATAAGCTCCGGCTATCCTCCCTATCTTTTCATCAGCTAAGAGAGAGGTTTCAGATTCGTTTATTTTTAAATGCATATATCCTACTAGCTCTTCATTATCGAATGCAGCTATCAAAGTTCCTTCTACATTTTCCTCAAAACCGTCTTCCTCTATTATCCAGAACAAAGGTGCCTGTTTATAGTAACGGAGTTCATTCTTATGCAGATCTTTCAATTCAGTCATATTATCCAATTTAGAGATATTTATGTCAAAATCTTTTTCCTTCACATAAGATAGATCACGCATCAACTCGAAATGGGTCATGCCGAATCCTAGTCTAAAAAATTGGTAAGAAAGCACATAGTCTTGTGCCCAGAAACTAAAGATATGAGAATAATACCCGTTATCTACCCACTTCTCAGCTAATTCCGCATACATTTTTTGGTATATATCTTTTTTATCCGTCCCTAATGAAGAGTGAGAGTAAAGTCCAAGTGAAAAGGCCGTACGTTCACCCATGAAATCATCAGAAGTTCCAGTTTCTATCATGTATCCCATCAACCTGTCTCCATCTACTGCGACAACTCCAGGATTATCTGATTTATCTGACAATTTAGAGTAAACGACTTCGTAAAGGTCATCCTTTTCAGGTATGAGCGAAAAGTTTTCTCGCTGTTTCTTATAAGATTTAACAAATAAATCAACCGCTTCAGGTATATGGTCTTCACCGAACTCTTTGATTTTATACATGATCATCCTTTTCTAAATAATCTTAATAACAAAATAAACTTTCCTACCTATTTATGCAGCGTTAACTATTAATATAATTGAGACCATGTATTAAGCAAGGTGATGAGAGATAGATCCCTTTGCAATAATGTTGATAGCAATATACTCGATATGCCTATGGGGATATCATTTTACATATTTTTTAATAACTGAAAGGAAAAATGTAGTAACACGTCGAAATATGATAAACGAGTCCATAAACAGCTGGTTCGAAATAATCATCAAGGAGGATGATCACCTCTTGGTGATACATCAGATCAGGAACGTGATAATGGCAGTAACTTTTCTAGCCACTACCGCTATACTTCTTATTGGATTCCTTTTCAGTTTCAGCACCGCCAGTTTACCGGGCCCGTTTGGAAACATCCGCTATCCCTTCTGGTTGATGATATTCACGTTGATTTTCTCGTTCTTTAACTTTTTACTTTGTTTAAGACATTTCACCAGGATAACTTTTCTTATACGCAGCGCACCAGAGAAACTCAAGGCTATAAGTGGGGAGAGAGCAGAGATATACTTAGCTAATTTGTTTATCAGGGGCAATCGAGAATATACCATGGGTAGAAGAAGCATGCTTTACAGTCTTGTCGTTCTGACTTGGACACTACACCCTATGGTATTTTTGATCCTCACAGTCGGTATGACCTTGATATTCGTAATCAGCTATGACTTTTGATAAAATAGATTTAAAAGGGATCAAAGATTGGATCAAACATTCAACCCGTAGGCAGGTTTTGGTGGTTGTAGCTGTAGTTCTATTAATCATACTCAGTGGATTCTTTACCTGGGCCCTCACGCCGTTAGGACCTATGGATGAAGCTTTAGAAGCATTAGACTCAGATGAACATGTAAACGTTACCACTGATAGATGGCTGGTATTTGAACCGGTAGAAGATGATGTAGATACGGCATATATTTTCTATCCCGGTGCCCGAGTGGATCATAGGTCTTACGCCCCCTTAGTTCGAGATATTGCCGAAGAAGGTTTTTTGGTAGTTATAGCACCCATGAGACTCAATCTAGCTGTGCTCTCACCGAACGCAGCCTCGGATGTCATAGACTCGTTTCCAGACATTGATACATGGGTGATCGGGGGGCATTCCTTGGGAGGTGTCATGGCGGCTAGATACGCGGATAAAAACGAGGTCGATGGACTGATACTGTGGGCATCTTATCCCGCGGATGATCTTTCAGAGAAGAATATCTCTACGATATCTATCTACGGGTCTAAAGATGGATTAACGACCGTTGAAGACATAAAAGATAGTAAAGAGGATCTACCACCGGATACAAGATACGTTGAGATAGAAGGAGGTAATCATGCCCAGTTCGGTTGGTATGGTGAGCAAAGAGGCGACAACGAAGCATCTATCAGTAGAAAAAAACAGCAGGATATCATCGTCAGGGAGACTGTAAATTTTCTAGCGAATATCTAAATTCAATCTTTAAGCTTTAAAGATCGCTTCTTCCATCTATCCAAAAACACTCGAAATCGTATTCCCTTTCTATTTTTGCTTTTAGTGCTTGGATACCTAATGTTTCAGTAGCATAATGACCTCCCATTATCAGTGGTAATTCCATGTCGATAGATTCGTTGTAAGCCATGTAGCTTCTTTCCCCGGTGATGAAAAGATCGGCTCCTTCTTCTTTAGCTAAAGATACTGCCTTCCCACCTTTACCTGTCATTATACCGACTTTCTTCACCTTTCTATCACCGAGATAAACAGTCATTTCAGCTTCTAACTTCTCTGACAACATCTCAGCAACATCAGTAACTTTCTTCCCTTTCTCGAACTCTGCCATCAAACATACTTCAGTACCGTTATAGTCAAAGAAAGTATCGACGGGTTCTGCACCTATAGTTTTGGCTAGAAGTACATTGTTACCTATCTCCTCTTGAACATCTAAAGGCAGATGTGAGACGTAAAGTCCCATATCATTTTTTAAAAATAGTGAGATCAATTTATAGAACTTTCCAGTTACACATTTAACGCCGTCCCATATCATACCGTGATGTGTGATCAGTAGATCAGCCCCCAGATCCACAGCTTCCTCGATTGTATCCCTTCGTGCATCTACTGCGAATGCCACTTTTTTAATCGAAGTATCAGCATCCACTTGGATCCCATTATGCGTATCATCCTCAATTTGATCTATATTTAGATAATCGTTCAAATCCTTAACTAATCCACTTTCACTGATCATGTTTTTTAGATTTAAATGGGTGTATATATCAATTTTCGCTTTAAAAACTCACCAAACTGCCCTCTGTGGTCCACCTTTCTCAGTTCCCAATCCAGGTATTCTCACTTTGTTTTCGAATCTATCTATTATATCGGTAAGGACTATTGTAGTCGTCAAATAGATTATAGCGACAATCGTGAAAATCTCCATGTAACGGGTTGTATCCGCCGCGATTAATTCACCGACTCTTGTAAGCTCGGGTACAAGGATGATATAAGCTAATGATGTGTATTTCAATAGATATATGACCTCGTTAGACCATGCTGGAATAGCCATCCTAAGACCTTGAGGTAATATTATGTTCTTTATAGATTGAAGCTTGGTCATCCCCATACTCCTTGCAGCTATCATCTGACCGGATTCGATAGATTGTAACGCACCTCTAAAGTATTCAGCCTGGTAGGCTGCACTGTTTATCGAGAATCCAAGTATTGCGGAATAAAAAGCGCTAGGGAAAGGACCAGGGATCGCATAATATATGATAAATATCTGTACCAGCATCGGTGTACCTCTTATAGCTTCGATGTAACCTATACAGATACCCCGTATCAACCAGTTACCGTAACTCCTTCCTAGCGCTAATATTAAACCAAAAACGAACCCTACTGCTAGAGAAATCACTGTAAGAACCAGGGTAAGAGAATAACCCTGCAGGAGTTTTGGCCAAATCTCCAAGAAGAAGTCAACTATCTCCATCTATTATTCACCTGAATTTCCATATAATGTTGCGATCTTGCTCAAGAACTGTTTCGTCCTTTCTTTATCGGGATTCTCGAAGAATTTTTTAGGTGAACCGCTTTCTACTACCTCGCCATTCTCAAGGAAAATAATCTCATTAGCTACACTACTGGCAAAACCCATCTCGTGTGTGACAACAAGCATACTGACTCTGCCGGCAAGATTTTTCATCACTTCTAGCACTTCGCCGATCAATTCAGGATCAAGTGCTGAAGTAGGTTCATCAAATAACATGACCTTTGGATCCATGGCAAGAGCACGAGCTATACCTACACGCTGCTTTTGCCCTCCAGATAGTTGGGCTGGATACTGGTTCGCATTTTTTTTAAGACCTACCCTTTTCAATTCCTTCATGGCTTTTTCTCTTGCTTTTTCCTTTTCCATACCTTTTACTTTCTCCAATCCGATACTCACGTTTCTTAAAGATGTTAGATGGTTGAATAGGTTGAAGTGTTGGAAAACAAATCCTATCTCCTGTCTAAATTTATTTATATCCTTTTTTGGGTCAGTTACCTCTTCACCGTCAAGCCAAACCTCGCCTTTATCGGGGGGTGTGAGCTGGTTTATACACCTGAGCAGTGTACTTTTACCAGTCCCACTTGGCCCTATTACAACTTTTGTTTCACCTTTATCTAAACTCACAGAAACTCCCTTTAGTACTTCTAAATCCCCGTACTTTTTATGAATATTTTTAACTTCCAGCATTGCCATAATTTTTCACCTCTCTCATCTTTCCACCTCTACTTCGAAACCCGCCATCCTGTATTTTTCTTCTATTAATGCTAATGTCTTGTTGGTTGAAAAGACTATAATGAAATATATCAATGCAACCAAAAGAAATATCTCTAAAGTTATATCGAAATGGATTGAGGATAACTGTTCTGCCCTTCTCATCAATTCCGTTATACCGATGGCTATTGCTATAGATGTGTCTTTCAACACTATAGTGAACTCATTAGACCAACCAGGGATGGAAAGCCTGAGCACCTGTGGTAATACGATATGTCTGATCGATTGGAGACGAGTCATTCCGATGGCTTTTGAGGCCTCTATTTGTCCTTCAGGTACAGAATTGATGGCACCTCTGATTATCTGGGCCTGATATGCTGCACTTCTCAAACCCAAACCAAGAATAGCTGCCCAAATGGCGTCGATCTGCAGTCCAAATTGACGTGGAACGAGCCATAATGATAAAAAGATGACAAGAAGAGGGATTCCTCTTAGGACTTTTTCATAAAGATAAAAAAAATGAGAAAGTAAAAAGATTTTGTAAGCTCTGATGAAGCCCATTATGACTCCGAGCACAGTTCCAATTGATAGACCCATAATTGTTAGGTACAAAGTGGTTTGTAACCCATCCCAGAATAAGGGAAGCATGTTAATGAGTCTATCCACCGCCATCAGCTATCACTTTTTACTTATTTCAACTCTGATTTAGCTTAGTATAGATATTCCTCTACAAGGTCGTCCCACTCATCAGTATCACGGATATTTCCTAGACCCTGATTGATATCTTCTCTAAGTTCATCATTATCTTGCTGCACCGCAAAAGCGTACTCTTCTCCTGTTTCATAAGTATAGACTATTTCTACATCACGATTTGCCTCAAATGATAATCCGACAGGTCTATCTATTACAACGGCGTCTATCCTTTCATCGATCAAATCACTGACAGCAAATGTATACCTATCATATTCGCTGAAATCTTCCTCGTCGATGAGTCCTGTGTCTATCAGTTCTTCTTGAACAACATCGGCACCAGTAGTTCCGGTTTGTGCTCCTACTTTATATCCTTCTAAATCTTCGATATTGTTGACCTCTATGTCTGACCCCTCTCTAAGAAGGATCGATTGGTCTGCTTCATAATATGGGTCACTGAAATCAACCTTTTCTTCTCTCTCTTCAGTTATCGTCATGGCTGCGGCGATAACGTCGATCTCCCCGCCTTCCAACGAAGGGATCAGAGTTCCGAAATCCATGTCTTTTACTTCGACTTCATATCCTTGGTCCTCAAGTATCTCTTTTGTGAGGTCTATATCAAATCCTATTATGTCTCCAGTATCTTCATCTATATACTCAAATGGTGGAAAATCCGCCGAAGTTCCCACGACTATCGTTTCGTCATCCTCTTCCAGACAACCTGAAAAAGTAACTGCAGCCAACGAGAGCACTAGAATTAAAATTACAGAAACTATTTTCTCTCCCTTTTTTAGATTCATTTACTTCACCTCTTTAGGTTAATATTAAGGGTATTATTTTAAATTTTTTGAAAAATAGATGTTTTTTAGTTTATATCATACCGGTATATCACTATCTTCGAACAAAACTATAGATCCAGCTATCAAGGAAACTGCGATCACGATAAGCAGTGCTGGATGCCAATAGTGAACAACTCCATCCAAAAGCACGGCATTATAATCCCAGTAATAAGGTATGGTTAGAGGTAAAATCGGTTCTAAACTTTCAAGCATATGTCCAGCCATAAAGAATGCGTACTGAACCAGTATAACAGCAAACATGGCTCCCACAGCAGCTCTAGAATTTTTGAATAGGACTGCAAAGAATATAGAAACTGCGATGATCACCAGAAACATAGGCCAAGAGATAACGGTCGAAACGAAGTATGTTCCAAATTCGAGTCCTTCAGAAGCACCTACGGAGTAAACTGATACAGTCAGAACTAGGCCTGAAAGAACCAACATCGATAATGTGAACAGTGCTAACGCTGAAAATTTTTCTATTATATACTGCCTTCTAGATAGTGGAGTTGAAAAGATGATATCCATCCTACTGTCTTCGTAATCTTCGGTTATACTTTTCACTGAGAGATAACCCAAGTACACTCCAACTAAAAGTATCCACCAACTGAATACTTCTACTGATAAGAATCCCTCCATCTCGTCCATACGTAGATCAGCTCTTCCGGCGGTGAACATCCGGAAATATGGTGTGTCCATCATCTCTTCTAGGAGATCTTTTCTTTCAACCGTGGAAGTCATACCTACGGGAACCCTTTCCCCATCAATTATGGCTATTACAGCAAAGTACCTTTCATCATCTTCTGAACGCTGGATGTTGGTACTGTTCTCAACCGTTCGATTGACTTCCCATGAGGTAGCCATGTGGGACGCCCTATCTTCGATCACTACGTATTCTTGAGCAACATCTACTCTGACCCATGATAGATATATAACATCCTCCTCAGTTTCTAGATGTACTAAATCTCCCCCTTCTAATTTATCCTCTTCGAAAGTTTCGCTGATAGCAGGAAACAACTGTGCCATCCCTCCGGCGACTATGACAACGATCAAGATAAAGATCATAAAACCCCTCCATCCCTTCTGGAACTCCATCAATATGGTCCTACCATTCAGGATCATCACCTCCCAGTATCGAACCAGAGCGGATCACTACATCCATATATCGAATTTTACATATCATTTTATAACCTTAGGTTGGAATATCTTTCCTTTCGAACAATTTCAAAGTAGCTAACATTATCAACACAACTATAACTATCACTAAACCGATCTCACCAAGACTTATGGCTTCTCCATAAAGTCCTGCTTCATAGTCCCAGTAAGAGATGATCGTGTAAGGTTTAACGTGTTCAAGAGATCCCGACATATCCCCCACAAGATGGATGCCAAACTGGACTAATATGAATATGAATGACAACCCCATAGCCTTTTTTGAATCCTCTAGATAAACCGCAGCTAACAAAGAAACAGCGATTATCACTAAAAACACAGGCCATGAGAGTACTGCTGAAAGCATCAAAGCCGAAGTAGTAACATTACCTAGTTCTCCGACAGAGTAGACCGAACCGATCAGTACTAAACCTGCGATTATCATCAGAAATAATGTGTATCCTGCAACTAGTGAAAATTTCTCCAGCAGGTACTGTTTACGTGAGATATTTTTCGATAAAAGAATGTCCATCCGATTTTCCTCAAAATCTTTGGAAACGCTGTTCACTGAAATGTAACTCACATATAAACCTATAAGCAGAAACCACCACATACTCCATAGTACGGATACAAATCCATGGATATCTCCGTAATCCAGCCCCCACAATTCCTCCAAAGGACTCCTTCTTTCGATATTAGTTTCCATCCCTACGAACCCTGTTTCCCTTTCTTCTCCGAATACAGCCACTACGGCAAAATATGCTTCTGGTATTTTACTATCTTCATCATATGGCAGAAAATAATCATACTGCTTATCTTCGATGCCTGTAACTCGATCGAAGGGTACTATCATTTGAGGACTTGGACCCACTAACAATGTGTAATTCTCAGCATCATCTACCTCTATCCACGACAATCTTACGATCACACCTTCTTCCTCTTCAACCACATCTATCTCGATATTCTCGGATCCATCCAGTTCATCCTCAAAAGCCTCGCTGAAAGCAGGAAAAGATTGTGTGAACCCGGCGATGAGTAGAATTACTACTAAAACAAACAGTCCATAACCTCTCCAACTGTTTTTGAGTTCCATCAGCATGGTTTTTCCGCTTTTCATCAACCACTTCCTCCTTCCCTATAATACGTCAAGAATAGCTGGTCCAGACTGAAGGTTTCCAGGGACATATTGACGATATCGTTTTTCGAGATCCGTTTGATAACTTCATCTAGATTGCTGGTCACGATCATCGTGGCTGTTCTACCATCTATCTGAACATCTTGAACACCTTCTAGATCGAATATACTAGAATCTATACCGTCGTCGAACTCTACAACCATTTTCTTACCCATCTTTTCCTTGAGGGACCCGATATCCTCTACCACCTGCAGTTTACCTTTCCTGATTATCGCCACTTTGTCACATACCTCTTCCACTTCAGCCAGAATATGTGAAGACATGAAGATGGTCTTTCCTTTCTCTTTCTCCTCTCTAAGAAACTCGTAGAACTTCTGCTGCATCAAAGGATCTAGACCCGCTGTAGGTTCATCTAAAATAATTAAGTCCTGATCCGCCATGAAAGCCTGGACGATACCTACTTTCTGCCTGTTACCCTTGGATAGATCACCGTACTTTCTACCCAAATCCAATTCCAACCGTTCAGATAACTCCCTCATCTTACTTTCATCAGAAACTCCACTCTGGGAAAGCAGATACTTGAGTATAGTTTTCACTTTCAATTCATCGTACAATCCGAAATCGCCCGGCAGATATCCGGTTCTTTTACGTATCTCAATAGATTCATCGTGGGAATCCAAACCGAATATCTTCACGTCACCCCCGGTCTTCTGTAGAAGTCCCAAACATGCTCTAATAGTCGTTGTCTTACCGGAACCATTAGGTCCTAAAAATCCCATGATCTCACCGGGATAAACATCTAGATCTAGATCTTTTATACCGACAACATCTCCGTACAATTTAGTAAGCTTCCTGATTTTCAATACAGGCTTTTTATTCATCTCATTCATCCCCTTTTTGTGCTTTCGACAAACTCATTTATCTCATCTTCATATATCTCATAAAATTTAGTCAGGAAGGGTTTTTCAGCACCTAACAAACGTTCCAGGATGAAAGCTTCAGCTTTTAAATCGTCCAATAACCCTTCTTTAATCGATCCCTCCTCATCCATAAAGAACATCCTTCCGTTCAACCAGAATCTTATAGTCTGTTCATGATACTTAGTATGGAACACCCCCTCTTCGATGCCCTGCTCTACGATATCTGTCAGATAAGGAGTGGTTACTTCTACGGTTCTGTTAAATAACTTATAGTAGATATTAGGATCGTTTTGTTTGTTGTAATGGGAAACCATGTAAGGTTTGTCTTTTTTCCTCTGAAATGCAACCGTCATGAATTTTATGAACTTTTCATCAGCCTGGAGATAAGGATCATCAACGATCTCAGCTAACATGTTTTCTACCTCATCTATCATCCTCTTCGTTATGGCTTCGATGATCTCCTCTTTCGTTTCAAAATAGTAGTAGAATAGGCCGTGGGCTACGCCTACCTCTTCACAGATATCGTCGACTGAAGTATTTTTGTACCCTTTTTCAGAGAACAACCTCTCAGCCGCTTTTACAAGTTCTTCTTTCTTATTACCTCTCCCGCTGGGCATCATACCGCTCCTGACTGACTGTCAGTCAATAATGGTTTTTATGTTATTTAAACTTTACTTGAAATGTATTTTTCCAACCTCGAAAGTCCTTTTTTCAATTTAGATGTTGGCAAACCGAAGCCTATCCTGAAGTAATCGTCGAACCCGAAGACCTTTCCTGGAGCCAATACTACACCGTACTCCTTCACGAAACCCCTGCAGAACTCGACCGAGTTATCGAACCCATCTGGAACGGTGATAAATCCGTTAACGCCCACCGGCTTGTACCAGTCAAGGCCGTTCCTATCGATAAATTCTTGAACTATCGCCCTATTCTTTTCTGCCAAACCTCGATTTTCTTTAAGTATTTCATCTTCCATATCGCCTAGAGCCTGTTCAGCGATATGCTGTCCTATCTTTGTGGGTGATATCGTAGTATAGTCCTTCCATCTCCAAGCCTTATCCACAACTTCCTTGGGGCCGCACACCCAGCCGAATCTAGCTCCTGCGATACCGTAGGCTTTGGTCAAACTGGTAGTGCTTATCCCCCTATGGCTGATCTTAGCCACAGGAGGCAGTGGATCTTCCACCAGTAATCTATAGACTTCGTCGCAGAGTAGGTATGAACCGTTATCTTCAGCGATATCCAAAAGGGCCTTAACTTTATTCAAGGAGTGATACCGCCCAGTTGGATTATTTGGGTTGTTCAGGACGATTAGTTTAGTATTATCCTGAACGGCTTCTTTTACCTTTTCTATTGAAAAGGTCCATTCAGGAGGTTGAAGAGTGACTCTAGTAACATCAGCGAAGGCCTCCGGTACCGAATGGAGAGCTTGGTAAGTCGGTGTGATCACTATAACATGGTCTTCCTTATCTAGCAGAGTAATGAAAGTCAGGAAATTAGCTTCCTGGGTCCCACAGGTGAACAAGATTTCATCACCACCCCTACCGTACCTCCCTGCTACTTCATCCCTGAGGCCCGGATCACCGTTTGTGGGAATAACGTAACCCATTTTACCAACGTTCAAATCAAATCTACCAGCATCTAAACTTCTGATCCCGCTCTCCGCCAGCATGATCTCAGCTTCGTGCTCATATCTAGCGAACCATCTTTCTAGCTCAAAATCTTTGATGTTCATAATAGTTAATGATGCGATGTAGTTAAGTTTTTTACGTATAAACGATCCTTTTTCACTTCTTTTTATTAAAGTACCATTTGTAGAGCAGTGCCATATCCCTCGGAAACAGTGCCACCCTATCGCCATCTTTAATTTTTCTTTCCGGCGCAGAGTAATCTCGGTTCAAAAATATATGGCTGACATCCTTTTTCTTGATACCAAGCCGTTCAAAAATATCGGATATATTAGTGATGCCCTGACTTTCGATGTTTACTGTACCTATGGTCTCAGTTCCATCTAGGTCATCAGCTAGTTTTCTCAAATTACCGTACAGTACGACTTTGATACTCATCTGAACCACAACCTTGACTCACCCACCACCTACAAGAGGAAATACAGATAGCTTGTCACCATCTTTTAGTTCAGTCTCCAAACCATCCAGGTATGTGATATTTCTTCCATCTTTGATCACGGTGATATTGTCACGTAGGTTTTTTTCATCTTCTTTAAATAATTCACCTTGAAGCCCACCAAATCTCTCTTCGAGTATTTCAAAAGCCTCTCTAACGTTCGAGGCATCCACTTCGATTATTCTCTGACCAGCTTTTTCTGCTATATTTGCGAACAGTTTGATCTTTACAGACATAATAAAAAAAGAAAAGGTTTTCAGGCCTCGTCAAAGACCCTATCTAGTTCTTCATCTGGCACATCGAAATCTTCGTCAAGTGGCGGTAGTTTCTCTTCTTTCATGAACTCTGGTATCCTATCGTCCTCTTTGGAGAATCCAGCTTTCTTGTTGAATTCCCTCTCCATCTTTAAGATGTCCATACCCATCTTCATCACTTCATCGGCAGAATAATCAGTCCCAAGTACACCGTTGACGGTTTCGATCATCCCTTCCATACCTTCGTCGATATCCATGACCGCAAAGGCGATGAACAAGCAGTAACCTGCAGAATCTATCATGGCTGTAGCCTGCTGAAGGCCTCTCGAAAGATCAGCTTTGTTAGTATCTAAAGGATCTGCTTCACCTCCAACACCCATTATCTCAGTAGCTATAGCATAACCTGCGGTATGATCTGCTCCCATCGGGGTGGTGGCGTAGGTGACACCTATTCCTTTGATAGGTCTTGGATCGTATGCCGGCATAGATTGGCCCTTTACAGTAGGTATCCTATCGACGCCGAAGGCTCTTCCCGTGAACTCCGCACCATTGGCTAATATCCTACCCATGGCTGTTTTATCATATATCTCGTCCATCAATTTCAAAGCACCTTCTCCATCACCGAAGTCGAGTAGACCACCTTCCATGGCCACAGCGATAGTATTACCTGCCTCGATGGTATCAAGACCAAGGTCATTACAGGCCCGATTCAACTCACCTATAACGTCGAGGTCATATATACCGCAGTTAGGACCCAATGCCCATACCGATTCGTATTCTAGAACACCGACGGGATCTTTTCCATCTTCCTTAGTCCATATCTCAGAACACTGGATGATACAGCTGGGACTGCACTTGTGAGGTCTAACTCCCCCTCTTTCTTTGATGATCTCAGCTTTCCTTTCTCCAGAGACCTCGGCTGACCGATCGTCGCTTCCCTCGGAGAAATTCCTTTGTGGTAATCCTCCGCTTTCGTTTATTATGTTGATCAATACAGATGTGCCGTAAGAACTCAGTGCACCTCCTTTCTTAGTCACGTCGTGTTCCATCAAAGCATTGGCCAGTTTCTTCCTGCCTTTGTCGAAGCTTTCTTTGTCCTTGATCTTCATCTGATTTTCCTTGGTATTCTCAGCCACTATGAACTTCAGACCTCTAGATGCCATAACTGCTCCAAGGCCCCCTCTACCGGAATATCTAGTTGATCTTCCTTCGGGATCCGTGTAAGATATACCTGCGTTTGCCGCTCCCAATTCGGCAGCTATCCCCGCACCTGCTATCTCGATATCTTCTCCGAACTCGTCATGTAATTCTTCGTAGGCCTCATAAAGTCCTTTACCGACCCATTTATCGGCCTCTATCAGTTCTTCACCATCATCTCCCAGCTTCAACATATAATATTTATCGTTCTCAACCCGTCCTTCGACTATGATCGCTTTGATACCTCTTCTTGCTAGTGTTCTAGCGAAAGGTGTTCCAGCGTTAGATTCTTTTATACCTCCTGTAAGTGGTGACTTTCCTCCAGCCGATAACCTTCCCGAATTAGGTGATCCACTTCCAGTGACGATACCAGGAGCGAAAATTACCTTGTTATTTGGTCCAAGTGGGTGAGTTTTAGGCGGGACTTCATCACTTACTATCCTCGATGTGAGAGCCCTACCTCCTAATTTTTCATATTCCTCAGGAACTTCCTCGGTGGTTACCGATAGTTCGTCCATATTTACTCTTAATATTTTACTTCCCATATCTATATCTCTCCAATCTATATATATGTAAAATAGTACTTAATATTATTGATGTTTCACATCCCCTATAAATTACTCTATATAGAAACGAATAAAATGTTTACCTTTATTTGTATAACACATCAAGGAATCTAAAGCATCCCGATTTTACCAACAAAAACCGCTAAAGAAAATACTAGAACGTTAACCAATAAAACAGTTCCTAGTTGATATTTGAACTCTATATTATCCACTTGATTTTCAATACCTGTAGTAAAATAGGTTATCACAAAACTCATGGATATCAAATAAACCGCTAGAACAGCGATAAAAGAAGTTGGGTGTATAAGTTGGACGTTGGAAATCTCGGTGAATATGGATTCTAGCATGTAGTAAAGTGCACCCACGATACCCATCACAAGAGGTGCGAATACGGTAGAAGTAGCTTTCATCATCCCAACGCTGCTCGACAATTCAGATTTTATCTCGTGGTCCATCTCTTCCATATCTTTCAGGTACTGAGATATCTGTAGTATGGTTTTACCAGCCTGTTTTGGATTTTTCCTTGTGAGTTCGACTACAGTCTTCATGGTTGCCTTTATGGTCTGGGATGGAAAATCTTTCAATGCACCTCCCTCACCGAAAAGTGCCTCGTTTAGAGGTAATCGATCCAGTTTCAGCCTGATGGAGATATCCGCAAAAAGTTCTCCGATCTCAGTTCCCTTCATGGCGTTTGAAGTCTTCTGGATAGCTTTCTCAGGCGGCATCCCTTCTGCGATCCTACTGCCCAATTGAAATAGAAGGTCAGGAAATTCCCTTTCCATCTTGACTACTCTATCTCTTCTACGTTTGGCTTCGATGGTCGTACTCAAGCAGTAAAATGAAATCCCAGCAGCAGGTCCCCAGAAATAGTGGAGAGGTGATATTACGCTCATCTGTTCTGAAAACAGGTAAAATATTATGGTCAAACCGATAGCTAGAACAGCCGAGACAACAACTTTTGTCCGAACTCCTTCACTACATTCTACAGATGGTGGGGACATGGTTCCAGGTCTATCCCCAAGTATCTTATAAGAATAAACGAAGGCTCCAAGAGGAGATACTACGTTCATCAATAACACGATATGTATGAGTTTCAATCCGGCCTGGGTGGTCTCTGCGGAAGAATCAATACTGGATATATCTAATCCTCCTAGTGCCATCATGGGCAGCATCGCACCTATGATCAAAGGCAGCAGTATCCCAATAGCGAATAGGATGGTCGTGGGAGTCGAAAGGGAATTGGCGTAATCCTTCACCTTTCTTTCGGTTCCATGGATTATTATCTGGTTCGCCTTTTCAAGGGTAGAGTAGAGACCTTGGGTGGTTTTCTCGAGTATTGCTGAACGGACTGCATAGAGTGATCTTTTCAACTCCTCGTTCCATCCACCCCACTCTAAAGCGAACTCTAAAAAAGCCTCTTCCAGACTCGGTATTTTGTTCATATGGATGTTCCAAAGAACTTTCTTCAATCCGGAAGCCATGGGTTCTTCGGTGTTTTTAGCGGAAAAGGATACGGCTCTATAGAGTGAGGGACGGACCCTCATGGACATGGTCATGTAGTTTATACATTCTGGTGCTTTACCTATTGTAGATGCCTTCATACGTTCACTCAGTATCTCAGGATAGTTGGCAGTGAATATCAGGACCACCATAGGTATAATCAAAAAGATAGGTACAACATATGTCAATAACTCAAAGATGCTGAGAGGATAAAATAAATTATATGTAAATATAGCTGCTAAGATCAAAAGAAAAGAGATTATCGTGTTGAACACTGAGAATACGATGACTTCCTCGTATTCAATATCCATCCCTGTAAAGGTCACGGTCTTTTTAAACTTCTCGCGGGTATATCTTCTTTCAGCTCCTTCAAACTCTTTCTCAACTTTTTCAAGTTCTTTCTTTTTCTTTTTATAATTCTTAGACCCTTTTCCCTCCACTGCTAATGTCTCTCTTAACTCCCTATCAACTCTTCTCAGCTCTCCACTTTTTTCAACATATTCCTCTTTTTTCTCTTCTCGATGTTCTTCGATCTCATCCCTACTCATTCCCAACTTCGAATTTACCCTTTTACAAGCTTTCTCGTATAATCTACTCATATCGAACTCTCTCTTCGTACCATCGTGTCCAATCCTTTTTCACATCTTTGTAACTTCCACTAGCATGATGCTTTTCGATCAAATTCCAGAACTTGTCGTTGGCCCTAGCAACCCATGACGGAGATAAAAGTCCGTTACCTTTTTCTTCAGCAGTATCGACCATTTTCTCTCTGATATACGCCCGTAATTCGATGTTCTCGACAGCTTTCTCATAAGATAAATCCCAATCCCTAGCGATGCTTCCTATCTTCTCCGAATTCCTTTTAAGATAATCTGTAGGTTTTAAACCATCCTGATAGTTCATCAAGTCATCGAAGTCTTCATCTCCATATTCTGAAATGTGTGTCACCGTTCTCTTCCTTTTCTGCATACCTCCAGGTCTCACTATCCCTGCTATAACTATCACGTCAGTAGCTCCGAAACTCTCTTTAGATATTCCCATATCGTGGACCACTCTTTCATAAACTGCGTCAGGGGAATTACCGTGGATAGTTCCCATAACTGCACTTCCAGCGGTCCCTGCTCTCATGGCTTCGTAAAGGGTTCTAGCCTCTTCACCCCTCACTTCTCCCAGCACCAGTGAGGATTCTCCTAACCTCAAAGAAACTCTAAGAGCTTGGTCAGCGCTCATCCCGCCTTCTTCCAGCGAAGAATCAACTAGCATACTCTGTATATTGTAGTTCAACTCCTGCATCTCCCTGCTGGGAAGTTCACGTGTATCCTCTATGGTTAAGATCCTTTGACTTTTTGGAAACTCGAGCATCAGGGCACCAAGAAGAGTGGTTTTGCCCGCTCCTCTACTACCGGCCACAAGCATGGTGCTTCTACCGTCTATCAAAAAAGAGAGTAGCCCTGCAGCGATGGGTGTCAAACTACCGACCTTTATCAGCTTGGGAAGTGTCCAAGGTTCCGTATCCCTTCTTCTAAGTGCGAAAGCCATCCCGTCTGGACTCAATGGATTTCCGATAGCGGTTACACGCGTTCCGTACTCTTCCAATTCAGTTTCTAGGACGGGAAAAGCCTCTGAGAAAGGTTTACCACTTTCAGAACGAAATCGAGAAAGGATGCTCTCCATATCTTTTTGGGATAGGAATATATTAGTTCTACACTTTTCTCTTATACCCTTCACTCCACCGATTTCAACGTAAATGTTATTGTTGTCTGAAGGGGCATCGACATAGATATCCTCCACGTTCGGGTCCTTCAAGAGAGTTTCGATTATGCCGTAACCTGCAGTATATTTCGCCAAAATATTCGAAAGGAAATCGATATTTTCCATCTCTTCCTCCCTGTTCTTCCCTAACGTGAGGTCTAACTTCTCGGCAGTTCTCTCTAGAAGTTTCCTTCCATGGTTGGTGATATATTTTTTCACCTGCTCTGGCCTACTAAGATCGATATCTTTAGGGTACTGATCTGCCAGTGACCCCTTCACAGATAAGATTAGCTCTGCGGTGGTCTTGTCTATCTGATATTCTGAAGGAGAAATATGATACAGATCTTCTGTTTCTTCCAATAACCGATAAAGTCTAACAGTAGTCCCATCCGTCTTATACTCTATCTGCTTCTTGGACATGGAAGGAACTTTTCCCCTTACCCAGGTATAAGAAAATCCAGGCCTAACTTCCTGCCCCTTTGATAATACCCTAACTATACCCTCTTGAATTTTTTTTCCTTCTATCTGACGAAGTTCTTTCAATAGATTAGCGTACTCGATGATTTCACCTCAAAACTCCAAAAGCTTCTAACAGTACTTTAGATCTAAATTCCAGTACTTTTTCACCTAAAACACTCAATTCTTCTTTAGCAGATTTCCGACAATCGTTACAACCATCTATCTTCATCACATCTGATGTACGGGCTAAAAGAAGTTGGTAGAAATTTTCGTGCTCTGTAAGCAGACTTTTTTTTAACGTAGTATACATGGTATCTGGATAAATTTCACAATTTTTACAATCTTCACCGTCTGTTTTCCTTGAAGACAACCTATCGAATTCTTCCGATATGCCTTTAAGTTCTTTTAGAAGTTCCAAATTTTCCCCGGAATATTGTATCTCTATAAAATCTGATAAAACAACCGTATCTATGTTATAATTTTCTTCTAGA
Organism: Candidatus Saliniplasma sp.; assembly: GCA_048622455.1. GTDB lineage: Archaea > Thermoplasmatota > Thermoplasmata > Halarchaeoplasmatales > Halarchaeoplasmataceae > Saliniplasma. The sequence continues at coordinate 2,932 of JBMCUO010000010.1, read as the reverse complement.
GCTAATATGATGCCTGGAAGACATCTTTCGATGGAGAAGTCATCGGAACATTCTTTACAGTCGATGAAGAGCTTTCTGTTGCCACCCACGTCGTTGATGCTGAAGTTACATGGAGCTATGTCATCTGTCATGAAATCGAGTACCCCAAAACAGCACCCTTTAAAAGCATTACCATGCCTACTAAGAATTGCTGTTTGAGCTTGACTATAATGTTACACGGGACACAATATATTTATTGCATTAGACCTATACTTGTATTGAAAAATTTGGGCGAAAAAGGTCCGTGATGTATAGAGGTGTAAAGTATCGCTGATGATGATACAAAACAAGTACTGGATAGTGCACTTTCTGATGAAGTTATAGATGAAGAACAGTACGTAGAAATTTTAAAACGGTTCGAACAGAAAGAGGAAAAAGAGGGCAGAGGACGGATACAATCTGTTTTGATTTATACCGGAATTATAGTCTTGATAATAGCTGTAATAATTACAATAATGATCACTTTTAGTGAGATAAGCTACGAGGAAAGGCTTGCAACTTTATCTCTCATCACCGTCATGGTTTTTGCAAGTGGGATGTACGCAAAAAAGAAAGATCTAACTGATTTCTATTATGGTCTATTATCCGGAACATCGAATCTTATCGTACTCACTTACGGTTACTGGTTTGTTTACGATCCTAAAGCTGTCGTTCTTGCTTTTCCACTCGTTGTCGTTCCGATAGCATCATTATCATATTTTATAAATGAAAATTCACGTCTGAGCTCTCAAGGTGCACTCCTGTCATTGATAATCGGATCATTCTTTTTATTCGGTAGATTGACAATGTGGGAGAAGGGATACATTTCGTTCAAAACGGGTTATTGGGGGTTGGGGATAATCGGACTTTCGTTCCTTATCTTCTCGATCATAGTAAATGTATTATGGATAAAGGATTTTTTAAAGGAATGGGAGGGATTCTACGAAAAAAGAATAGAAACATTCCATTCTCTTATCTCTTCAGGTTACGTACTTGGAAGCATATATATCTGGTTTTATCCAGTAATTTTATACAGCCCATATGATAACACATTTAGTATCGGGGCTTTGTATGTTATGGTATTAGCATTTTTCGTACTGGTTTACAGCATAAAAACAAAAAAAGACGGCTTGATATATTCTTCGTGTGGGATGATAATTGTTTCGATATGGTTTGCGTTCCTCCCTGATGGAGGATTTTTTGTTATCCTCGTACTTGGTATTTTGACCGCTTTCATATTGATCGGTATGGCATGGTTCCTGAGAAAATTTTCAGTACTAGATTAATAAAATCAGATATTGTCATGAAGCAACTTATTCTACATCTCTGTTAAATCTATGTAAATCACCTGCTAGATCGGATTAAAATAATCCATAGTACACAACTATTACTACGAATGAGTATCTCATAACTGCTGATAGACTTATGGTGATCCAGACTTTCCACCACCTCAATGCTAGGATCCTCCCTACAAAACTCATAACGATGGGTCCGGTTCCAAATAATGGTAGGAACATCAACCAGAATATACTGAAGTAAGTGATATCTTTTGCAAAATCGTGCTTTTTGATAACTTTCTCTGCTTTTTTCCGAGTCCGTTTTGCAAATCTTCCTAGGAGTGGAATCTTTTCAAGTAGATCGTAATTAACTGTAACGAAAAATGAACTCTGTGTCGCCACGTAGACCAATAAGATGATGAGCAGCCACGGTGAAATACCAGTAGCCAAGCCCACGAAGGGAGAAGTTAGCCATCCTACACCAACGGCGAAATAATAGTTCAGGAGGACGGCTGAAACGGGTAGATAGGCCTCAGGTCCCAGCATGATGAGCATAAGAGCTGCAGCTATGGCTGGAGAAATAGTAAGAAAGAGATATGAAACATCTTTCATTATCTCTCTTTCAGATATACTCGCATATTCAAACATCGGTCAAGTTACTCCCTAAGATAATCTATAAGGTTGATCTGAACCTGATAGAACCTTTTTAAAGATATGAAAGAAAGTTGAAAAACTCGGTGAGGACCGAATAATGGTAGGCTAGGGTTGTTTGAGAAGGTAGAGATAACATCTTTGTCCCCATAGATATCAAATATCATCTTCACGAGTTCGCCATCATCCATACCTACCTGCCCCTCCTCTTCGAAAACACCCAATACAGATAAAGTCAACTGTTCCAAATCTTTAGCTTTCCTCTCTAGATTACTCATATCCTCGTGATACTCGATCTCAAAATCGATCCAATATATGTCTCCATTATCTCCCAATATACAGTTCTGGGTGGTAGGTTCGCCGTGGTAAAGGTCTTTATCGTGGATGTTCTTTAATCCTTTGATTATTTTTTTTATGACCTCTATTTTTTTATCGTTCGTAACATCTTCTGAAGTCAGAATTTCGAAGGCGACTTCACCAGGGATCTTTTCCACTAAAAAAGCGTTCTCATACTCCGTTTCTTGTGAAAACAGTTCGGGATGAATATTCTTTAACTGGTCAACCTCCCTAGTCTGCCAGCGTCTGTTATCCAATATCTTCAGATTTTCCATACCGGATAGTTTACGGGAGATGTTGCTCAATATACCACTCAATAAGAACAGAGGTGGTCTTATTTTAACGAGGTGGGTGTTATCCTCACCATCTTTGATTTCCTTGATAACGCTTCCAAAGTGGGTGTGACTTTTGCCATCTAATTTTCTAAAAAAAGGACTCTCTAACTGACTCTCTTCAACCCGGTCTGCTAGTTCTCTTAGATATCTTTTTTTCCCTGCGCTATCTGTCATATCTGCTACCGAATCTTATAAAAAAGCGGTTGGCAATATACCTTTCGAATGTATTCCAAAAGCAGTAGGTGGTACCAGAAAGAAACGGTCGTTCCAGAATAGTTCTTTGTAAGCATTGTCAGATTGATTTAACCCGTTTAT
>JBMCUO010000009.1:0-28029 GCA_048622455.1 Candidatus Saliniplasma sp. | reverse complement strand
TTTTAGGTCGTATACTTTAACACCTTTCTTCACAGCTTTCCTGTACAGTTTAGAATCATTAGTCAACAAGGGGATATCTCGACTTCTAGCGATGATGAGATTTTTCATATCAGTTTTTGATATGGTCAAAGACTCCGTAGATTCGTAGACTTTCAATTCGTCTTCATTCAAAGTAGTTATTCCACAGAATTCAAAAATTTCATCTGGAAACGCAAACCCCTCCTGCTTTGATCGGTCCAATTCATCACGTACGTACTCGGTTATCTGGAATTTTTTATTCGGGAAAACCATTTCTAAGATTTCTAATTCATCAGCTTTAGCTAAAGCGGACATGATATCCGTATCACAAAGAACTATGTCACTCAATATTCTCCCTTAGTTCCTCAACCTTCTCCTCTTCATCCTTTTTCTTGTCTATAGGTTTTTTAACTCCTCTCCGTTCCAAGACCTCGTTGAATTCCTCTCTGCTCAGTCCGGATATCTCTACAGCCCTTCCGATGGATATCTTTCCCATTTTGTAAAAGTGAACAGCTACGTCTATCTTATACTCTGGCTTCTCTTCTAGCATCATCCTAAAAGATGTCCTGAACACATCGCTTTTACTGGTGAATTTTCCTTCGGCGATGAGCCCTTCGACCTTTTCAGATTCAGCCGGTGCTAGAGAGATAGTTGCTTTTTTGGTTGCCATATTAAGTAATATATAATAGGAAATAATCATATTTAGTATTTATCTATACACATGTTTACATTACACAATATGGTTTTTCTCCGAATTTATTTTATTCAGAAAACTCTGTACTCTGCAAACAGGAGAAAAGCCGATTGAACTATGTCCAAACTAAGCGATCTATACAAACAGTTTTCGATGATAACGACTTCATCCAGTCTCATGTAGCTTCCTTCTTTCCCCTGGAAAAAGTTAGGAACAATAGGAATAGTAAAGATCATGTTAGTTGATTCAAAAGAAATTTATTTGAATCTTTTTTTAATTCCCTTTGGTTCGAAATTTTCTGTAAAAACCGATGAGTCCAGTAAATACGATAACAGTTAATGTCAATAGTCCTATCTCGTAAGAACCAGTCAAAGCCACCACAGAACCTACTCCCACTGGACCGATTATACCAATTGTATTGGCTATACCGTTCATCAAACCTGTAGCAGAGCCTAGTTCGTCCCTAGATATTGAATTCTGAAGCTTTGTAAAAAATAATGGAGGAGCAAGCTGTCCTAGTAAAAAGATAAAGAAAAGTAACGCAATAGCAGTCCCCGGGTTCGCGATCGGTGATAACGTGAGTATCATTATCATAGTTCCAGTGGTTAATAGTGAGAACATGATGATCTTATTAGGGTTCCCTTTTACGTCACTAACATAGGACCCTATCAGCAGTCCAAAGATGGCACCTGCATAGGGGATAGCTGCTATATATGCCATCTCGCTGATCTGGAAATCGTAAACCTGTTCTAGGTAAGTTGGTGCCCAAAGAGTTATCCCCCACCAGAAAGAAGTTACGGTAGTAAAACCTATCAACACTTGTCTGAAATCAGTGTCCTGTAAAAGTTCTTTGAAGGCACTCTTGATATCGATATCCTGATTAGATGTATGACCTACATCTACATCTGAAGGTGAATCGTCGATGAAAAGAAAGATAGGAACTGCAAGTATAAAACCTATAAGGGCCACTAAATAGAAGGAGTGCTGCCAACTGTATATATGTATGATAGGTCCCATTATTATCGGTGCCGAAGCCACACCTATGGATGTCCCCATTAAGAAAATAGAGTTGGCACGATTTCTTTTCCCTTTATCATACCACCCGGCGATAACTTTAGTTGCAACAGGGAACATCACTCCTTGAGTCAAACCAATTAATAACCGAGATACCAAGAAAAGAGTATAGATATGTCCGAAAAAAGCTCCAAGGAAAACCGAGAAAGAGCATCCTACCATGGAACTTACTAGAACTATTTTGGTACCGAATTTATCGATGTTTGGACTCAAAAATATATTGGAGAAACCGTAACTTATCAAAAAAATCCCCATGAGGACCCCGCCCAAGAACCCCTTCTCCGCAGCAGACCAAATCAGTTCGTCTCCGATCTCTTTAAGTGCTACGGATGTAGTAAGTCTTCCTATGAAAGCGACCAGTATGGTTGTGAATAGGAGCAGCAGGATCATCCAACGGTATCTGACCGAGAGCTTTATAGTCAGTTTTCTGGAAAGACGCTGTTTTGACATGTTTATTAATTTAGGTATATTTATCGTTTTTATAATTTTGGTGTTGAATGCAAGACCATCTGATTTCACCTTTCTTATTCATAAAGAACTTTGTATCTTACCCAAAAACTACCATCGGGTTCGATTTGAGTCATGATATGTTCCAATTTTTTAGGCCATTCGCCCTGTTTTAGGTCAGGAGAGGCGAACAGGATAGGTGTTTCATACCCTCCAATTATAACTGGATTGAAGCGAATGTTGATCTCATCCAGCAGTCCCTCCTTCAAAAGAGCCCCAGAGAGTTTTCCACCTGAACTTGTGAGGACCTTTTCTACTTCCAATTTAGACTTCATCTTTTCAAGAACCTTTTTTAGGTCAACTCTTTCATCCCAGCGATAAGGTAGGGTATTTTTTTTGTTTCTGAGAAAGGCCAAATATTCCGGTGGAACGTTGTGTGATACCAGGTGAACGATGGGTTTGTGTTCTTCACCCGTAAAACCACTTCTCAATCGTCCCCTTCCATCAACCACCGCCAACCATCCTTTCCGGTCGGGTCGTGAGATCATCTCATCAGGTAAGAAATCTTCGTAAAGCATCTCTTTATCGCCACTGAATGGTTCCAACTCTCTCAATTTCTGTCCCTCTTTGACCAGCATGTTGCTCCCTTCCATCCAAACATCTGGATCGTGGATATGTTCTAACCGACCTGTAAAAGTTTTCCAGTCTTTTTCGGTCCCCAGTACCGAATCTCTTTCGTCCATGTCCATCATGGTTCTGTTCGGACCCAAAGATATCCTTCCATCGATAGAAGATGAAACTACTAAGATCACGTATGGTCTTTTCAAATCATCACCTTAAATCCGATGAAATCGGTATCGATAATAAACTTATCTATTTTTAAATGGTTAACATTAGTGTTCTGTGACTGTTTGTACAACACATTCTAAAAATTATAATCGGTTAAATTCCTCCAAACTGTTCTAAAATGTATGAATCTGATCGAAGAGCTAAGGGAGCTGTCGAAATTTTATCTTACCAAAAAATCCGACCAATTACAAGGCAAAGTTCACCTATCGATCGGGGATGAGAAAGGATTTATCGTGGATATGGGGGAAAATGACATCGAAGTCCAGGAAGCCAGTGTTGAAAATCAAGGTGACATAGGACTAGTGATGTCCCGGGAAACTTTTGAAAAGTTAAGCTCTGGGAAATGGAACGGTATGACCGCGGCCGGTCGGGCTAACATGTCAGATCCTGCACCGCTTGATTTTAGAGTGCCGGAAGGAGAGGGGATGGATGATCAGGAACTTCAGATGATGTATCATTTCCTTATCCATTTCTTCAGTAAAGGATATCCGACGGTCACTAAACTTGGGAAAGAACATTCTAGAAAGGTCCACGGTGGTAACGCTGTTCCTATAGCTTACGGGCACGGAATCAGGTCTGCATATTATTCTATCGAAAGGGGCGACCAGATAAACGAAGACGAAAAGGACCCTTGGGATCAGGTGTTCACGGTGATCAGTGGAACCGGTACGGCATTTATAGATGGTGAGGAGATAGAACTCGAGAAAAACATGTCAGTCCACGTACCCCCTAATACTGCACATATAGTGAAAAAGGAAGAGGGTTCCGATGAACTGGAGCTTCTCTGGATAGCCTACGGTGAGCAGGCCTAAAGGTCGATATTCATCGGTTCTTAGAAGCTTCTTCGTAACCAAGTTCGAAGGCCTTCAGGTTAACATCTATAGTTTTCTCAGGCACGGTTTCTTTGACGACCTCTTTCAAGACTTCTTTTTCTAAAGGAAAATCGGGTATCGTTGCGACTGCTCCAAGGAGTACTACGTTTTCAGTCCTTGGGTTTCCAGCTTCCTTTGCAAGGGACAGAGAATCGATCATATAGATATTCTCAGTGACCTCTTCCAATTTCTCGACGATATCCTCGATGGTGATATACTCCTCGACCTCTTCTTCGACTACTTTATTCGTCTCGATGGGATGGTGCATCAACCTATCACTCGATATGATATGTCCATCGGGCTTAAGATATTCTATGTTCCTAAGAGCTTCCATACCTTCCAACGATACCATAAGATCGGCTTCTCCGTAGGGTATCAAGGGGGAATGAGCATCTTCACCGATCCTCAGATGCACGTAGATAGAACCACTCCTCTGTGACAGACCATGTTGTTCTCCAGTGATCACTTCCTTATCCATCTTACTGCAAGCTCTTCCCATGGTTTCAGACAGAAGCATCAATCCCTGTCCTCCGACTCCTGAAAGCATGATATTGAACTTATCTTCACTCATCATTCTCACCTCCCGTAGACTCGATGGCATTTATCGGACATAGTTTAGCACATACCATACATCCGTCGCAGAGGTCTTTCATGATCTCTATATGTGAACTTTCCTTATCCAACTCGATAGCTGGACAGTAGAAGTCTCTTACACATTTGTATATGGATCGGCAGGTATCGTCATCCACCCTGTTGGGTATTATCGGTTCACCTTGCTTTCTTTTTAGACGGTCATAATACAGCGCACAAGGTCCTTCGGAGATGATCACTGAAACTCCTTCATATTCTATGATGTCTTGTATGTCATCGACATTATCATGGGGTTCGAATGCCTTAATTTTCTTTACCTTATCAACACCTAAACTTTTGACGACGGCTTCTATATCGATCTCGGTCACTTCATCCGGACCGAAATCCGAGCCAGGGTTAGGCTGCTGTCCCGTCATAGCAGTTACGCTGTTATCAAGAACTACCAATGTTAGATCGTGTTGATTATGTACCGCATTTGCTAATCCGGGTAATCCCGCATGGAACAGAGTTGAGTCACCGATCATGGCTATGACCTTTTCATCTAGGACATGCTGCATACCGCTGGAAAGTCCTAAAGAAGAGCCCATGCATAGAAGTGAATCAGTAATCTCATAGGGCTCGAGTAAGAACATCGAATAGCAGCCTATATCGTTGTTGAAAACGTAGTCTTTATCTTTTATGGCCTGCTGCAGTGCCCAGAGAGTTGAACGATGTGGGCATCCTGCACAGAAGATCGGTGTTCTTTTAGGGAGTATCTCTTTCAATTTATCAGCCTTTTCAACGAACTTATCATAATCCTTGGGCGGGTCGATTTCCATAACTGATGAGATCCCTTTGACGACCCGGGGAACATCGTATTCCCCCACCATACCGAAATCTCCACTCCTTTTACCTCTGACCTCTAAATCACTCCCCTTCGCTAACTGAGTTATGCGGTCCTCAAGATAGGGCATCAGTTCCTCCACAACTATAACTTGTTCAAGCCCACCTATGAATTCCATTATGGTTTTTTCAGGAAGAGGATATGTAGTACCCAGTTTTAGGATGGGCATATCAAGGTTAAGAACATCAAGTGCTTCCTGAACATGAAGGAAGGAGACTCCAGATGTGATGATACCGGTCTTACCTTCACCTTCCATAACTTTGTTCAAAGAACTTTCTTCAAAATCTTCTTGGATATTCTCTAATTTTTTCAAAGAATCCTTCTTCAACTCTCTAGCCTTGGCGCCGAGGGTGTAGAACTTCTTATGAACGTCCTTCCAAGACTTTTTTTCCCACGGCGTTCTATCGAGCTGACCTATCTCTACGTTCGAACTTTGATGGTTGACTCTAGTTGTAGTTCTGATCAATGAAAGCACTTCGTATTTTTCTGAGAGTTCGAAGGCATACTTCACTGCTTCATATGCCTCCTGAGCCGAGGAAGGTTCCATCATCGGAACGTGGGCAGCTTCCGCATAGTAACGACCGTCCTGTTCACTCTGTGAAGAGTGGGCATGGGGGTCATCAGCTATCAGAAGTACTAGTCCGGCGTTCACACCTGTGTAGCCAAGAGTGAAGAAAGTATCACTCGCTACGTTCAAACCGACGCTTTTCATGGACGTGAATCCTCTAACGCCGGCCATGGCCGCACCGGCAGCAGTTTCGAGTGCAACTTTTTCGTTAGCTGAAACTTCCATCTTTAAATCTTCGAATTCTCCTGATAGGATGTACAAAGTATCCATGATCTCGCTTGTAGGTGACCCTGGGAAAAACGCAGTCACTTTCACATCACTTTCCAACACCCCTCTCGCTATAGCTTGATTGCCAATCATAAAAGCCTTTTTACTATCTGGATCTATAATGTCTTGTACTGTCATAAATTCACCTGTATGTAAATATATGTCTTAGGAGGTTTAAAAAATTACTTGACATCAGAAATAATTTTATAACTTGAAAATCTTAATAAACTTGAATGGTCGAAGGGAAAAGGGGCAGAATATTTCTATCTATCGTGTTGATCTTTGCAGTTCCTATATTTATATTAGCCATTAGAGCGTTAGATGTACTTCTATCTATCATGACGCTTCTTTTTATGATCTTGATGTATTACACGAATGAAATAGAACCGGAACCTTACAGGGAAATGGACCTAAAAAAGTTGAAGATAGATATTTTCCTTTGGTCCTTGTTACCTATGATCTTTGGTGCATTCGGGGCTGCTCGGATAATAGACCTACACTTCTATTTCGTGTTCAGGGACATAGCTTTCACAGCGCTTACATCGATATTCGCTTTCACGATAATGTTGAACATGGATAGTCATACAGATTTCCGTCCTAATCGGTTTTTCACTGTTTCTTTCATAGTCGTTTCAACGATAGGCGTGGGTACTATATTTGGGATGATCCGTTTCGTGAGTGATCGATATCTCGATACCGGGTATCTCGGGGGTAACACACATCTCATGGTATATCTTTTGATAGTAGTCTTAGCTGGCGTAATTATCGGTATCAATTTTAGGGATTACATAATCAGTTACGAGTTCTTCCCTTCGACAAATTTAGGATCGGATTTTAGGACTGTCGACGATTTTTCAAACCATAGAAAAGAGTTTTTAAAAGTACTGAACTCTCTTTTTCGAAGGTACGATGATAAATATTCTATGTTCGTCTCTAGAATACTCCAAATAGCCATATTTGTGATAGTTGTATATGGATTTATGATCGGGAGATGGGTGATATTCAGTTGGGCAGTATTTTCGTTAATCTTTGCAGTATCTCCTGATCTTTTTAAAATTAATACAGGCGATAGAGCACCATCTCTACTCTATCTGTGGATAGCTCTAGTTACGTTCATATATGCATTTGGAAGACCCATGGGTTTCTATAGAGATTATACTTGGTGGCCGGGAGTAACGCATTTTTTAACAGGGACACTGGTGAGTGTCCTCGTTTTTTCATTATTGGTGTATTTAGGTAAAATATCTAAGAATATATATATTCCATTTTATTTAATACCATTGATCGTTCTATTGTCGATCTTTCCGGTTGGAGTTTCATGGGAGATATCCGAATTTTTTGTAGATATTTTTTTCAATAGAAGACTTCAAGCGGGGATCCAAGATACCGTCTTAGATATATTCTGTAACTTTGCAGGTGTAGCTTTATCTCTTATTATAATCTACTTTTTAAACGGAGGTTGGACGTTAGAAGAGAGAGGTAAAGATTACAATCCCATCGATTTCATAAAGGGGAGGGCAGATAAATTTTTAAAAGCAGTCCAGCTTAAATGAAGAAAATATCATTTTATCAACAAAACAATATATTATGGATAAGTTTTAAAAGAGTGTATCATACATACCCACACGGTATCATGACAGATGAAGAATCCGACGAAAAAGCGAGTCCAGAAGAACGTGCTGAAGAGTTCAGAAAAAAGATGAGAGAGAAGATCGAAGAAAGGAAACAGCAAACTCAGGGACAAAGACCGCCAAGAAGAGGATCCGGTAGAGCGAATCCTTTTGCGCAGATGATGGAAGGTATGAGTGGCGGTTCAAGGCATGGAGATAACTCTGAGATCGCTTCGGAACTGAGAAACATAACAAAAGAATTGAGGGATATAAAATCGGAACTGAGCGATATCAAATCTGAGCTGGAATAAATCTAGGATCATCGGAAACCAGGTCAACAGCCTTAACGGCACTTTTTTCTTTACCTTTTATTTCAAGCATAAGGTCAAAGTCGTGTTGTTTTGAATGTTCTATGAATCTTAGGAAATCCTTTTTATCGATAGATTCTGCATGTCTACCTTCCCTTTCACCTATCATCTGAGAGCTGTAATCAACCATGGGTATTCCATCCTGTTCTTTCCATGTACTTTCGACTTCTTTCAAAATCAAATTTAGTTCTTCACCATCATTTTTCAAACTATGATGGAGATGATCAAAAAGTACTGGAACGCCGCACTCTTCGCTTATGTCTAAACAATCTTTAACACTGTAAGACCTTTCGTCGTTTTCGATCACCAATCGTTTCTTAATAATTTCATCTAACTCCTGATACCTGTCTATAAATCGCTTCTTGCTTTTTTCTTTGTTGCCATATACACCACCAACATGAAGCTGTATTTTAGCTGTGTTGTTCAGTCCAAGAAGATCCAGCACCTCTGCATGGTACAGAAGTTCGTCAACGCTGTGGTGATAAACATCTTCTTTGTTGGAGTTTAAAACGATGAACTGGTCCGGATGCATGGATATCCTGATATCATTCTCTTTGATGATGTCTCCGATCTCTTGGAATTGTGTGTGGAAGTGCTCTCCCCAATCATAATCGTTCACTTGGTGGGAAGCGAAGGGGACCAGATCCGAACTTATCCTGAAAAATAACATGTCATTTTCGATGTTGAATTTAAGGATTTTTTCTAAACAGTTCAGGTTGTCCTCAACTTTCTTTATAAGATTTTCAACAGAGTATGATTTCAAGCGAAATGTACTGCTGCTTGTGCAGTCGAGTGTTCTATTTATGCACGGATACCCTATCTTCATGATATAAGTTAACTTTCACTTCTATTAAGGTTCTAGCCTAAATTTACGGTCATTATGTATAATAAGTATTATTAGTTTGAACGGGGTTACAACTTATGAAGGAAGTTTTGATAAGATGACATTTTGTGATGAGCTCCGTGAAGAAGCATCTGATATATGGTACGCATACCATGAACACCCTTTTGTAAAAGGTATAGGTGATGGAACTTTAGATAGGGATAAGTTCCAATACTGGCTCCGAGAGGATTACGTTTATCTTATCGATTATGCTCGAGCATTTGCATTCGCTGCCGGGAAAGCCAATGAACTGGAGGTCATGCAGAAGTTCGCTGAACTTTTAGATGGTGTGCTGAACACAGAGATGGAGCTGCATCGTCAGTATGCTGCAAGATTCGGGATCTTTGAAGATGAGCTTGAAAGAGTTGAAAAATCACCCACCTGTCAAGCCTATACAGATTTTCTAGTTAGGACAGCATCTGTGGGTACACTTCCGGAGATCATAGCGGCTTTAGTCCCATGCTTCTGGGGGTTTTTAGAGATCGGTAAAAGATTGGCTGAAACTGGGGACACCAGTGAAAACAATCCATATAGAGATTGGATAGAGATGTACTCATCAGATGAGTTCCAAGAGTTGTCGGATTGGAGTAAAGAGATGATGAACGAGATGGCAGAAGAGGCCAGTGAGGGTGAAAGAGGGAGATTGAAAGAGATCTTCGTGATCAGCAGCCGGTTGGAGTTAGAATTTTGGGATATGGCCTACGAGATGGAATGATTTTCAACTGAGATATAATTCAATAGATATATATGGCATATGATCTATTTTACTATTAATGAAGAGTTATGAAATGCATTTGATAGAAAAAGCAGTCGACCGATATCGAAAAGGAGAGATCACTATCAACAGAGCAGCTGATATCGCAAGTATCACTGTATGGGAGATGGAGAAATTCCTGATCGACCAGGGATACATATCCAGTTATTCTGTGGATGACCTTAAAAAAGAGATAAAGGAATTGGATTGATCGTTAGATCCCTTTGTAGTACGGCAGCATGGGACAGGTAGTTCCCGCATCACCCTTCCAGAACTCCGAAATATCCATGGTTATTATGGTGTATCCACGATCTTCCAGTATCTTCTTAGTAAATTTATATACGTCCGGCATCAATATCTTGTCGTCGCCAAGGTACATCAGGTTGATCGGCTTGTTTTTGTATTTTGTATCTTGATCGGATCTTTGGATCTCTACCAAATCAAATTCCCCGAAGTAACTCAAATCTACTATATCTGGACAGATCGCTAAAGTTCCATCCCCGATGAAATTGACACCAGATAATAGGTGAAAAACTTCAGTTACCGGAACTTTTACGAATTCTGTTTTTGGAAAATGTCTTGAAAGTTGGTCGATACCTTCTTCATTGGTTCTTTCGGAAACACCGACGAAAACTTTGTTTTTATCAGTTACTAGAATATCCCCACCTTCTACGGTCCCTGGTGCCTGGATATCCTTGACCTCGTATCCATCCCGTTTAAGATGTTCTGCAACTACCTTTTCCTCTCCCCTCCTAGACGGTTCACCGAACCGGCATATGGATGCGGTATTCGACTCTTCACCAATGAGTGCTGTATCCTGGACGAATATGCTGTCAGGATATGACTCTTGAACAGGTAATTTTTCAACCTTGATACCATGTTTCTCGAGTATCCTCACGTAATTTTCGTGCTGCTCCAACGTTTTTTCTAAATCTATCGTGTCGTGTTCTGGATTTTTAGAAACACATTCTTTGTAACTTTCTCCAGGTGGTATGACCAGAATTTTATCGAATAATCTATCCATGGATGAATTTAAGGGTTTTATAGATATAAACATTTTCAGACATCATATCGAAATAAATTAATTTGGTGCAGCTAAAGATATGACTATTTGTCATTCATGTGGGATAGTCTGTGATGACTGTGACTGGTTCAAGGGTGAGAAGGAACCCGAGTGTAAAGGTTGTCCTGAAGTGGAGGGTAAACCATTCTGGGGAGAGTGTGAAACATATTCATGTGCTCAAGATAAAAAAGTTGATCACTGTGGATATTGCAGTGATTTTCCTTGCGAAGAGTTCATGGAAAGGTATGATCCCGACGAAGGTCCCATCAATGCAGTTATTCGGGCTGGAATACTGGCATATAGAAAACAGCATGGAAACGAAGAGGCTGCCGAGTTGACAGAATTAGATTAGGTACGATCTTCTCCAACTGCTTTATATATGGTAAATCTGATATGCTTTTGGTAAATTGAATAAAGAAATACTCGAATATTTGGAGTTGACACTATGTGGGGTATGATATTTGACCTTTTGATTTTATTATTCGTGACTCTATATATCAGCAAAGATGTTCGAAAGCGAGAGTTCGATAACAGAATATTCTTGATGTGGATGGTGGGTATTATAATAGCTTATATTTTTTTAACGGTATGGGGTGTCTTTATGGTACTAATAATCTACTTCATTTGGACGGTCCTTATCTCTAGGAAGTTGGTTAGTGATAAGCCCGATGCTGAAACAGAAATTGAATAAAAATAAAAGAAAGGGGTTTAAGTAGGATCAAAATTCATCCAATTCTTCGTCTTCTTCCTCGAAGAGTTGTTCCTCCTCTTCTAGGTCTTCATCAAATTCTTCCTCACCGAATTCCTCTTCAAATTCTTCTTCACCGAATTCTTCCTCACCGAATTCCTCTTCCTCTTCGATCATCTGTTCTCCCTTTTTAAAGTCCTCAGAGGGCCATATGAATCCACCTATTATACCTGCGAGCAGTCCTACTGGCCAACTGACCAATCTTGCTGTTATGATTTCTGTTTCTAGACCGGTGAACACCCAGATCGCTGTAAATAGTAGACCTACTACCATGGTAAATATCACCGCATCCTTGGAGTATCTCTTCCATCCCAGGAATATCAACGTCATGACTGGACCGTAAACACCCGCTAGTCCGGCCCAACCCCATCCGACGACTTCATAGATCAGTTCTTCAGTACTCAGGATCAGGATCAGACCTAAAATGGCGATTGCTGCAGAGGTCAGTCTCGATATCATCACTTTTCTTTTTTCGTTTATTTCAACGTCTTTTTTAAGAACTTTAGCGTACAAGTCCTCGGCCCACCCTGAACTGGCTACTGCCAGTTGGGAGTCAGCCGTAGACATCATAGCAGCTAGGGCTCCTGCAAGCAGCAGACCGCCCAGCCATCCGGGGGTATGTTCCAGTACCATGTATGGCAGTGTCATCTCTGAGTTTTCTACTAGATCCGCAGGAGCACCATGAATAACTCTTGCCAGTATACCGATAAGGAATGCACCTACTGAGGTCAGTAAACCCCAAACGAAAGCCACAGCCATCCCTTTCTTCCTGTCTGATTCGTTTCTAAGTGCCATCATCCTCACGAATATGTGAGGTTGGCCTCCTAGGTATCCCCATATCCAGCTAAGGTTTACACCGAACAACAGTCCGACCGCAGCACCTTCTTCACCACCGAACCAGCTTCCGAGTGCTACTCCTTCGTATTCAACGCCTTCAAGACTTGCCATGATCGCCATATCAGGATCAGAGACCACTATGGAAAATAGTATCAGTGGTAGAACTATCAGGGTCACTACCATCATCAGGGCCTGTACAGCGTCGGTGTAGCTAGCTGTCAGCATAGCCCCAGCAACGGCGATATAGCCTACGACTGCAGCGACGATTATTGTACCGTAGAGCGGATCAAGACCAAAGGTCTGTTCTAGTACAGTTCCTCCAGCGCCAAATTGTGATCCAACATATGGTATATAGAACAGAAATACCACGAGAGCACCGACGATCCTGATTCCGTCTGCACCACCGGGGAACCGTTTTGCGATGTAGTCGTTGGGAGTGATAGCACCGGTTCTTCTTTTCTCGTCCATGAACTTCTTAGAGTAGAATATCCACTGTAGAACCATACCTGCGCCAGTACCCACTAGTATCCATATCGCACTGAGCCCTGTTGCCCATGCCATGGCCGGCATACCGATAAGCAGCCAGGCGGACATATCCGTAGAGCGTTCAGAAAGTGCTAGCACCCAACCAGGTATCTGGTATCCACCTATATAATAGTCTTCGGTTGTTTTAATTTTTTTACCATACCACCAGCCGATGATTGTTATCAGAACCAGATATCCCACAAGGGGGATCATAATTTCCAAATTTGGTTCGATCATCTTGTCACCTTCTCCAAATTTACAAGGCAGTGATATATGTAAATGGAGATATATAATAATTTGGATTAATTTTCAAAAAATTTGAAGAATGTTTATAAAAATTGATAAAAAAGGGAAAAGTGACGAGATCTATTTCATCCAGCCCAAGTTCAGTTCTTCTAGCTTTTCATCCGTTGGAATTCCTGTTTCCTTATCCCAACCATGGATTCGTAATAGCTGTCAAGAGCCTTTTCAAGGTCAACGACCTGTCCTTCTCCTCTTCCATCAGGAGCCTTCTCCTTGAGGAAGCGTTCCGGTAAAGTGTCGTCTTTCCTATCGAAACCGAAGGACACGTTCAACATCCGTTCCATATTCAGCACTCGTTCAGCAGCCTTCAAAAGGTCCTTTTTGCTGAACTCTTTTCCAGTAACTATCGAAAGAAGTTCTGCATATGTGGAGACTTTGTTCGCTAGAGTTATCACCGTGAAGAGACAGACTCCCAGCATGTTAGTCGCCATACTAAGTTCCTGAAATGGTTTGACCCACCATTTATTTCCATCTTCTAAGAAATCTATGTCTCCTTCAATATCTAGATCCGGTTCTCTGTAACCGAAAGCATCTACGGTCGGTGACCAGGGCCTTAGATGGTCAGCACCTCTCGGGGATACCGCATGGGTCACTGCTTCGCCTTTGCTAGCTCTTACGCCATCTGCAGCCATCTCTAGTCCTTTCACATGCATGGCGGCTTTCTCAGCCTCTTTTCCGTATCGTTCGGCACCTTTTTTTACACCATCCGCTAAGATATCTCCGAAACCTTCTCTTCTAGATATCTTTCCGATTAGTTCTACGACAGAATCCGCTTCACCCCATTCTAAACTTATCCCTCCGGTATCTTCACGACTAATTATTCCCTTATCGTACCATTCCATGGCAGTTGCGATGACCTGCCCTGCTGAGATGTGATCAAGACCCATATCGTTGGCTGTATGTGATGCTGCAGCGATAGCGTTCATATCCTTCACTAGAGTTTTACTTCCGAAGGCAGCTACGGTCCCGTATTCTGGACCGCCTCCTCTGCTGCCCTTGTATTTACCTTCCTTTACTTCAGTTACAGTACCACAGGCTATGGGACATCCCCAGCATGCATATTTCTCTACATCCAGCTGTTCGTAGTATGCGTTGTGATCAAGTTGATTCCGACCCAAGGGGAACGTGGTCCTCTGCCAATTTTTCGTTGGTAAAATTCCAAGGTCGTCGATGGCAGCGTAGAATGAAGGAGTTCCGTATTCTTTGAGTTCCTCTCTAACGAAGTCTTCAGAGAAGAGTTCCTCACGACTTTTTTTCGCCTTTTCCTTCAATGCTTCATGGTCTGCAACCTCTATCTTATTTGTTCCTTTAACGGCTATGGCTTTCAAGCCTTTAGACCCCATCATAGCTCCAGCTCCACCTCTACCTGCAGCACGATGACCTTCGTTCATGACAGCTGCGAAGAGTACCTTGTTCTCCCCGGCGGGTCCTATACTGGCGATCTGGAGTCCTTTTACATCGACTTTTTGTTTTATCAGTTCATCAGTTTTCTCAACACCTTTGCCCCAAAGATCACCCGCATCGTGGAATTCGACTTCATCGTCGATTATTGAAACGTAGGTTGGGTCCTTGGCCTTTCCTTTCACCATGATCATATCGTATCCAGCTTTCTTTATTTCAGGAGCTAATTTTCCACCACAGTTAGATGCACCAATAGTACCTGTGGCTGGTGAACGGAAAACTATACACCATCTCCCACTAGAAGGAACCGAAGTTCCTGTCAAAGGTCCTGTCGAAAATATTATGGGTTGGGAAGGATCGAACTTGTCGAGTTCCGGGGTCACATGTTCACTCAGTAATCTGATGGCAGTTCCTTCTCCACCGATATATTCTTCAAACCATTCATCCGGTATCTCTTGTATCATAGTAGTTGATTCGTTCAAATCTATGACTAAAAGTTTATTTCTATATCCTTTCATATAATTCTCACCCAAAACAGTTTAACGTGATAGAAGTATTTAAAAATAATCTTTTCGACCTTTCACTATATTATAATAAAAGCTTACTGTTCTTCTCCTTCTAGATATATTTCGCCAACTCTTGTCAGGAAGATTTTTAGTTTCTTGTTATCTCTTTCAGTGTAGACCAAACCGTTCTCTTTGAGCTTTTCCAACCTATACTGGATGCTGGACCTCTCGATACGCTCTTCTTTCAGATCGTTGACCATGGTCACCAGTTCTTTTATGGAATCCACACCCTCACTCGATTCGAGTACCTTCAGTATATACCTGTCTCTTTCAGTGATATTCTTTACAGGAAATACGGGGATCTCTTCGTAATCCTTAAGTCCCTTAGCCGTACCACTCTCTAAAAATTGTTCTCCCAGCTGTTTCAAATCTTCTACATTGTTTTCAACATCAGATAATTTCTCGATGATCTTTGGTATGAGGTACTCTTCTGGTGAAACGTAGAATATCTCTATATCAGCATGGTTCTTCATCATGAAAGCAGCACTCATCATGGCTACGAGAGTGAGTTTTGGTGCAGACGAGATGTTGATGTATATCTTCTTTTTACGCTCGGTTTCCCTTTTAAGAATTTTTAAAACTTTGGAGTACACGTCGTTGAAATCGTAGATATCTACCTGATGTATCTTGATATCTATTGGATTTTCGTGAAGCTTGTCGCTGAATCTTCTTGCTAGATCTCTAGGGCCCTGGTATGGTGAGGATTTTGATCTCAATAAAACGAGTTTATCCACTGGATACCTGTGGAGCATGGGCTTCAGTATACGGTCGTACTCATATCCTCCTGCAGCGATATGAACGCCACTTTCCTTGGCTGTCATATACTTTAATATATGTGATGTGTATATTTAAATATTTTGTAGAGTAATAGATAAATCAGTTAAATATAAATATAGTGTGTGGATTAATAATAGATATAACCGTTAAATAACATATTTGATTGTTAATTGAGATGGCCACGGCACCCTAGCGGGTTGTTTTAATGATCAAAAGGCACTTCTCCTGTGTAGGAGTGTTCTACATCTAGCGGAGGAACGGTGCCCATCGGGAGGAGAGTTATTTCTCCTCCTTTTGGGTTACTATATAAAAACAATCGAAGTTAGATGTTGTGTTGGTAACACGATGTTCACTAAGAGTTTGTTTTCAAATGGTACTCCCCGTTATTCACTTTTTGGACATCTTCTGGTAGATTATTTTTGATCGATCTTTCAGGTGTGCGTGAGTTGTGCACAACTTTCGCTTTATCAAGATTTTCCAAACGGATTTCATCTCTATCTTTAGGTCGGTAGAGGCGATATTCCGCCTTATCGATTATCCTCCAACATCTATTTTCATCTGAATCTATATTGTCTTTCTCGATCCTTGCATCTTTGGAAATCAGAGGTATATCTACATAATCATATCTACCGTCATCCACCTTTATAGCTTCGTTGAATTTTTCAAGGAGGTCTTGATCTATTTTCCCTTCCTCTAAGTTATCCCACCAATCTTCTAATTCCAAGACCGCCCCAAGTCCAGTGATTTTTGGCATGATCTCTTTTTCGTGGTGAAGAGGTTTATCGGCCTCTTTCAACAATTTCCCTGCTTCCTCTATCCATGTTCCAGCCATCTTTTTCAAACCCTTTAACAGCTATACCTAATGATCGTATTTATAAAGTGATTACGGTGTTCTAAGACTTTTTTCGCATGTTTAGGTATGATACAAGGTATGTAATCTACATCGTCTTTGAGATCTTCGCCGTATCGGAGGATCATCCCCAAGTTTTTTAAAACCTGACTAACTAGTCAGTTAACAAAGATGACTCGAGATAGTGATATCCCGCCTGAGGTCCAAAAAGATATCATGAATGCGACTTTTCGTGCGATAACCAGGTACGGTTATGCTGATCTAACCATGGAAAAGATAGCCGAGGAATCTAACAAGTGTAAATCAACTATCCATTACCATTACGGGACAAAAGAGAACCTGATGGTAGATTTTATAAAATACTTACAGAAAGGTTTCAAAAGGAATATCGTACCGGATACCGGAGATCCTTTGGAAAGGTTGAATGGAGTCATAGATAGGATGCTTTTCGGGACCAAGAACGGTAAGATACCTGAAAGGTTCCATACGGCTCTTTTGGAGTTGAGATCCCAGGCACCATATAATGAGAGGTATAGACGGCAGATCACTGAGAATGATGAATTGATACACGGTAAAGTCAAGGGGATAATAGAAGATGGGATCGAAAAAGGTGTGTTTGAAAAAGAGGATCCAGGTACCATAGCTACCATCATACTTTCTGCTGTGGACGGCGCTAGGGCTAGACAGATCTCTACAGAGCGGAAAGCAGTCGAGAAGGCGAGAAACTCGCTCGATGATATCATCGATGAGATACTTTTGAAGGGTAGATAATAATGAGATCTGTAGAGGAAAGGAGAGAAGAGATACTCGAAGGCCCTATCGTTAAAACCCTACTCATACTGGCCTGGCCTATAGTTGTGGGTAGTATGCTGCAGACAGGGTACAACATAGCAGACACCTTCTGGCTCGGTAGGGTGAGTGAGGAAGCCCTAGCAGCACCCAGTGTTGCTTTTCCGCTGGTGATGGTACTTTTAGCTCTGGGGATGGGACTAGCGACCGCCGGGATATCGTTAGTATCTCAACATACAGGCAAGGGAGGAGATGAAAAAGCAAATGAAGCAGCCGGGCAGGTCTTCGGGCTGCTCCTCATAATCAGTATAATCACTGGGGTGACAGGTTATTTTATAGCTGGATGGGTCTTTAGAAATATCATAGGAGCCCCAGAAGAGGTCTATCCCTTAGCGCTTGCATATGTAAGGATCATCTTCATCGGGGCTCCGATAACCTATGCTTTCACCTCTTTCCGCTTCATACTCAGGGGGGTCGGGGATATGAAGACCTCGATGTACCTGAGAGTTATCGGTGTGGTATTGAACTTGATATTGGACCCATTTTTGATCCTAGGTATAGGTCCCTTTCCGACCATGGGCGTAGCTGGGGCAGCAGTAGCTACCGTAGCTACCAGGGGGGTTGCGTCGGGAGTCGGTGTATACCTGTTATTCAGCGGTAAAGTGGGTATAAAATTGAAACTGAAACATCTAAAACTGAAGTTAAGGTGGGTCAAGAAGATATTCGATATAGGTATACCAGCTTCTGCGGCTAGGGGAGGAAGTGCTTTGGGTTTTGTGGGTTTGATAGCCATAGTTTCGGTTTTCGGGACAATACCCTTGAGTGCTTACAGTATCGGTAGAAGGATCATTCAACTGGTGAACTTAGGCATATGGGGTTTCGCAAGTGCCACCATGACCATGGTCGGGCAGAATATAGGTGCTGAGAACACGAAAAGAGCTGAAGATATCGTTAAAAAAACCATCATGGTCTCTGCAGTCTTGATGGTGATAATTTCCGTGATCATCTTTATATTCAGAACGGGTATGGTCAGTGTATTCGCAGATGAGGCCGCTCTGGAAAATTACACCCAGGTCATCAACGAAACCTCCCGGTTCGTAGCTATATTCGTTTTCGCGATCCCATTCTACGGTATATATAGGATCTTCGATTCGACTTACAGGGGTACTGGACACACCAAAGCCGCCATGATATTCTCCCTTACCCGGATAATGGTATTGAGGATCGGGCTGTCCTACTTGTTAGCTTTCTCTACGGTCCCACTTGGATTCACAACTCTAGAGATCGGTGCGGGACTAGGAATACTTGGGGTATGGCTCGGTATGTCACTAAGCAACATCATCATAGCGTTCCTATCTTACGGCTACTTCAGGACCGGTAGATGGAAAGAGAAGACCATCGAAGAGTCCTGAGTATGTCAACCTCGAGTGATCGTAGATATGTGATACTATTCGATCTTACAAAGTTATGATGTAGTCTTCAAAATGTCCCTCTGAAGGTATGAAAAATTTATTAATAATCAAGTCTTATGATTAGTAAGATAGGAAAGGTGGTTTAGATAAAAGAGTCTCCTTTGAAGGGATTAAAATCATTGTCCTCACCATTAACTCGAGAGGAATTATCAGAGGGTAAATTAGCTCTCATAATCATAGATCTACAGTACAACCTGACCGCACAGGGACATGGTGTTTTAAAGCAGGCGGAGGAGTTAGGGGTGCGGGAGGGATATGAATATTATTATTACCGTATCCAGAATTTGATCATCCCGAATATACAGAAACTTCTTAAAAACTTTAGAGACTCTGAGATGATGATCGTATTCACGAAGATCAGGTCGGGTTCTTCTTTTAATGATCGGGATCAAAGTGATGACGACTCTATCGAAGATCTAGATGATAAGGAAGGCGTTATCCTTAAAGAGGTGATGCCGACGAATGATGACATCATAATCACAAAGAACGATCCGGACATTTTCAGTGGTACCGGGTTGGATCAAATGCTGAGAGAGAACGGTATAAATACATTGATAATGGCAGGAGTTCTCACGAACGAGTGTGTTCAGGCCTCGGTCCTTCAAGAAGTGGAGAACGGGTATCGAGTCGTACTGGTCGAAGATTCTACCGCCGCTTTTTCAGAAGAGATACACGAAAAAGCCATGGATATTATAGAGGAGAACTCGATCATAATAACGTCCACTGAAGATATATTAGAGTTGTTATGACTCTCTTTCACTGATATGATATGAAGAGAGTACCAGACCTTTTACCTTCTCTCCGCCACGATTGAAGGGTTCTAAAGCCCCGTAAATACCTTTCTAGTCAGAACCTTTTGGTCGAAGTAGAACTATGTCCTTTACTGACCTTTTTTCTCCACCCTGTTGACCTAACATCAGATAGGATAGGTCCTGCTTAAGTTTTGACAAGGTAAGACCACAGTATATAAAATAATTTTTTATTGTATATAAATGTGTTCCGGAGTACATCATTTTAAGAGGTAAAATATAGTGGACGCTGGGCTGTTTATCGGATGATTATATTGGCCAATGATATCTTTTGATCGTTTTTTTAGAAAAAAGTCACCACACGTGAGGGGAAACCCCTCCCACCCTTTTTTTATTTTAGGTGTTAAACTCCGCCTCACGTGTAGGCTTACTTACTCTTCTTATCATTCGATATATAAATAACATTATTTCAAATTCACAAATGAATCAACTATCATTTAGGTGTAATTTGTTTATAACCTTGTTATGTATTCATGGTTTCCGTACTAAAATAATCGAAGTGTTGATTTTGAAGATGAACGGACTCCGTCTTTTTCCATCGATCGATTTCTATTGTATGTAATAAATTCGCTGCCCCGATGGTTGTGGTGAAAAGTCGGTTAATGAAATTTAAGGCGCAGTTTCTTAACAAAATAGAAGATCTGTGAAACTTTTTAAAATTATTTTTTTCGTAAAATTTTCAACCGATAACTGAGATATAGACACGATTAATAGATGAATTTCAGATCACATAACGAAATATTCAGTTAATTATAAATAGTGTATGGGCTCTATATAATGTTTACAGCCGTTAAGTAATGGAGTTATTAGTTATGAAAGGAGAAAAAAGGACACAAAGGGTACATACAAAGTGTCATAATATTTGCTTAATTTTAAGCAACGAACTCTCTAGCGATTTACTCCACGAACATTTTAACGGTTTTTTTGGAGATGTATTTTGGAGGATATAAGAATGGGAAGAGAAAGAGATATGGATATTTTAGATATGGTAAAAAGAGCGCAGTTGGAAACCTTGTTGGAGTTAAAGGAAGTAGAGTCTATAGAAGATAATAAACAGTACTTGAGGGCGGTAAAAACGATTTACCTGGGTATAATAGACAAGGCTAAATTCATCAGTAGTAATCCTTCCTATATCGATCTAGATAAGAAGAAAAAGGAAGTAAAGGATGAACTTGAAGAACTCGAAGAGAAAAAGAAAAAAAGTGTGGAAGGTCGGGGACCATTTGTATCCGATAAGTTCTTTGAAAGATACTGTTCTAACGAAGTGGAAGAGCACATAGTGAAATTGCTCTATTCTAAGATGGGAGTGGGTCTCAGAGTTTTTGAACCTACTCTCAAAGGAGAAGTGCTGATAATAGCCTTAAAACTGATAACTGATACGGACCCAGAAGAGGCTAGGAAGTACCTTATCGATTCTTCTAGTCTATTCGAAAAAGATATCATACACATGGATAAAAGCAGTAGAAGACGGAGACCAGGTTCTCATAGTAGATACGGGAAAAAACGTACGATGTTGGAGCATGAACATTTCCTCTTGAACAACTGGATCATCGATAAGCTTCATGGCCATCTAGAACTTGATCAGGAACTCGATGGGGATAAAGGGAAGGATGATTTCGATATCGTGGAAAAGTTAGAACCGGAAGTTGGTTTTTCCGAGGTAGTTCTACCTTCTGAAGTGAAAAACACCGTTAGTTCGTATATCGAGCAGAGCAGGAATAAGAGCAAGTTCATGGACGAATGGAACTTAAAGACTATAGCCGGTGATAGGAAAGGTGTTAACATACTTTTTTCTGGAGAGTCAGGTACCGGTAAGACGATGCTGTCGAAAGCTATAGCTAACGAGTTGGGTAAGGACCTCTACCTGGTTTCATACAGCAACCTTGTAGATTGTTATCATGGTAATACAGAGAGCAACGTTAAGAGGATATTCGATGTTGTGAGTGAAGACGCCGTGGTACTGATAGACGAGGCCGATGGGATACTGCATCGAAGATCACCTGCTAGGGATAGTGTAGATAAGTCTGAGAACAGGGTCGTCAACATCATACTTCAGGAGATGGAAAAACACTCCGGTCTCCTGATATTCACATCCAACATCGCCATAGGTTTGGATAGAGCAGTTGAAAGGCGTTTGGACCTCAAACTAGAACTGCCCTCACCTGAAGTCGATGCCCGGAAGAAGATTTGGAGATACCATATCCCCGAAGAATTACCTTTAGGAGAGAACCTAGATATCGAAGAACTAGCTGAGAAGTATGAGTTCACCGGTGGACAGATCAAGAACGTAGTACTCAACGCTGGAAGGATAGCTATGAGGGATGGAAAGGAGATCGTCACGAGAGAGGATTTCTTGGATGCCTGTGATAAAGAGGTCCAGGGTTCAGAAGCTATGAATTATCTGATCGGGAAAGAAGATAAAGAGACAGGTGGTTACATATGAAGAGGGAAAGGGTTTCCCTTCTTTCTCTCTGGAGAAGTTCTGAATGAGATGTAGAAGAGGGGCGATCAAGGAAGAGAGGGGTGTTTTGATTGGAGAGAGATGATCGCAAATCAGATCTAAGTTATAGCAAGTAAACCTTGGACATTAAGTGATCAAATGAAATAGAACAAACTCCCTTATATGCATTATTATTGAGATATTAAGTATAGATTACTGAAGGAGAGTATAGGATAGAAAATATACCTTTGGAAGTTGAAAAAATATTAAACTTTGATCAACGTCTGTCACTCTATAAAATAATCAGCTCTAACGTATCATTTTAACTAAGAATCGATCATCTCGTTCTGATGCTTTAACCATCTCCTGTCGGAGTGCTCCTTTACGTATTTGGCCCAGAGTTTGACAAATTCTCTTCTCAAGTTTCTCTAAGTTCATTTAATCTTATATCTTATTTTCCATATCCTGTAGAGTCACAAGATGTATATCCTTGGAATCTGAGACTTCTTCTTTTAAATTTTTTGTGAAACCAGATCTAGAGAAAAGGAAGAAATCCTCGTCTCTTTCACCGTTTTTCCATCTTACCTCTTTGGCTTTTTCTTTTAGATCTTTAAGCAGACCAAAACCCACCTTGTTCTTCGACCATCTGCATTCACCTAACAGGATCTTATTTTCTCTTTCGTTAAGTGCCACTATATCGATCTCATCCTCCTTAAACCACCAACGACCTACTTTATGGTAATCATAATTTTTCCAGATATATTCCATACAGATGTCTTCGAATATCTTAGAAGTGTATATATCCAAAGTAGGTAAGATATCATCGGTTAGAACTTTTTTTGGAGCTTCTTCTATCCAGGATTTTTTAGGTTCTATGAATTGGAACCAAAATCGGAAAAAATTATCTTTGATCTTATATATGGACCTCTTAGATCTCTTCTGTTCTGCAGTAACGGGGATATCTCTCTCTATCAATCTTAGTTTTCTTAATGTTTTAAGATATTTTGAAAGAGGTCCTGGATCTATTCCAGTTGCATTTGATATACTATTGGGTTTTGTATGTCCATTAGCTAGAGCCTCCAAAATACTTAGATATCTATTGGGATTCCTCAATTCTGTTCTAAGTAAAAACGATGGTTCTTCGTACATGAAAGATGTCTTATCGAGTATCTTGTCTTTTATATTGTCCTTGAGTGGCCTGCTATAATCAAAATTGAGTAAGTACATCGGGGTTCCTCCAGTTACCGAATAGGAACGAACAGCCTCTTCAAAAGGATATCTTATGGATTTTAAAGAGGTTGTGAAATCAAAAGGTTGTAAATCTATTTGTCCTGTCCTTCTACCGAATAGAGGGCTTTTGTGTCCCATCACATCGGATTCCATAACACTTATGCTAGATCCACAGATGATCAACATCGATTCTGATTTGATATCATCTATCATCCCTTGAAGATAAGAGAGGATAGCTCTATTGTTCTGTACGAGATATGGAAATTCATCGATACTGAAGATAATCTTTTCTTCTTCCAGCTTCGATTTAAGATAATCTACACAGGCATCCCAACTGTTTATATCTGGTTTCACTTCGTCGAAATGATCTGAGATCTTTTTCAAGAATTTATTTATCTGCATAAGTTCTGTATCCTGGGGAGAAAGGAAATAGATATGAGGTCTATCTTTAGAGAATTTTTTGATCAGTTCTGTTTTCCCGACCCTCCTTCTACCGTAAAGTACGACGAACTCGAAGTTATCAGAACTATATCTTTTCTCTAACGAATCCAATTCTTCTGAGCGGTTGACAAACTTCATTATCACAATAATCATTATTACGATAATGTTTTTTATAGTTTACGGGAATAGGAAGAGTTTCGCTAAGATTTACGGTTATTGATCCGAGTAGGTGTAAGAGAACGACGTTCTAATAGAGCCCTGTTCACAATCAGATGGAATCCATTTGTTGATAATGTTACGATGTATCAGAACAATGTTGGGTAGGAGAGTAAAAAAGGCATTAGAGAAAACTGATATCTATCTGTAGCGGATCTAGGAGAATATTTATTGGGTATATCTGTGTGCCGGATTTTTAGATATTGTTCTCGTAGATTCTGAAGAGTTTTTTCGATAGGATCGTCTAATGATATGTTTAAAATTTGGATAATTTAAGGATTTTTAAATATATACATCAAAAGAAGATTATTGTTTGTTTTTATAGAATGGTTAAGTGAACTACATCAATCGATCCATTCGTAAGCTTTGCTTCGGTGAAGGACTTTAGCCACCTTTACGTTATGGGCTTCTACTACGTAGATAGCTCGGTAATCACCTATCCTCAACCTATAATAATCTCGGTCAGGTCCCTTTAACTTTTTTATGTCCGCTTTCGGTCTTGAATAATATGGATCTTCGTATAGTTGAGCGAGTTTATCTTTGATATGTTCTTTTAGATCGATTGGAAGTTTCTTAAGTTGCTTCTTCGCTGTTTCAGAGAGGAGTACTTCATATCTCGTCAAGTGGAACGAACTCCTCGGTTTCTAGAATACGGTCGACATCCTCGTAAAATTCTGTTCTTTTAGCTATCTCCATGAGTTTATTGATAACATCATCGTATGTTTCACCCTTCTTTCCGAACTGTCGGAGTTCATGGCGAGTATTTTTATCGATCTGGATAGTTGTTTTGCTCATTTTTACCCCTTGTTATATATTGTTAAATGCTGTTATATGTTATATATAATTTGTGCGTTTTGTCTTCACCAGACCTGTGCAGTAAGTCTATGAATTCCTTGATTAGTTTAGATGAAGAAGTGGTTGGTGTCATCGACCAACTCTTTTTCTGACATGGGTTCGACCTTTTACAATTCACATCTTGACTATCTAACATCTTTTTCAGTAACAACTACAAAATTATCCTTCAGATCATTTTTATGATTCTATAAAAGTTCGTCTAAAATGTTTTTCTTGTTCTCAGAATGTTCATCCTCCAACCTCATTTCTTTCTACATCCAAAGACTTAGGGGCAAATAGAAGACAAGCCTTCACGTCTTTTTCAGATAGATCATCATACTCGTTCACTATCTCATCGATGGACGGTCCTTCAGCTAACAATCCTATTATGTATTGCACTGTCAGTCTTGTTCCCTTGATAACCGGTTTCCCGGCCATAACATCAGGGTCCTGTGTTATCCTTTTCAGTAGTTCATCTTTTACCATCTTAATCACTCGTTATAATAAATACCATATCTAAACTCATCCTCTTTTTAGTATATTTTTTAAGACTGCTAAACGGTTTTATTGTAGTAAAAACAAGGAGTTTTTGTGTAACATCAAATTATATGCCAATTAATGGATTACGTCTTTAATTTGTTGTAAATAATGTACGTGGTAATTTTTAAATATGTTAAAGTAATATGCCCTATTAAGGATAACTAATTTAAATAGTTGTAAAATTTGAACACATTGAACGAAGAGGTGGAAGATGATGACGACTAAGATAGAAAAACTCTACTCATCGCTCCTAGCACGGGAAGTAGTGAGTTTCGAAGAGATCGTAGAGTCCGCCCGGAAGATAATCGGCGATCATGTTGACCGTCGATATGTTTACCGAAAATATGTCGATAGACTCATAGATAAAGGTAAACTACACAGAGTTAGGAGAGGGATCTATGTTGTTCTATCGCCTATCGAAGAAATAGAAGAACATATAGCGGACAAGTTCCTTATCGCTTCTAAAGTTAAGAACAGATATTTCCTCGGCTTTCATACCGCTTTAGAATTTTACGGATGTTCCTACTCACATTACAACGAAGTATACATCTGTGTTGGTGAAAGGGATAGGTTCGATCCTTTTGAGTTCCAAGAGGTCGAGTTCAGGCCTGTGTTCGTAAAAGATCTAGATACTGGTGTGGAAAAAAAGAAGTATGGGAAAGATACACTGCGGATCAGCAGCAAGGAAAGAACCTTCATCGATTGTATCGATAGGGTGGATTACGCAGGAGGTTGGGAAGAATCTTTAAAGAGTTTGGTTGGATTGAGCGGTATTGATTTTAATAATATTTTACAACTTCTAGACGGATATGGTAAAGAAATACTTTACAGACGTGTGGGTTACATCCTTGAATCGTTGAAGGAGCATTCTCAGTTCTACGAGCATCTAGATGAAGCCTTTTTGGATGAACTTGAAGAACATATAACGGACCGACCTCGTTATTTGATACAGGGAAAAAGTGGTTCTTTGAACAGACGTTGGAATCTGTACGTACCGGACGATTTTGAAAATATTATGAGAGGGATCTAGTGTGAAAAAAAGTACGATTTCGATATTTTGGCAAGGGAGTATGGTTTCGAACCTAAGATGGTAGAAAAGGTTTGCAGGATATCAGATATCCTTGAGGATATATCTGCTGTTAGGTTTCTAAAGGATCGCCTTTCACTTTATGGGGGTACGGCATTCACTTTCATATATTCTCAAGAAATACAAAAATTATCAATAGACATAGATTTGAATTACCGGCACATGGATGAGAAAGACTGGGGAGAAGTGAGACGGGAGATCGATGAGAGGATCAAGTCTTTACTGTATCAGCAGGGATACAAGGAATCCGATATATCTATTGACCCTAGCTATCCCCTTGCTAGGATTGTAGTTGGGTACAAAAATCAAAAGGGATTGAATGATTCCTACAATATAGAGATAGGATATATGAGAAGATACCCTATCCTTAGAAGCGATTCCTTTGAAGACTTCAAACACATAGGTACCGGAGAAACTTTTTCTGTAAAAACACCGATAAAGGAGGAACTGATGGCGAACAAATGGTGTACACTACTTTACAGAGGAACTCCACGAGACCTTTTCGATGTTTTTCAGATCACGAAGATGGACATCGACCGTCCGGTATTCAGTAAATGTGCCGTAATCGACAGCTTGATGCGTGGAGAACCTAAACTCTACGAGATCGATGTGGACGACAATATCCAGAATATTTCAATAGATTCAAGCTTGAAGAACCTACTTCGAATTGAGAAAACATCGACACTTGACATAAAAAACATGATTGAAAAAAGTAAAGAGTTCAGCAAATCGATAATGTCTTCTTTAGATGAGGAAGAGTTTGATGTCATCGACCGATTCTACGAACATAAAAAGTTCGAACCTGAAAGAATGGATAAAGAGGTTATACTCAATCCAAAGATCACTGAGCATCCGTCCATACGATGGGCTTTGAAAAGTTTTAACAGCGATCATAGAAATAAGTGATTTAGCGCTTGTGAAAGGTTAAAAGATTAAATCAACCAACTCTTTTTCTGACATGGGATCGATCTTCTCCAGTTCTCCTTTATGAGTGTAGAAAACGTATGATCCGATCTGTTTTTTGGGATACACTTTATCTAAAACGTTATGGTAAACGCTCAACTGCCTTCGGTATTCGTTTAGAGCACCCCTATCTCTATCGGTCTTGAATGATATGGATCTTCGTATAGTTGAGCGAGTTTATCTTTGATAAGTTCTTTTAGATTTGTTGGAAGTTTCTTAAGTTGCTTCTTCGCTGTTTCAGAGAGGAGTACTTCATATCT